>CAKMLH010000023.1 GCA_927797855.1 uncultured Clostridia bacterium | reverse complement strand
TCTGAAACCTCCTGAGTTTAAAAAGTGTGAAAAGTTGAGAAAGTTTTTCAACTGCACACAATTATCTCAAAAAAGTGAGGTTCTGGGAAGAACGTCGGTGGTTTACCATTTACTTTAAATAATCGTAAACTCTTTTCATATTGTTTTCCATGTGTGATACCTCCTTACAATGTAATAAAAAAATTTAGTGAGTTATGTGCGTTTATGTGAAATTTCTCAAGCACCGGTGCAGAAGGCGTCTATTTCTTTTTCCAGCAGCCTGAACACATTGGCTGTCAGATATCCGTCGGCAATGGCGTGATTAAGGCGGACGCTTACAGGCATTACAAACCTGCCGTTTTCCTCACGGTATCTGCCCCAGTTGATTATGGGTGCAAAGAAAAGATGACCGTCAGGGAGCTCAACATTAAGAGAGTCATAAGAAAGCCACGAAATGTACGATGCATCGAACCAGTTGGGGTGGTTTTCCATATCCAGACCATATTCCCTCGTCTTTTTTGCCTGCTCGATATCACATTGCGCCCCATTATAAAATGTCTTGTAATCTTTATGGTACGTCGTATAAACCGGAGTGCAGGTTTCTGTGTCCTCATGAAATATGTACTGGGTGGGATTTATTGTATCGTAGCACACCAGATCATCGGTCTGCCAGAGGTAGCCCATTTTATAATCATCCCTTGAATTCAGCACTTTTGAAAGGACGTACAGGAAATTAATATAGAACTTGGTGTCCGTTTCTCTGGAATATCTCACCAGCTGGGTAACGTCTATTCTTGCAGTCATAGAAGTTGAACACCTGCAGTCTTCTGAAAAATGACGAAAAACATCTTTGCGGTAGTATGTATCTTTATCTATAATCTTATAGTTCATTGTTCTCTCCCTGTAAAATTTCTGTTTATCCAATTTTATCAAAACCATTGTACCACGAGTTCGGGACTTTGCAAATACCCCACCTTTGCACGAAGTTCGCTGTAAAAAATGTGATAATATTGCAAATGTTCGTTGCAATTTTTGATTTATTGTGGTATACTACATTCGTATCATGATATGGAGGTGTGTATATGTACCGAATTGCCATTGAGAAATTAATAAAATGGAAAGAAAGCAAACGCCGTAAGCCGTTAATTATTGAAGGAGCACGACAGGTCGGCAAAACCTGGCTGATGAAAGAGTTCGGTAAGCTTTACTATGCCGATACCGTGTATATCAACTTCGATTCTAATTCAAGAATGGCGGAGCTTTTCGCTTCCGACCTGGATACCGACCGTTTGATTATGGGCTTGGAGTTATATGCCGGTCGAAAAATTGATCCTGATAATACGCTTTTAATTTTTGATGAGGTGCAGGAAGTTCCGAGAGCGCTCAGTTCTCTTAAATACTTTTATGAAAACGCACCCGAGTATCACATCGTATGCGCAGGCTCTCTGCTGGGAATTGCATTACACCAAGGAACATCTTTTCCGGTAGGAAAGGTCGATTTCTTAAAGCTCTATCCGCTCTCCTTCAGGGAGTTTCTAATGGCAACCGACAAGGAACGCTTTGCGGATTTGCTCCAAAACCGAGACTATCAAATGATAACAAGCTTTAAGCAAACATATATCGATGCCCTCAAGCATTATTATTTTGTTGGCGGGATGCCTGAAGCGGTACAAAGCTTTGCGGAAAATAAGGATTTCAATGATGTCCGTGATATACAAAAGAGAATCCTTGCTGCTTATGAGCAGGATTTTTCAAAACACGCACCGAACGAAATTGTTCCGAAAATTCGTATGCTGTGGAACAGCATACCCTCTCAGCTTGCAAAAGAAAACAAAAAGTTTGTTTACGGTCTTGTCAGGGAAGGTGCCCGTGCTAAGGATTATGAAACCGCCATTATGTGGCTTTCCGATTGCGGACTTGTTCATAAGGTCAGCCGTGTAAAAGCTGCCGGCATCCCCTTAAAAGCATACGAGGATTTGAAAGCCTTTAAACTATTTGTTGTTGATGTGGGACTGCTTGGCTGCATGGCAGGACTCCGCCAGCGCACCTTGCTTGATGGGAACGATCTTTTTGTTGAATTCAAAGGTGCTCTTACGGAACAGTATGTTTGTCAGCAACTTAAAACCATCGAAGATTTAGGCGTTTACTATTACACCAATGACAGAGGTTCTTGTGAGATTGACTTTATTGTTGATACCGGCGAACAAATCATTCCCGTAGAGGTTAAGGCAGAGGTAAATCTCCGAGCGAAAAGCCTAAAAACCTATCAGGAAAAATTCACGCCCGAGGTATCTGTTCGCACGTCGATGGCGGATTTCAAAAAAGAAGGATGGCTTGTTAATCTGCCGCTGTACGCAATAGAACGGATTGTCGATTTATAACAAGATTACAATTCTTCCGTCTTAAAGGTTGTATAACCCTCGTAATAGTAACTGTGATCGATACCTTTCATATAAATCTCACGGCTGTTTATTTCATCAGTCAGTGCTGCTTTTAAAATATGCTTGATTTCTATGTCCTTAATTGGGCTGCGCTCCATTGCAAGCAGGTAATCTTCCTTGTCGACCTTGCTCCAATCGACAACCTTGCTGATTTCATTTTTTAAGATGTGGTCGAGCCAGATGCGGGCGCTGCGACCGTTGCCCTCCCGAAACGGGTGAGCGATGTTCATCTCAACATATTTTTCTACTATCTCGTCAAAGCTTGACTGCGGCATTTTATCGATGTTCTCAAGGGCCGACTGCAAGTAAATCAAGGGAGCAAATCGGAAGTTTCCCTTGGAGAGATTAACTGTTCTGAGTTCACCTGCGAAGTCGTAAATATCCTCAAAGAGATATTTATGGATTGCCTGTAAGGTTGAAAATTTGCCAGCAGGGAGATTATCTAAAATACCTTTTTCAAAAAGTTCCGCAGCCTTTTTCTTGCTGATGCGTTCTTCTTCTCGGGCAAGGTCGGCAGAACTTGTAAGCCCTAATTTATTTTCAAGTGCCATGGTGAACCTCCAAAAATTTCTGACAGACAGCAGATGTATTTATACAATTATATTGTAGCACTTTCTGACAGTTAAATCAAGGATTATACCTTCTCGCTAACGGTCACGCCCTCTCGGGTCCGAATCCCACACATGCATCTTATCACAAAAACCCAAAAGGGCCATCTCCGGTAATAGACCGAGACAGCCCTTTTAGGTTTTGGCGGAGACGGTGGGATTCGAACCCACGTGCCCCGAAAGGCAAACGCATTTCGAGTGCGCCCCGTTATGACCGCTTCGATACGTCTCCATATTTTTTCACGCTCATTTACTATAACACAACGGAGACCTTTATTCAAGTTTTAAGTTGCATTTTGCCGGGATTTTTGGCGGCAGGACTTTAGCCTTGACTTACGGAGTAAGTTGCACACCGCAGCAAAATATGGTATACCTAAGGTATCGGAAGAAGCCTTAGGAAAGGAGCAGTGAAATGAAAAAGAAGATCAAAATAATGGTGGCAGACCCTGCAGGGAATATAACAATCTTTGTAAAAGATTCTTTCAGCAGGGAAAAGTACCCGGCCGTTGCGGGGCAGCTTTTGGCAGATAAAGAGCTGAAGGGCGAGCAGGTCGCTTTTATTCTGGACACACCCGCGGGCGGCGGCGCTGACGGGAAAATGGAAATGTGCGGACTGGAGTTCTGCGGAAACGGCTCCCGTTCCTTTGGTCTGATAACGGCAAAGAAAATGGGAATAAAGGGTAAGGGCTCCGTAAATGTAGACGTGAGCGGATGCGATGAAATATTGACGGTAGAAGTGGATACAGAGAAAAATTACACCAAGATAAAAATGCCGAATCCTCTTTCTGTGTCGAAAATTGACTTGAGCCAATTGCCGATAGGCGATACGGATTCAGCCATAAGGCAGCAGCTGAAAAGAGCCGCGGTATTGGACTTCGGAGGAATATTGCACGTAGTGCTTAAAGGCGTAACGGCAGACAGAAAAAATTTCGATATAATTAAAGACTACATGATGGAAAAATACAATCCGCCGGCTCTCGGCGTAATGTTCTGCGGCAAGGACGCAGGGGAGAAAGAGCTTTGCCCTTTGGTGCCGGTCGTTTATGTAAAAGACGTGGACACTACATATTTTGAGGGCTCCTGCGGTTCGGGAACCACTGCATGCGCTGCAGCCTTTGGTCTTGAAAAAGGTGAGGGAACATATAGATTTGTTTTTCCCCAGCCGGCGGGAACCATTGAATCCACTGTCGTAATAGCAGGCGGCAAAGTCGACCGGGTATTCATAGAAGGCCTTGTGGGAATTTCCCCGGAAATGGAAAAAGAAATTGAATTGTAAGTTTATTTATGACCTTTTGTGACACGGTTTTGTCACGCTTGATTTGATATAATCAGGAAAAAGGCAGATGGAGGAACTGTTCATATGACACCCGAGCAAATAAAGTTAATCAACTTATCAGTCGAAACGTGCGGTGTGATTCTTTGTCTCCTTGGAATTATACTTGTACATGTAGGTACAAAGATAGAAAAAAGAACGGGGAAATACTTTGAAGCAGTATTTATATGCCTTGCCGTAGATATTATTTCAAACATGGCAGGGCAGCTCATAAAGGGAATGGCAGGAACTGCAGCCTTTTTCGGGGTAAGAATTGCCAACTTCTGCGAATTCTTTTTCGGATATATGCTGACTTTCTTTGTTACCTGGTATCTCCTTTACTGCATAGACCCGAAGGGAAAAGAAAAGAATCTCCGTATGGGAATAATCCTTTTTTACGGTACCCAGTTAGCACTGCTGCTGATTTCTCAGTTCAACAATATGTACTATTATTTCGACCGGGCAAATATTTACCACAGAGGTGACCTGTTCTGGATTTCGCAGGCAGTAAGTATATTAGCCATGGTACTCAATGGTACAATGCTTGTGTTATACAGGCACAGACTGACAAAAAAGGAACAGCTGGCCTTCTGGTGCTATACGGGACTTCCTGCTATTGCCCTTATAATACAGCTGTTTGCATATGGTTTGTATATGGTTCTTTTTTCTGCGGTTATTTCCGCGGTATGTTTGTTTGTCTTTATATTTGAGGAGCAGGTGGACAGATACTGCCAAAAAGAAAGGGAGAATACCGATCTCAGAGTTTCTATAATGCTCAGCCAGATACAGCCCCATTTCCTGTATAATACTCTGGATTCCATATATCTGCTTTGCGAAAAGGATCCTCACAAGGCACAGAAGGCAGTCAGTTATTTTGCCGACTATCTTCGCCTTAATTTGTCTTCAATCAACAGGGAGACACCAATAACAATCGAGAAAGAGATCCAGCATGTTAAGACATATCTGGAGCTGGAAAAAATGTCTTCGGAGGACACATTGAATTATGAGCTGGATATACAGGCGGGAGGATTTATGGTTCCGGCTCTTTCCGTCCAGCCCCTGGCGGAAAACGCCGTTAAACACGGCACAGCCAAGAAACCGGGAGGCGGCACGGTAACCATAAAAACCAGAGAATACGAGAATGATTATGAGATTTATGTTATAGATGACGGGGCGGGATTTGATTTATCCAGACCCCCTGATGACGAAAGATTGCACCTCGGCATGGAAAACGTGCGTAAACGGCTGAAAGCCATGTGCAAAGGCACGCTTGATGTAAGCAGCGCACCGGGTAAGGGAACTACGGCGATAATCAGTATACCTAAAACAATGCCGCTCGCAGACGGTGAGGAGAATAATAATGAAAATTCTGGCGGTAGATGATAAAAAACTTACTTTGGAAGCCTTGGAAGATGCCATAAAAAAAGCGGAACCGTCGGCAGAGCTCTATTGCTTCAGAAGCGGAAAAGATGCTTTGGATTTTGACAGAGCCTCCCAATGTCATGTAGCTTTCATTGACATAGACATGCCGGAGATAAACGGAATCACCTTGGCTAAGAAACTGAAACTGATGAATCCCGCCGTAAACATTGTATTTGCAACAGGATACAGCGAATATACCGGTGAGGCCATTGAGCTTCATTGCAGCGGGTATATTATGAAGCCCGTTACACCCAAGAAGGTGCGAAGGGAGCTTGACGACCTCAGGCATCCTGTTGAACCTCAGAAAAGCAGCAGGGTAGTTATTCATACCTTTGGGAATTTTGAGGTTTATGTCGACAGCGAACCTCTTAAATTTAAAAGGGAAAAGACTAAGGAACTTCTGGCTTATCTGGTGGACAGGGGGACTTTATGCACACACCGGGAAATAATAGCAGCGCTGTGGGACAATGATGTGAGCGATTCATATTTTCGCCACCTGTGCAAAGACCTGAACGATGTGCTTAAAGAAAAGAAATGCGAAGATATTATAATACGCCAGCGGGGAAGGCTGGGCATTTCCGTCGGAAAAGTAGAGTGCGATTTTTATGAATGGATGAAGGGAAAACCTCAGGCACTGAATGCATACAGAGGAGAATATATGTCACAATACAGCTGGAGCGAATTCACACATGGTGCTATGGAGTAAGGAGGATGCTGCCATGTTTAAAAAGCTTGGAAAGATGATTCCGAGGTACTTTTTGTACGGAGGCATCAGTCGGGAAGAGTACAACGAAAATAAAGAGGCAATTATACAGAGAAACATGGAAACCCTGCCGGTAACGGCAGCGGTAACGTCGCTGATGTTTACCGGTCTGTTTATAAGCAGCTTCATTTCGGGTTCCATAGGTATAAGCAGATCATATTATGCGACTATGATGGTCGTATCGCTGTTTGTGCTGGCAATATCTCTGACATGGGTGAGAGCAAATCAAAAATATGTCCTGATTCTGTGGTACATTCTCTTTTTTGCCTTCGGACTGTATGCCGTTTTCCTGAATACCCTTATGAGGCCGGAGCTCTCGGCTACAACCATATGTGTTTTTGTAGTAGCAGGACCTTTGCTGGTAATTGACAGACCGGTGAGAGTAGTGGGATTTATGTCTGTGCTTTCAGGGGTTTTTATAGTAAGTGCAGTTAATCACAAAACAGCATATCTGGCATTTGCCGACAGCGTCAATCTTTTATGCTGCCTGCTTATGGGAATTACCATATACGTGTGTCTGAATCATGTAAGACTTCGCGAAATTGTTCAGGCACAACATTTAAGGGTAGAGAGGGATACCGACAGGCTTACGGGGCTGCTTAACAAGACGGCAGCAGAGGAAAGCATCCGCAGGAAGCTTAGAACATCTGCCGGCGACGAAGCTTTGATTATAATGGACGTGGATGATTTCAAAATCTGCAATGACACATACGGGCACGCATACGGAGATGCAGTGCTTCGGATGGCAGCACGCTGCATCAATACAGTATTCCGGGAAAAAAGCACTTGCAGCCGTTTCGGCGGAGATGAATTTGTGATTTTTACAGAAGATATGACGGAACCGGAAATTTCCCATAAGCTCGAGAATTTATCGGAGGTTCTTCGCGAAAAAATAGCGCTTCCCCTGAACGATAAATCCGTGACCATAAGCGCAGGTGTGGCCTTTACAACAAGACACGGAAAAGAATACGAAGACCTTTTCCGAAGCGCCGACACCGCTCTGTATGCCGCGAAAAAAGCAGGAAAGAACCGCTATATGATTTATTGATTCCTATTTATTATTTGTCGGGTCGTATTCAAAACAGTCCATAAATTTAAGCTTGAAAGCATTTATTCTGTGAAGCCTGTCAATGCGCTCTTTGACAGCCGGATCGTCAATTTCACCGGTTCTGATATATCTGTCGAGGACGGCATAAGTGAATCCCAGGTTTTCTTCGTCGGTTTTGGGCTGAAGGCCGTCGATAGGCGTCTTGTCAACAAACATGGAAGGAAGACCTAAAGCTCTGCCTACGGCCTTGACTTCCTGAACGGTAAGGCGGCTTATCGGGCTGAAATCACCGGCACCGTCGCCGTAACGTGTGGCATATCCCACCCAGTCCTCCGAAAGATTGCAGGTGTTGGCCACCCGTCCGTTTACGGACTGAGAAACGGCGTAGGTTGCAGCCATACGAAGGCGGGCCGGAAGGTTTGTGATGGTCTGGGTTTCAACTTTTTCCAGCTGTGAATTCAGCTGGTTCACAAGACCGTCGAAACAGTCCTTTATATTTATCGTATAATGTTTGATTCCAAGATGCTCCACAAGAGCATAGGAGACATCTATGTCAAACTGCTCGCCTTTAGGCAGCAGCACACCGATTACATTTTCTTTTCCCAGGGCCTCGCAGCAGAGAGCAGCTGCAACGGAGCTGTCTTTTCCTCCGGAAATGGCCACCACGGCCTTGCAGCCGGGACCGTTTTCGGAAAACCAGCTGCGAATCCAATCCACAATATCATTTTTAACTTTAAGTGCGTCAAATTCCATAACTTCCAATGCCATATTTCAAACCTCCGGTCATGTATATTTTTTTTCGCAACAATTTAACTAGGGACAGTATAACCCTTTTTTTCACAAAAGAAAAGAAAAAAGTAGCGACATAGTATAATTTGTTGTATAATATCTTGAGAAGCTGCCGAGAAAGGCAGAACGGAAAGAAAGGTAAAAATGAAAGAAATTTTTATTAGAGATTTAAGAAAGGACATGGAGGTAACGGACTTCTTCATGGCTAAGTCCGGTGCTATCAAGACGGGAGCCAACGGCAAGCAGTACCTTGATATAACCCTGGGAGACAAAACAGGAGAAGTTTCGGCTAAAAAATGGGATGTAAGCGAGGCTGAGCAGGAAAGCCTGGCCGGCATCAAAGAAAAGGACATAGTAAAGGTTAAAGGGCTTGTCACCGAGTGGGCGGGACAGCTGCAGCTGAGAATTCAGAGAATAAGACATGCCGTACCTGAAGACGGTCAGGAAATGAGAGATTTTGTAAAGGCTGCTCCTGAAGAACCGCAGGAAATGTACGATTACATCCTGAGGATTGCAGAAGGTCTTAAAGATAAAGATTTAAAGAATCTGTGCCTCAGATTGCTTACTGATAACAGGGAGAAACTTATGTATTACCCTGCGGCGTCTAAGAATCATCATGCGCAGCTTGGGGGACTTCTTTATCACACAAAGCGGATGCTTATGACAGGCGAGAGAGCCTGTGAGGTATATACAAATCTTAATAAAGATTTAGTTCTTTGCGGCGTGATAATTCACGATATGGAAAAGCTTAATGAAATTGAAGCGGCAGAAGACGGAATCGCATCGGGCTATTCCTTTGAGGGGCAGATGCTGGGACATATAATTCAGGGGGTTAAGTCGGTGGACAGACTCACTTTGGAACTGGGTTTTCCTCGGGAAAAGGCCATAATGGTGGAGCATATGATACTTTCTCATCATTACGAGCCGGAATACGGAAGTCCTAAGAGACCGCTGTTTCCTGAGGCGGAGCTGCTTCATTATCTTGACATTCTTGACGCGAGAATGTTTGATATGCAGGCAGCGCTGGATGCCACGGAGCCGGGAGCTTTCAGCGACAAGGTATGGACGTTGGATAACCGCAGGCTATATAAACCCATAAATGCTAAGGAGGACGGAAATGATTAAAATACCTAAAGAAGTTAAAAGAATAATGAAAACCCTTGAGGATGAAAAGTTCAAAGCCTATACGGTAGGCGGCTGCGTAAGGGACTGCCTTGCAGGATTAAAACCGTATGATTGGGATGTGGCCACTTCAGCAGGTCTTGAAGATCTGACAAGATTATTTCCGGATGCAAAGGTTGTCAGCGAAAAATACAGCGTAATAAGAATGGAATTTATCGACGAGGTGTATGACAATGAGGGGGATTTCGTCGGTGAAGAAGGCATAATAGCAGACGTTGCCACCTTCAGAAAGGACGGAGTATACAGCGACGGCAGAAGGCCGGATACCGTTGAGTTCGTTCAGACAATTGAAGAAGACCTGCCGAGAAGAGACTTTACAATGAATGCCCTTGCCGACAACGGCTATGAACTGGTGGATCCTTTCGGAGGCAGAGAAGATATAAAGAACAAGCTGGTAAAAACCATCGGGGATCCTGTTGAAAGATTCAGAGAGGATCCTGTAAGGATGCTCAGGGCAATCAGGTTTGCCGCCGAGCTTGACTTTGACCTTACCCAGAGTGTGTACGAGGCCATCGCAGCAAACTACAGACTCCTTGAAAAGATAAGCATTGACCGCTTCAGGAATGAGTTTGTCAAGATTATGAGTGCACCTCATGCAGGAAAAGGACTGGGTCTTATTATAGATACGGGCATTATCAATCTAATACTGGGTGATGATGTGGTAAAGAGCTTGACAAGACGTGAGAAAAACGATCTGCTTATTCTCAGTCAGAATATAGACAGATCAAAGCAGGTTCCCGAAAGGAGACTGGGACTTTTCTATACCACACTGTCCAAGAAAAAAGCGCAGCCGTCCATTGAGAAATTCAATTTTGACAGCAAGACGCGGCAGCACCTTATAGATGCCATCAACGATATGCCGAAGCTGTACTTCACATCCACTAAGGATGCTCTTAAGAAATTTATATACGAGAGAAGTATGGAAAGATACAATTATCTGGCTAACCTTGAAAAGGCTCAGAGAATTGTCTTTGACTATGACTCTGAAACGAAGATTAAGAGTAAAATGTATCTCTTGGAGGAAATTCATGCTCTTCGCGAGCCTATTTTTGTGGAGGATCTTGCAATCGACGGTAATGACCTTATCGAAGCCGGAATATGCGAAGACAAGGAAGTAGGAAAGATGCTCAATATGCTTATTGAAAAGATTCACATTAAACCTAATCTCAATAAGCGTGACGAGCTGTTAAAACTGGCCAAGCTGTATAAGAGGAATAAGCTGGCAGCCTGGACAAGAGGAATAAAGTGGACAAGATAAACAATATTACTAAAATAAGCCAGGTCGCTCCCGAGGTGACCTGGTTTTTGCGCAATTTGGGATTTTCAAATTACTATATAATCAAGATTTACGACCTGGTAGGAGATGCGGCCATAGGGCTGACAGAGGACAATCCTTACTGGCTTCTTGAGGAATTTCCAAGGATGGGTTTTGACAAGGCTGACCAAGTGGCGCGAAAGCTGGGCGTAAGCCCGGAAAGTCACCTGCGGCTCTCCGCCGCGGTGACTTATGGCCTTCGCGCCTACGCCGCGGAAGGCCATGCTTTCGCGCCTTTGGAGGAGTTCTGTGAAAAAGCGGCGGGATTTCTCGATGCGGACACAAGCCTTATCAAGGATGTAATCGAGGACATGTCTTTTTCCGGTGATGTTCAGCTTACAAACCTTGAAGGCAGGCAGGTTCTGTACTTTTACGGCTATTACAGAGCCGAATGCACCGTAGCCGGCAAGCTGGCAGCCCTGGCGGAACCGCCGGGAGGCCTTGCTCCTGTGGCGGCCAACATTGATGCGGTGATAAAAAAGGCAGGCCAAAGCCGGGGAATAGAGCTTTCCCCTCAGCAGACCGCCGCCGTGAAGAATTCCCTTGTAAGCGGAGTTTCAATTGTTACAGGAGGACCGGGAACAGGCAAAACAACCATCATCGACTCCATTATTTCCATAATGGAGGAGAGCGGCCTTAAAACAGCTGTGGCAGCACCTACGGGACGGGCTGCAAAAAGAATTATGGAGACAAGCGGGTATCCGGCGTGCACGGTACACAGACTGCTGGAATACTTCTACGACGAAGAAACGGGATACATGATTTTCGGAAAAAATTCCGAAAATCCTCTTGATTATGATACCGTTATCATCGATGAGGCTTCCATGCTGGATCTTATGCTTACCGAGGCACTGTGCAATGCCATAAAGCCGGGTACAAGGCTTATACTTGTGGGAGATGCGGATCAGCTGCCTTCGGTAGGAGCGGGAAGCGTGCTGGCAGACCTTATTGACAGCGACTATTTCTTTACCGCCCGGCTGACGGAAATCCACCGCCAGAGCGCAGAAAGCCTTATAGTGACCAATGCCCACAGAATTAACAGAGGTGAAAGCCCCGTATACGGGGAAGATTTTGTGCTGGTAAAGGCGGACAAGCAGCAGGATATACTGGATAAAATCGTTGACATCGCCTCAAAACTTTCAATGGAAAGCATTCAGGTGCTGACCCCTGTTAAGAAGGGAACTCTGGGGAGCGCTAACCTAAACGACCGCCTTCAGCAGGCTTTCAATCCTGCCGGAGAGGACAAGGCACAGCTGGAATTCGGCAGCAGGGTTTTCAGAGTAGGTGACAGGGTAATGCAGATACGAAACGACTACAGGCTGGAATACCGCGTCCAAAGAAGCACTCCCGGACAGTTTGACAGCAGAACAGACGGTGATACAGGCAAAGGTGTATTTAACGGTGAAATAGGTGTCATAAAGGGTGTGGACACTGAGATGCGCACCGTTACGGTTCTTTATGATGACCAGCGGTGGGTGGAGTACAGCTATGTGCAGCTGGACGAAATTGAACCGGCTTATGCCATAACCGTTCACAAGAGTCAGGGCAGCGAGTTTCCCACGGTCATAATCCCCATGACATGGTTTCCGCCGGCCCTGGCGACACGAAGCCTGCTTTACACGGCAGTAACACGAGGCAAAAAGCAGGTAATAATAGTGGGAAACCCGGGCTATTTAGAGAAGATGACTGCAAACAATCAGAGCCGCAGCCGCAACTCGGGGCTTAAAGAGCGGCTGGTGGGAATGTACGGATTTTACTGATCTGTCAGAAGCAGATACAGCAATAAATTTGAAGAAACAGGAGGAGTGGTTATGAATTGGACCCCGGAGCAAAAAAAAGCCATGGAGCTGAGAAATAAGAACATCCTTGTGGCGGCAGCGGCGGGTTCCGGCAAGACCGCGGTTCTTGTTGAGCGAATAAAAAGGATTATTATCGAAGACAGATGTCCCATTGACAGAATGCTTATAGTAACCTTCACCAACGCGGCAGCTTCCGAAATGAAGGAAAAGATACAAAACGCCATAAGCAAGTCTATAAATGAGATAGCCCAGAGAGCCCGGGCAGAGGGCGGCAGAATGAGTGAGGAAGACAGAAGCAATCTTCTTTTCCTTAAAAAACAGGCTGACCTTCTGCCTTCTGCCAGCATAAGCACCTTTCACGCCTTTGCTCTTGATGTGATTCACAGATATTTTTATCTGACGGATATAGAACCGAATTTTAAAATATGCGACGGCAGTCAGCAGACAATCCTCAAGGGCCGTGCCATGGACGCTCTGCTGGAAGAACGCTACCAGGCGGGGGAGCCGGAGTTTTTCGACTTTCTGAATAAGTTCAGCGGAGACAGAAACGACGCCAAGGTGAGGGAAATGATAGAAAAGGTGTACAGTACCATTCAGAGCCTTCCCGAGCCTTATGGCTGGCTTGACAGCGCAGTAGGGGCGGCAGATGGTACATTGGAGGATTTCCTTAAAAGTCCGGCCATGGAATATATAGCCCGGACCCTGGATGAAGAGCTGACAGAGGCCATAAAAGGTCTTGAGGAAAATCTGAGAGTGACTTCGTCGGAAGGTGCAGCAGGTGCAATGGAGCTTGCAGAGCTTGACCTTGCAGCGGCAGCGGAGCTTAAAGAAAAGGCTGAGCATAGGCATCCGGGAAGCGCCGAGTACTTTAACAGTCTGAAGGCTGCCCTTGATAATTTTAAGCTGCAGAATATGAACAAAAAATATTTTGCACCTGACAAGAACGGAGTGGACCCCGGCCGACTTGAGGAAATCAAAGAGCTGATGGAAAAGAACAGGAATGTTCTTAAGGAGGCGGTTAATTCTGCAAAAAAGAATTTCTTTTATGACACGGCGGAGAACCTGTATGGGGAGGTCAGAGCCACTGCCGGTGATGCCCGGTATCTTGGGGGGCTGGTAAAGGAATTTGCAGATATCTATGACGGACTGAAGCGGGAAAAGTCCCTGGTTGACTTTAACGATATTGAACACTGTGCATTTAATATCCTGCAGGATGAAGAAGCTGCAGGATTTTACCGCAGCAAATTCAGCCATATTTTCATTGACGAATATCAGGACAGCAATGTGGTTCAGGAGGCTCTCATAGATACCATCAGGCGTGAGAACAACCTTTTCATGGTGGGAGATGTAAAGCAGAGCATATATAAATTCAGACTGGCAGAGCCGGAAATTTTCCGTGGAAAATACGAAGAATATGAACGGGAGATGACTATAAAAGGTGAGAGTTCCTCCTGTGAAAAAATAGATCTCAACAGAAACTTCCGGAGCAAGAAGCCGGTCATAGACTTTATAAACAGGGTTTTTGAAAACACCATGACTGGATACGATGACAAGGCCGCCCTTTATCCGGGAGATCCTTTTGCGGAGAAATCCCGGTGGGAGCCTGAGCTTTATCTTGCTCAGACCCCTTGGGATGAAAAGGATGACGTTGACGACGAGCTTAAGCTTCTTCTCAAGGCCGAAAAAGAAGCTCTTGCAGCGGTTAAAATTATCAGAGACAGTCTGGGAAAGCCTTTCTTTGACAGCAAGGAAGGAAGAGAGCGTCCTCTGAAGAAAGGCGATATTGTAATCCTCATGCGGGGAGTAAAGAATTACGGCGATATGTTTTACCGCATTCTGACGGAAAACAATCTGCCCGCCTATGTTGACGACAACGATGGATATTTCGATACAATAGAGATAAACACTTTCATGGCTCTTCTTGCCATAATAGACAACAAAAAACAGGATATCCCGCTCCTTACGGTTATGCGCTCGGAAATTCTGGGATATTCTATAAAGGAGCTGGCTCAGATAAGAATGGAGTTTAAGGAAGGCTCTTATTACAGCGCTCTTTGTGCCTATGCCCGTGATGGCGGGGATCCGGCCCTGCGAGAAAAGGCCGCCGCCACCTTTGAGAAAATCGGGCAGTGGCAGCAGCTGAGCAGGATTATGCCTTTAGAAGACCTGCTGTGGGAGCTGATGCTTTCTACCGGCTTTTATATCGCAATGGGCGCCATGCCTGCAGGAAGCCGCCGTCAGGCCAATCTTAGAATGCTTGTGGACAGAGCCGCGGGATACCGCAAGACCCAGAACGGCTCTCTTTACGGTTTTATGGGTTACATAGATGCGGTGAAAAAAGAAAAGATTCCTATGGGGCAGGTGAAGATGGTTTCCGAAGGAGATGACACTGTAAGGATCATGACCGTTCACAAGTCCAAGGGTCTTGAATTTCCAATGGTGCTCCTCTGCGGCTTCTGCCGTAAGCTCAATTACACCAATATGGGCAAAGGACCGGCGGTGCACAAGGATTTCGGCATAGGAATGCCTCTTGTCAACTACAGGGAGAGCTGGTTTAAAACCACCGTCCTGCAGAACGTCATTAAAGACAGATTCCACCGGGAGGAAGTTGAGGAGGAAAAGAGGATTCTATATGTTGCCATGACCCGCGCCAGAGACATTCTGTATATTCTGGGAATACTGGATGATCCGGCGGAAGAGGTTAATAAGGTGCTTTCGGACATACCGAAGGCATACAGTTACTTTACAATGACCGGAAAGACAATCTGCAGGAGGAGAACCGGCTGGAAGGAGATTTCCAATTCCGACCTGACGGGAATTTCCAAGGGCAGAAAGCGCTCCGCCGCAAAGGCTGTAAGTCTTCTTGAAAAGGAGCCGGGATTTGTAAGTGAAGACATAATCCGCCGCATGACCTTCAGCTACCCGTACGAAAATGAGCTCTCTGTCAAATCCAAGTATTCCGTAAGCGAACTTGCGGCAGAACAGAAAGAATATGGGGCAGGGGGTCTGACAGAGCTTGCAGAACCTGAAAGCTTTAAAAGTGAGGGCGGCTTTACACCGGCTCAGATAGGAA
Organism: uncultured Clostridia bacterium; assembly: GCA_927797855.1. Lineage (GTDB taxonomy): Bacteria > Bacillota > Clostridia > Peptostreptococcales > Anaerovoracaceae > SUG1106. The sequence goes on along the minus strand of CAKMLH010000023.1, from coordinate 962 downwards.
CCATAACCCACAAAGTGCTGGAAAAGATGAATTTCAAAGAAGCGGCGGAGGAAGGCACAGCATATATCCTGAGGCTTCTGGATGAAATGACGGCAGGGGAGTTCATCAGCCGTGAAGAGGCAGAAGCTGTGGATACGGCAAAGCTTACGGAGTTTGCCTGCTCCAATCTGGGACGGAGAATAGCCGCAAGCCCTTATGTATGCCGTGAAAAACCTTTCAACATGATATATAACGTAAAGGGAACAGACACTCTGGTTCAGGGAATCATCGACTGCTTCTTTGAAGAAGATGGAAAACTTGTGCTGGTGGACTATAAGACCACCAACATAAAAAGCAGAGAGGAGTTTATGCGCCGGAAGGATGAAATTGCCGAAAGGTACGCTCTTCAGATGAAGATTTACAGACAGGTTCTTACTGAGGCAACGGGAAAGGAAGTCAAGGAGACCTGCCTTTACCTGACCAACATCGGAGAGGTAATAAACTGCTGAGGTGAATTGTTTTTTATACATTTGCTGTGGTATAATAATGTAATAAGCGTGAATGGGGCAGAAAGGAGCGACTTATGGAATATCGCAAAGATCTTTATGATGCAGTTGACAAGTTTTTTATGGATATCGTAATACCTTACGGGACAACCGCTGCCGAAGCAGGACAGCTGGTAAAAAAGTTTAAGCCCTTCAGCAAAAAGAATTACGATGAATTCATAGAAAAATTTCGTGAATATGCGGCTATGACAGAGACCCTCTCGGTGAAAAAGGACCATATTCCGGCGGAGGATACTATGGCGGCGGAGCTTGCCGAAGCCTTTGAAAAATGCAAGACTTCTTTTATAAGGCTATGCACACGAAATGCTGATTTCTACGATTTTCAGAACAGAAAAGTCAAAAAGGAGCATGTTACTCTTGACGAGCTGCAGGATATTTCTTTGAAAGTCAATTTGGCTATGAATTCCGCAGGAAGAG
>CAKMLH010000022.1 GCA_927797855.1 uncultured Clostridia bacterium | reverse complement strand
CCTTCTTTTTCCGCTCCTACAGTACTAGTGACGGTGCAGCATAAACGCGGGCTCCCATTTCACTGTCCAGCATGTAAAGGCTCTTATGATCATCACCGAAGAGCTCGTACTTCTTGATTAATGTATCGGCATTATTTTCCTCCTCGCCCTGTTCCTTTACGAACCAGTCAAGGAACTGCATGGTGCGAAAATCTTTTACTGCATAAGCCGCATCATATATTGTATGAATAAGACTTGTAACGTACTGCTCATGCTTCAGCCCTTCTTCGAGGACAGCTTTTGGACCTGTTATTTTAACTGCAGGTTTATCAATTGATTCCAGAACTACATGCTCACCGTTATTCTGCAGATACTGCAGGAAAAGCATGGCGTGGTCGCGCTCTTCCTGAGCCTGAACTTTGTACCAGCTGCCGAAACCATCAAGTCCCTGATCATAATAATAATTTGAAAAATCAAGGTACAGATATGCCGAATAAAATTCCTTATTTATCTGCTGATTTAATAATTCAACTACTTTTTTATCTAACATAATACTACCTCCCCTTTCTTTTTTAGACAGGAAAGCCGCTTCCAAAGCCGGAAGCGGCATAAAGTCCTATGTATTTGTTGCTGACTGCTGATTATCTTTCAACGATAAGAGCTGTTCCCATACCGCCGCCGATGCAAAGAGTTGCAAGGCCGTACTTGGAGTCTCTCTTCATCATTTCATAGATAAGGGTGATAAGGATTCTGCAGCCGGAAGCACCGATTGGGTGTCCAAGTGCAAGAGCTCCGCCGTTTACATTAGTCTTTTCAGGATCTAAGTTAAGATCCTTTCTTACTGCTAATGACTGAGCTGCGAATGCTTCGTTAGCTTCAACCAGATCCATATCTTCAATCTTAAGACCGGCCTTTGCAAGAGCCTTCTTAGTTGCAGGAACAGGTCCAACACCCATGATTGAAGGGTCAACGCCTGCAGATGCATATGATTTGATTGTGCAGAGCGGCTTGATTCCTAACTCATCAGCTTTATCCTTTGACATTACTACTACAGCAGCGCCGGCATCATTGATACCTGAAGCGTTTGCAGCAGTTACAATACCATCTTTCTTGAATGCAGGTTTCAGCTTTGCAACCTTTTCCATAGTAGTTCCGAACTTAGGGAATTCGTCTGTATCAAAGATAATAGGATCTCCCTTTCTCTGAGGAACTTCTACAGGAACGATTTCATCTTTGAACTTTCCTGCCTTGATAGCTGCTTCTGCTCTGTTTTGAGAAATTACAGCAAACTCGTCCAGCTGTTCTCTGGTGATTCCCCACTGCTCTGCAACGTTTTCAGCGGTGATACCCATGTGATATCCGTTGAATGCGTCCCAAAGTCCGTCGTTAACCATCATATCAACCATCTGAGTGTTATTCATTCTTGCACCCCATCTGCCTGCAGGTACTGCGTATGCTGTTGCGGACATGTTCTCTGCACCGCCGGCAACAACGATGTCAGCGTCTCCTGCTTTGATGATCTGAGCTGCAAGCTCAACTGCTCTTAAGCCGGAACCGCAAACCTTATTGATTGTCATAGCAGGAGTTTCAATAGGAAGACCTGCGTCTAATGTCATCTGTCTTGCAACGTTCTGACCTAATGCACCCTGAAGAACAGCGCCCATGATTACTTCGTCAACCATCTCAGGCTTGATTCCTGCTCTCTCGATTGCTCCTTTAATTGCAATAGCTCCAAGCTTTCTTGTCGGTACACCCTTTAATGTACCGCCGAAACTGCCTATTGGTGTTCTTGCTGCACTTACAATTACAACTTCTTTCATTGTTATGTTTCCTCCTTACAGAAAAATACTTTATTTATGAAATGCCGTACACATGCCATCAAACAAGTGAATTTTGTATACAACATTATTATACACGTTAAAACGCAAAAATCAACGGCTTCCTGGTTAAAAAAATAACGAAGTCTTGTTCTTTTTGCCATACATTAGTATATTACCAGTAAACTCGGAGAAAGGCAATACCTACTTTAAAAGTAGTTTATTTAACAATTGAGGAGTATTTTTCCCCCATTTTATAAGGCTTATATGAAAGCTTGGTTTTGCGCAGGTTTTCCATTCCCATATCTTCTTCTCTGTTCACATAGACCGTCTCTTCCGGCAGTCTTTTGCAGAATTCGTTGTTGATTGCCTGATACAGCCCTCTGATTCTGTCGTCGGCTTTTTCCACGTGAACGATTACCGTTTTTCTGTCGGTTGTACGGGCAAATTCACCCATTGTAACGGCTTGGATTTTGCCGCCTATTCTGATTATCCCCGTCAGAAGGCCATTTCCCACAAACTTTAAAAGCTCATCAATGGCTCTGTTCTCCATCTCCAGAATGTCTTTCCACTCCTCAGGTGTCTCCCCCAGCTTGTACTCATTTTTGCTGCGTATATACTCCCTGATTTCAGGCACCATTTCCGGCGTCGCCTCTTCATAGGTAAAATCATAGTTTCTCAGGAAAAAATTCAGATGGTTCTTTTTCTGATGAAGCTTGCGGCCGCCTAAACTTATAAGGTCTTCCTTAAGGTAAATATAGTCGTCATCGTCTCTGTCATGCTGCGGGTTTACCGCATCACCCATGGCTTCGGTAAGATAGTGCACCATATGGCCGGGGATAAGGCTGATGTCAAGCTTCTGTCCTCTTTTCTCAAAGATTTTTTTGGCTTCACAAATAGTATATCGCAGAGAATCAATATCGTACTTCCCCGTTCTCGTTAGAGGAAAAGACATGAAGTATTCCCTTTCATCTTCTCCCACATCGCCTCTTCCGGCTATGCAGAGGTATTCCCCTATTATCTGCCAGCTCAGGTGATGAGTGTCTCTCCAGATATAGTTGGCCAGAAAAGTATGGCTTGACGACTGATAATCAAAACCGTCAAAATACTGGTTGAGAAGTGCTATATCTTCTTCTGTGAGATTATCAAATGTTCTTTCAAAAATCATAAATATCGTTTATCCTTATTTTACTATGGCTGATATGTCTTTAAATTCCGGTGCCCTGGAGCTTTGAAGAAGTTCGTAGAGAATACTCTCGCCGCAGGTTATAACAGCTCCGGAAGCCTCCATCCTTCTTAAGGAAGCCTCCCTGTTCGCAGGATTCCTGGACTGCACGCAATCTGACGCCACGAATACGGTAAAGCCCTTTTCCATAAGATCCAGAGCCGTCTGCTCTACACATATGTGAGCCTCCACACCCATTATAATTACAGTTTTTCGTCCGGATTTTTCCAGCGCATCTTTGAACCCGGAATTGTTCCATGCGCTGAAGGTAACCTTGTCAATGGGTTCAAACTCGCCCAGCGCCTTTGCCACGGGTTCCACAGTATTGCCAAGTCCTTTAGTATACTGCTGAGTCACGATTTTCGGAATTCCTAAAACTCTGAGTCCCTCTGCAAGCTTGCATGCGGTGCCCTCAACCTTCTCCCTTTCAAACATTGCAGGAAGCAGTTTTTCCTGAAAATCTACGGCAACCAGTATAGCATCATCTCTTTTTATTCTTTTAATACTCATTACAGTTTTATTCTCCATTTCTTAATTGTATTCAGACCTTCATAGTCATTTAGATCATATTTTATCATTGAAATTGCAGCATAGCCCCTTCTGAGAAGGGATGCATCGGTGTCATCACTTCCGTCAGGGGGTTCCACCGGCGACCCGGAATATTGGTATGTACGGGAACTTTCGGTTTCACCGACGACATTAAATCTTTCTTCATACTGCATGAGCCCAAGCTTTGCCGCAGCCACGCCCTTTACTTCTTCTGCAGGTATGTCCGGCACATTTATGCTTACCACTTTTCTTTGATTCCCTGTTTTAAGTGCAAAGGGCAGAACTCGCTCTGCCAGTATGCATGCTCCGTCAAAATGATGAGGATTGTGAGAATTGACAGATACGGCAACTGCCGGTTTTCCGAAGAAAGCCCCTTCTGCTGCAGCAGACACGGTTCCCGAATACATAGTATCGCTTCCCAGGTTGCCGCCGTGGTTTATTCCCGAATATACTATGTCAACGTCTATTCCTCTTTCGCGGAGAGTATAAATGCCTAATTTGACACAATCTGCCGGAGTCCCGTCCACATAGTATGCCTCACTGACTCCTGGGAAATCTGTTCCGGTAACAGTAAGATTTTTTCCTATGGTGAGTGCATGGCTGCTGGCGCTGCGCTGTCTGTCGGGTGCAAAAACATATACATCTCCCATTTTTGTCAGCGCCGCCGCAAGTCGTTTTATTCCCTCAGCGCCTATTCCGTCGTCATTTGATACAAGTATGTTCATCAGTCTAAGTCCATTACCTTCCCTATGCTGTCATTTATCACAAGATCTGCCTGACCGTCGTAAGGCGTTGCCTGTTTGTTAATCAATACAAGTTTTTTACCACCAAAATATCTTATTAAACCTGCTGCCGGGTATACTACAAGTGATGTTCCGCCGATAATCATGGTATCTGCCTGCTGAATAGCCCTGATGGCTCCCATCATACAGTCTTCATCCAGAGCCTCCTCATAGAGAACCACATCCGGTTTCACAATGCCGCCGCATTTTCTGCATTTCGGAATATTCCCTTCACAGTTTTCATCATCCATCACATAGTCAAGGTCGTAAAACTCCCCGCAGTCCATACAGTAATTTCTCAGTACGGATCCGTGAAGCTCGAATACCGTCCGGCTGCCCGCCTTCTGATGAAGACCGTCAATGTTCTGCGTCACCACGGCTTTCAGCTTTCCCTCCGCTTCCAGCTTTGCCAGGGCTCTGTGAGCCTTGTTGGGCCGTGCATCTGTGTAAATAAGGTTATTTTTATAATAGTCGAAGAAAACATCCGTGTGCCTTGTAAAAAAGCTATGGGAAAGGATTTCTTCCGGCGAGCGTCCGTATCTCTGCTTAGCATTATAAAGCCCGCTTTCCGACCTGAAATCGGGAATATTGCTTTCTGTGGAAACCCCTGCCCCGCCAAAGAACACAATGTTTTCGCTGTTATTTATTATTTCTTTCAGCCTTTCGTCCATACTGCAGCCTCCTCTGTTTTTGTTGCTTATAGTATAACATTTATGGTACAATTTTGGTAGATAATTTAGAAGATCGGAGGAAATAAAATGTCAGGAAAAAATATTAAAAAGACCGCCCTTGTCCTCTCGGGAGGCGGTGCACGAGGTGCATATCAGGCAGGCGTTTGGCGTGCTCTGGATGAACTGGGTATTAAAATTGACATAATCACGGGCACATCTGTGGGGGCAATCAATGCCGCAATGGTGGCCCAGGGGGAGCTTGATCTTGCCTGCAGTCTGTGGAAAGAAATGGAGACCCATATGGTTTTCGATGTCCCTGAAGACAGTCAGCCTTTTGATTATGCCAAGGAGATCGTATTTCACCATGGCGCCGGAACTTCAGGTCTTAAATCCATACTGGAAAAATATATTCTCGAGGAAAATGTGAGAAAATCTCCTATGGAATTTGGAATCACAGCAGTTTCCCTTCCTGACTTTAAACCTCACCTCTTATATAAAGAAGATATTAAGCAGGGAAAGCTGATCGATTATATAATGGCAAGCGCTTCGGCCTTTCCTGCCATCCACAGCTATCCCATAGACGGAGTTGAATATATTGACGGAGGATACGCAGATGTCCTGCCTGTAGATATGGCTCTTGCAAAAGGAGCAACTCATGTTATCGCCGTCAATCTAAGGGGTTACGGTAAAATCGATCAGGATGCGGTAGATGCCGTACCTCACCTTACGTGGATTGAATCGCCCTGGGAGCTGGGTCTTCAGTTTGTCTTTGATGTAGATAATGCAAAGCGCCTTCTGAAGCTTGGCTACCTTGATACTCTCAAAGCCTTCGGCATTCTCGACGGAAAATATTTTGCCTTCGGTCACGGTTCCTTCGATAAGGCAACCATCAAGATGGCCGATGCATGCGCAAAAATCTTTGAAATGGATCCTTCAATCATTTATACCAGAGAATCGTTTATAGAAAATCTTGCTGAACGACTTGCCGGCTCACGGGAGGAAGCAGCGGAAGCTCTGGCAAGCTACAGCAGCCAGAAGCCTCTTCGACCGGCCTTTGAAGCAAAGGAACTCATTAAGAACGTACGGAACCTGTCAAATCAAAGGCTGATTACCTATATAATTGCCTACGCCCTTAAAGAAAAGGAGCAGAACAGCATTTTCCTTACCAGAACGGCTTTCAGGCTGCTTCCGGAACAGATTCCGGCGGCCAGATTTCTGGTGAAGTACGGACTGATTTAAGTTACAGCAATATCAGGAGGTCTACCATTGAAACCCATTTTACTCAATCAGGATGATAACCGGGATTTCTTATATATTCAGCTTTACGAGGCTATCAAAAGTGATATCCTCTCGGGGGCAATGTCTGCAGGTGAGAAACTGCCGTCCCTTCGCAGTCTCTCAAGGGAGCTTGGCATCAGCATCACCACAACGGAGCTTGCCTACAATCAGCTGCTTGTGGAAGGCTACGTCATCAGCAAGCCTCAGTCGGGATACTATGTCGCCAGTATCAATCCGGAAGCCGGCCTGAGCGCCGGCGGACAGGACAATGCATCCTTTGCAAATCTGGAGGACTATACCTTTGAGGAATCTCCTTATATTACAGACCTTTCATGTTTCGACTTCAACAAGTGGAAAAAGTGCGCCGCCAGAGTCTTTAACGACTACTCGCGTCTTCTGCTCTTTGAAAGCGACCCTCAGGGGGAACCTGCCCTGAGATACGAAATTTCAAAATATATTTACAGGTTCAGAGGCGTTACAGCCAGCCCCGATTGCATTGTTATCGGCGCCGGAACACAGCAGATTACAAGTCATCTCTCAAGAATTCTCAGAAAGATGGGAATAAATCACGTATCCTTAGAGGCCCCGGGGTATCTGCCTGTACAGAGCATGTTCAGGGATGCCGGTTTTAACATTTCTCATATTCCCGTATCTAAGGACGGAATCAACATATCAAAGCTTCCGGCAAATATCAGCTCTGCAGTATATGTGAGTCCTTCAAATCAGTTCCCTACAGGGGCTGTAATGCCTGTGGGCCGCCGCTATGAGCTTCTCGACTGGGCGGTGGATAACGGCAGCATAATAATAGAAGACGACTATGACAGCGAGCTGCGCTACTTCGGAAAGCCTGTGCCCGCCATGCAGGGTCTTGACAAGCACAACCGTGTTGTTTATCTCGGGTCTTTTTCTTCGACTCTTTTCCCTGCTGTTAAGATTTCTTATATGGTCCTGCCTGATGAAATGGCGGATATTTTCAGAAGTATAAAGGATCAGTATACCCAGACCTGTTCCAAGGCCGAACAACTTACCCTCGCTTTTTTCATGGAGGACGGTTACTATTATACGGGCATAAAAAAGCTGCGCAGTCTCTATGCGCAGAAGCTTCAGACGGTTATTCAGGCTTTTGGACGATATGCACCGGATACAGTAGAGCCGCTGGATACTCAGTCGGGTATAAATCTCACAGTAAAAGTGCACTCAAAGAAAAAGGCCTCACAGCTCTGCAGCGAAGCAAAGTCTGTAGGCCTTCAGATGGTCCCCCTTTCGGAGGTTACGGATCAAAGCACCAGCGCTCTGATTTTTTACTACAATCAAGTGCCCCTCAATCAGATTGACCATCTTATATTTAATCTTGTCAGCATCTGGTCTAATTAAGCAGCCCCTCCTCACTCTGCACTATATTGCCGTCGGTATCCACAAAAACAGCCTCAAAACCGTCAAGGCTCTTTACAAGTTCCATGCCCTTGTCCATGCCCAGGGCAAGGCAGGTGGTGCTGAGACCGTCGCAGTCAGCAGATTTTCCTCTGTCTGCGATGATAGTCACTGAAAGCACATCCGTATCAACAGGGTACCCTGTTTTAACGTCTAAAATATGATGATATTTCACGCCGTCCTTCTCAAAATACCTCTCGTATGTGCCGGATGTCACAACAGTTTTATTTTTGCACGGCACAAGGCCCAGAAGACTTCCGTCCTCTGAGGTCGGGTCTTTTATTCCGATTTTAAAATCTTCCTGCTTCTCGTCCGGCATTTCATTCTCCGGTGAAACCACAAGGCCCGCAGTTTTACCTCCTAAAGCCACAATGTTACCTCCAAGGTCCACAATTGCGCTGATTACACCGCGGCTTTCAAGATAGTCGGCAACCTTATCGTCAATATATCCCTTTGCGATGCCTCCCAGATTTATTTCAGTCTCAGGGTCTGTCAGGCTTACCTTTTTACCCTCTATTTTAATGTTTTTATAGTTTACATGGCTGACCGCCTCTTTTAAGTCCTCTTTGTCAGGAATAGTCCCCCCTATATGTCCCGTCTCGCCGTTATCGTGAAAGTCCCAGAGGTCTGTTGCCTTTCCTATGGTGATATCAAAGGCTCCCCCTGAAAGCTGGCCGAATCTGATTCCTTTTTTTATAACCTCAAGGGTCTCGTCGCTGACTGCCACACTGCCGCCGCCTGATTTGTTTATGCGGTCGATGTCGCTTCCGGCGACGGTCTTGCTGAGCATATTTTCATACTTCGTGCAGACCTTAAAGGCATCGGTTATAATCAGATAGCACTCTTTTTCAAGTTCTTCATCGGTCATTTCCGAAAGTCTGCCGTCACTGCCCAATAGTCCGTAGATAGTAACAGTGCATACCGTATCAAGATAAAAACCTGTCTTTGAAACACCTTGATTTGAAGCTTTATTTTGACCATTGGACATGCAGCCCGTTTGTGTTATAATCAAGAAGAAAGCTGCGAGTACAGTGGCTGCTTTCGTGATAAATTTTTTAATTGAAATTTTTTTCATTTTGATTAAAACCTTTCTTGCAGGAGTATATATGATAAAAAAAGCCGATATTATTTTGCTGATAATTATTCTGGCCGTAGGTATTCCTCTGTCCGTTCTTTCTCTTAGTGCCGGCACAAGCGGTGACAGAGTCAGGATTTCACTGAACGGCAAGGTCTACGGTACGTATCCTCTGGATGAGGACCGTGTAGTCAAGGTCTCCGCGGGCGGCCACACTAATCATATTACCATAAAAGACGGTCAGGTTTCAATGTCTTATTCCACCTGCCGCAATCAGGTATGTGTAAACACCGGTGCCATTTCTAAAACAAAAGATTCCATTGTCTGCCTGCCTAACCGGGTTGTAGTGGAGATCATATCCCATGGCAGCGGAAAGTCAGGAGCAGGAGGTGATGCAGATGTCATCTCAGGCTGACACACGGGGGCGCCGGACATCACGGAACACCCGCAGGCTGGCTTTCGGAGCTATGTTTACCGCACTGGCTCTCATCTTTTCCTATGTGGAATTTCTCATTCCTCTGCCTGTACCGGTACCGGGTATCAAGCTGGGTCTGGCCAACCTTGTGATAATAATTGCAATCTACAGAATGGGCTTTAAGTACGCCTTTACAATAAACTGCGTGCGCATTGTGGCCTCGGGCCTGCTCTTTTCAGGAGTCTTCGGAATGCTGTACTCTTTTGCCGGCGGAATACTCAGCCTCCTTGTCATGTATGGACTGTACCGCACAAAGCTTTTCAGCATGGTAGGTGTCAGTATGGCCGGGGGAGTGATACACAATCTGGGGCAGCTCATTACGGCATGCCTGATGGTTTCCAGCATAAGACTCATGTCATATTTTGCAGTGCTGCTTTTCTCCGGCCTTATCAGCGGTATCCTCATAGGAATTCTCGCATATCACATCGAGAAAAGGCTGCCTTCCGATATCAGATAAAGTTATTTTGCCTATGTTGTATAATTTTGCATGACGACAGATTTTTTACAACATTGCCGTTTGATGACACTTCTTGGAGCCTTGTTTCAAAGCGAAATGTTGTTATTTTTCCGATAGCCTTCTCAAATTTACAACCTTAATTTGAAAAGCGTTGTAAAATTTGCATCTTCAACGAAGAAAACACAACATTTACACTTTAGCCTCCCTGTTTCAAAAGGCTTATAGATCTCAATGTTGTAAAAAATCAGATTTGCCGAATCCTTCACAACGTCAATTGACGAGTTATTGACTTGAAGTTATTTCCCCTGACATGCGAATAGGTTAAGGAGTAAACAATTATGAAAATAAAAAAAGTATGGCAGATATACTTCAGCCCTACCCGAACTACAAAAAAAATTGTTACCACACTTGGTGATGAAATCTCGGCCGATCTTAGAACAGAACCTGAAGAATACGATTTCACTCTTCCTAAGATGAGAGAAAGCTTTCCTGATATTTCTCCTGATGAGCTGGTGATCTTCGGAATGCCCACCTATGCAGGCAGGCTTCCTAATCTTATGCTCAAGTATCTGGATACAATAGAAGGAAATGGTGCATTGGCTGTTCCTGTAGTGACCTTCGGAAACAGGGCTTTTGACAATTCCCTGATAGAGCTCCGAAACATCCTGGAAAGTCATGGTTTCCACACCATAGCTGCAGGTGCATTTTCCTGCGAGCATTCCTTTTCCACAGAGCTTGGCGCCTATCGTCCCGACTGGGAGGATGAGGAGGAAACAAAAGAATTTGCCCGACGTATTGCAGAGAGGCTGTCCGCCGGCGACTATGACCGCCTTGCAGCATCATCTCCAATTCAGGTTCCCGGCGACCCTGAGGCGGGATATTATCAGCCAAGGGACAGGAAGGGCAATTTCATCGACATCCGCAAGGTAAAACCCGTAACAGGTCCCAGATGTGTCAACTGCGGAGTATGCGTCAGAGTCTGTCCTCTGGGAGCCATAGACCCTTCGGATGTGACTTCAATTAAGGGCGTATGTATGAAGTGCAACGCATGTGTTAAGCGCTGCACTAAAGGCGCTAAATACTTCGAAGACAAAGGATATCTGTACCACAAAGAAGAGCTGGAAGCCATGTACGGCTGGCAGCGTGCAGAAAACCAGGTATTCTTGTAGCTATAGCTCCAATTTCCCGGCTTTTTTTACATCGTCGGGGATTTTTATACTGTCCACATTATTGTATCCTGTTATCACTGTTGACATAAGAACTTTGCTGACGGTGATTTCTTCCCCTCTTGTGCCGAGATTTCCAAGCATGGTCTTTACGGCTTCAGTCACATCGAACTGGTATTTAACAGGTCTCATATTGTCACTGTCTATCCAGATGGTTGCCGGTATATCGTCTATCCCGCCGAAAATGGATGTGATGTTGGCCTCCGGATAATTATCATAATCATCATAGTCATCATGATCATCGTACCTGTCAAGTTCAAATCTGTCATCAAGGTCCGATTCGTCAAAAATTGCCCTGAAGTTTTTTCCACTGACTGTTCCTTCATATCTGTCGGCCTTAATACCGTTTATATTATCTGTCCCCGTTCTTTCAAAGTCCTTTATGGCCTCCATATAGGTTTTAGCCGTTTCAGCTGTATTGTAGCGGTTAAAATCATCCATGTCATCTTCAGTTTCCCTGTACCATTTGCCCTTAAGCTGATAATAGAATACCAGACTGTTTCCGCGGGATTCTGCATACATCTTCGTGTTTTCAGTCCGGTTTTTACCGTTTTCATCGGATATTACCTTCATATCCATTTTCATGGTCAAAGGATTTCTGATTATCTTATGAGACATCTCCGTTTTCACATTTACATCTTTGCCGTTGATTTTACCTAAAAGCTCTACATTGGTCTCAGATGTTAGGCTCTCAACTTCTTCCACGTTGTCAACAGATGTTTTCATCACATCTTTTCCATGATCATTTCCGCCGCATGCAGCAAATACAAAAGTCATGCATAGGGCAGCAAAAACCACAGCAGCTCGTTTTAATCTTTTCATTTATTTTCCTCCCAGCATAATAGTTTGCTTTTTATGTTAGGATACACACTTTTCCTTGTTTTATGTGATGCAAAAAGAGCGCCCCGGAACCTCATCGGTTCGCAGAAGCGCTCTTCTTTATTTTATTTTTAGAAAGTAAGTCTATTTATTTTTGACTTATGCTTCAGCCTTTGCAGGTGCTTCTGCCTCTTTTGCTGGCGCAGGAGCAGCTGCAGGTTTTCTCTTTGCTCTCATATTGTTGATAGCGCCTGTAGGACATTCCTTTGCGCACAAACCGCAGTTCTTGCATTTTTCAGGATCTATCATAGCAACATTGTTCTCAACCTTGACAGCTTCGAACTTGCAGGCCTTTTCGCACTTCTTGCAGCCGATACAGCCGTTGGAGCATGCTTTTCTTGTCTTTGCACCTGCATCGGTTGAATGGCACTGAACCACAACCTTGTTCTTTGCCGGTGCAATTCTGATAACCTTATTAGGACACTGTGCAGCGCACATTCCGCATCCTACGCAGAGCTCTCTTGCAACTACGGCAACACCGTCGCAAACCTTAATGGCTCCGTAAGGGCATGTTCTTTCGCAGTCTCCAAGGCCGAGACAGCCGTGGGAGCATACATTGGAACCGCCAAAAAGCTGCTTTGCGGCAACACATGTTGAAAGTCCCTGATATTCCATAAGAGTCTTTGCGGCTTCTTTATTGCCGTTACACATTACAACAGCAACCTGAGGTTCTGCAGTGCCGGCTTCAACTCCAAGAATTGCGGCAAGTTTTGCTGCCACATCAGCACCGCCTACAGGGCACTTGGCCGTTCCGATTGACGGATCAGCGCCAAGAGCTGCAGCATAATCGTCACAGCCTGCAAATCCGCATGCACCGCAGTTAGCACCCGGAAGCTCGGCTCTTAAATTTGTAACCGTCTCATCAACAGGTACAAAGAAAATCTTTGATGCGATAGTCAGGATAACAGCAAATACGAAACCTAACGCTACAACCAGTAATACCGGTGTTAAAATTGTTCCCATATTATTTATCCTCCTTATCCTATACCAAGCCGCCGAATCCCATAAATGCGAGGGATAACAGAGCAGCTGTTGTCATTGTAATAGGCACACCCCGGAAAGGTTTAGGAACGGCAGTGCTTCCTTCTGTCTTTCTTCTCATTCCTGAGAATAAAACCATGGCAAGGAGGAAACCGATTCCTGCGCCTAAAGAGTTAACCAGTGCCTGAGGATAGTTGTATCCTAAGTCAATATTGTTGATACATACACCCAGTACAGCACAGTTTGTGGTGATAAGCGGAAGATATACACCTAATGCCTTATGAAGGGAAGGTATAAATTTCTTCAGCGCCATTTCTACAAACTGAACCAGAGCAGCAATTACAAGTATGAATACTATTGTCTGTAAATAACCGATTTTAAAGTCATTTAACACTGTCATAATCGGATGAGTAACTGCAGTAGCCAGCACCATTACGAAAATAACCGCAACGCCCATGCCCACTGCTGAATCAAGTTTCTTGGAAACGCCCAGGAAAGGACAGATTCCCAGGAATTGAGCAAGTACATAGTTATTTACGAGAATCATGCCGATTAATATTGATAAATAGCCTGCCATTATGCTTCAACTCCTTTCTTGATTTCTGCAGAGTCAAGCTCTGCTATGCATTTCTCCTGCTGGCACATTGAGGCCAGAGCGCAGCCCTGACAGCTAAATTCGCGAGGAGTTTTGCCCTTCTTATCGAGGATTTTATTTACAATAGCGATTACGCATGCGTAAACAAAGAATCCACCAGGAGCAAGAGCGATGATCATCATAGGATTATCGCTTACGAACGGAAGAGAAATAGTGAAAGCGTCCGGATCTCCCAGGAAGAAGCTTGAGAAGATTGTTCCGTTTCCGATGATTTCTCTTATTGCACCGATTACGGTAAGGGAAAGTGTGAATCCAAGACCCATTCCTATTCCGTCAAGTGCAGAATCCAGAGGATTATTCTTATTTGCAAACATTTCCGCACGGCCTAAGATGATACAGTTTACAACTATCAGAGGAAGGAACACTCCCAATGAGTTGTAAAGAGGTTCAGCAAATGCCTGTACGATGAACTGTACTAATGTTACGAATCCGGCAATAACTACAATGTAGCACGGGATTCTTACCTTATCGGGGATAATCTTTGCCAATAAGGAAATAACGATATTGGAGCAGATCAGTACTGCTGTTGCGGCAATACCCATACCCATACCATTAAATGCAGAGCTTGTTGTTGCCAGAGTCGGACAGGTACCAAGCAGAAGCACTAAGTTTGGATTTTCTTTAATTATGCCCTTGGTAAGGATTGCTAATTTATTTACTTTTTCTTTCATTAGTTAGCACCTCCCATTGTTTTGTATTGTTCAAGAGCTGCACAGACACCCTGATAAACGGCATTTGATGAAATTGTGGCGCCGCTTACGTGATTAACTGCAGGATCGCCCTTGATATTGTCTGCTGCCGCCAGCTCTGTCTTGCCCTTGTATTGCTGCTCAAGGTATTTGGAATCATGAGCCTTGGTTCCCAGACCCTTTGTATCAGCGTGTGAAATAACCTTTACTCCTGTGATGGCTCCGGTATTGTCTATACCGACCATTTCGGTAAGAATGCCGCCGAAGGACTTGGTATCAACAGTGACTACCATTCCGATGCCCTTAGCCACATAGCAGTCTGACACATAAATTTTATCAGGATCCACTACAACCATATCCCCATCATACTGCTCGAATGTGCTTGCTGCAGGCAGTAGTTCAGCTCTGGCTGCGTCCGCGCTTTTAGCTGCATTGTCTGCAATAATAGGAGCTGTAATTGAATTTACATAAGCAAGTGCAAAAGTCATAACCAGGCAGATTGCTACAAGAACAACTACCGGCTGTATGTATTCCTTAAATGTTTTACTTTTCATTTTTCTTTGCACCTCCATATAATCTCTTCTGGCAGAAGTCTTCAATTAACGGAGTCAGGCAGTTCATAATCAGAATTGAGAATGAAACGCCTTCCGGATACTGTCCCCACAGTCTGATAACCATGGTGATGATGCCGCATCCGATACCGAAAATAACTTTGCCCATTGGTAACAGCGGAGATGTAACGTAGTCAGTTGCCATGAAGAAAGCACCTAACATAACGCCGCCTGCACAGATGTGGAATATAGCCATCTGAAGTGCATTGCCGTCGCCTGTTGCTGCATAGTAAATAAGAGCAAATACGAAAACTGTTCCTATAAAGCAGCAAGGGATAATCGGGCTGATGATCTTTTTCCAGATGAGGAAAAGTCCGCCGATGAGAAGTGCCAGAGCACTGACCTCACCCATTGAACCTCCGATGAAGCCGAGGAACATCTGCATATTTGAAGGAAGCTCTGCTCCGCCTTCAGCCAGAATTCCTAGAGGAGTAGCTGTAGATGTAGCATCTGCTGCCATTCTAGGAAGCGGCCAGGTTGTCATCTGGGTTGCAAAGGATATAAACAGAACGATTCTTGCTGTAATTGCAGGGTTTACAACGTTCTTGCCGATTCCGCCGTAAAGCTGTTTTACAACGATTATTGCCACGAAGCAGCCAACGATTGCAATCCAGTAAGGAAGTCCCGAAGGAACGTTGAAGGCTATCAGTGTTCCTGTAACTGCAGCACTGAGATCGCCAACTGTCTGAGGCTTGTGCATAAGCTTGTTCCATGCCCACTCAAAGAACATTGAAGCAGCAATGCAAACTGCTGTCAGAGCAATTACTCTTGCTCCGAATACATAGATACTTACAAGGAATGACGGTGCAAGTCCTATGAGAACCATCAGCATAATTTTGCTTGTGTCCATATTTGTCACAAGATGAGGAGCTGATGATACTACTAAATTACTGTATGTTTTCTTGTCCATTACTTAATTCCAGCCTCCTTTACTACTGCTTTTCCAAGCTTATTAGTGAAGCCGAGCGGTCTTCTTGCAGGACAGATGTATGAGCAGCTTCCGCATTCCATACACTGCATAACTTTAAGATCGCTGAGAGCCTGCGCATCCCTTCTAGCATATGCATCCGCAAGAGCTGTAGGAATCAGACCGAACGGACATGCCTGATGGCATCTGCCGCAGTTTATGCACGCTGTTTCTTCTTTAACCAGGGACTGAGCCTTGGAGAAAGCAAGAATAGCGTTGTTATTCTTTACAATCGGCATCTCGTCGGAGAATATGGCTCTTCCCATCATAGGGCCGCCCATGAGGATTTTTCTAGGCTCCTCTTTGTAGCCGCCGCAGAAAGCGATTACATCGCTTATCATGGTTCCGATAGGAGCCATTACGTTCTTAGGATTTGCTACTGCATCGCCGTCAACAGTCATTCTCTTGGAAACTAAAGGCATTCCTGTTCTGAAATACTGTCCGACAAATGCAATGGTAGTAACATTGGAAAGAATTACGCCATGCTGTGCAGGAATCTCTCCTGCGTTCATGGTCTTGCCGGTAATTTCATAAATAAGTACTCTTTCTGCACCCTTCGGGTATCTTGCCTGCAGCTTGAATGTCTTAAGGTTTGTTATGCCCTTGGAAGCAATCAGCTTGTCAAGATGCTCGATGGCATCCGGCTTGTTTTCTTCGATTCCGATATATCCTTCATCAAGACCGATGTACTTCATCAGAAGCTGGCAGCCTGAAATAAGATCTTCAGCATCTTCCAGCATAAGTCTGTGGTCGGAAGTGATAAACGGTTCGCATTCAGCCGCGTTAACGATTAAAGTATGTACTTCATCGATATTCTTCGGGTTGAATTTAATGTGTGTCGGGAATGATGCACCGCCTAAACCTACTAAGCCGCTGTCTCTGATGGCTTTGATGAATTCAGGCAGGTCTTTTGCTTCGGGAACTTTGATTCCCTCGTAAACTTCTTGTTTCTTGTCTGTTTCTATTACCACAAGGGTATCCATTCCACCGGCTGCTGAGCGCTGCTCTTCGATGCCTGTAACTGTTCCGGAAACACTTGAGTGGATAGGCGCGCTGACAAAAGCGTCGGTGTCGCCGATAAGCTGGCCTACTTTTACGTAGTCCCCTTTCTGAACCAACGGCTTACAAGGTGCTCCTATATGCTGAGACATGGAAATTTTTACAACAT
>CAKMLH010000021.1 GCA_927797855.1 uncultured Clostridia bacterium | reverse complement strand
CCGTGCCGAAATCAGCGGAGGCAGGATGTACGGCAGAGGAACCATCGACGATAAAGGTCCTTTTATTGCAGGCTATTACGCAATGAAGGCTCTTAAACAGGCGGGTTTTGAGCCCACAAAGTCCATTCGGGTCATTCTGGGACTTGACGAGGAGACGGAGTGGAAGGGCATGGAGTACTACATGAAAAAGGAAAAACCAAAAGTAGTCTCCGGCTTTTCTCCCGATGCGGAATTTCCTGCAATTCATGCGGAAAAGGGACTTATTATTTTCGACATTGTGAAGAAACTGGGCGGAGGCTTTCGGGACGCTGAAAAGGACCGGGGAGTAAGGCTCATTTCCCTTACAGGCGGAACCGTTGCCAACGCAGTGGCAGACGGGGCAGAGGCCGTCATTTCCCGTGATGGAAAAAGGGAAAAAATCAGGGTCAAGGGTGTGACTGCTCATGCCGCTTATCCTGAGCTGGGGCTCAATGCTATTTCACTGCTCATGGAGCTTTTGGCAGGAATAGATTTCGACAGTGAAGAAACCAGCAGCTTGATTGCATTCTATAATGAGTACATGGGATTCAATCTTCACGGCGAGAAAATCGGTGCCTGCCTTGAGGATGAACCTTCCGGAAATCTGGCCTTCAATGTGGGAATCGCTAAGGTTGATAAAGAGGAAGCACGATTTACGGTTAATATCAGGTATCCGGTGACATTTGATGTAGAGGAGGTCTACAGCGGCATGGAGAAGGTCCTTGAGCCGTTGGAATATACCATAGAAAGAGTTGATTATCAGCCGCCTCTATATAAGGCAGCTGATGATCCGCTGATAGTAACGCTTATGGATACCTACGGCAAATTTACCGGCGACCATGAATCCAAGCCTCTTGTAATAGGAGGAGCAACCTATGCAAGGGCAGTGCCTAATACGGTGGCTTTCGGACCGGTAATGCCGGGAAAACCGGATATGTGTCATCAGTCCAACGAATATGTTGACATTGAGGACCTCATTACCAGCACAAAGATTTTTGCAGAGGCTTTGTATAAGCTGGCCAGATAGGCGGCTTTCCATTATAAAAGGGCGGATTTCCCTGAAAGGATTCCGCTCTCTTATAATGGAAAATCCCCGCGAGCAATGGTATGCTAGAAAAAAGAAAAGGAGAATTAATAATGAAATGTGATGTAGTTATAGTCGGAGCCGGTCCGGCGGGAATTTTTACAGCCTTGGAGATGATAAAGAAGGGCAGCGGCAAAAAAATAATAATCGTGGAAAAGGGTCGTGCCATCGAAAATCGCAGATGTCCTAAGAACAATACAAAGAAATGCGTAAATTGCAGGCCATGCAGCATTACTACGGGATTCTCCGGAGCAGGAGCATTTTCCGACGGCAAACTTTCCTTAAGCTGCGAGGTAGGCGGTGACCTGCCGAACCTTATCGGAGAAAACTATGCTCAGGAGATGATTGACTATACAGATAAAATATATCTGGAATTCGGCGCGGACACCAAGGTGGAAGGCATCGGCCAGACGGATAAAGTCAAGGATATAAGAAAGAGGGCCATTCAGGCGGGGCTTAAACTGGTGGACTGTCCTATACGCCACCTGGGCACGGAAAAAGCTCAGGAAATATACCTTGCCATAGAAAGGTTCCTGCAGGAAAATGGCGTTGAGATTCTCTTCGGGTATAACTGCAGCGACGTGATTCTCGACGATGGAGTATGCAGAGGCATAGTGATAGAACCGGAGACATCTGCAGGCGCTTCTGACGGCGGCTCCGGCAGTGAAAGAACAGAGATACTTGCAGATCATACCGTAGTGGCCACAGGCCGCCGGGGAGCGGAGTGGCTGGAAAAAATCTGTGCAAAATATGACATAGCTCATGCGCCGGGAACGGTGGATATCGGCGTGCGCGTAGAGGTGAGAAATGAGATTATGGAAGACGTGAACAATGTGCTTTACGAGTCCAAACTTATCGGCTATCCTCAGCCTTTCAAGAATAAGGTGAGAACCTTCTGCCAGAATCCGGGAGGTTTTGTCAGCCAGGAAAACTATGATGACGATCTCGCTGTTGTAAACGGACATTCATATAAAGAACTGAAATCAGGCAATACAAATCTGGCAATTCTGTGTTCACATGACTTTACAGAACCTTTTAACCAGCCTATCGAGTACGCAAGGAAAATAGGCGAGGTGACCAACATGCTGGGTGCAGGCCATATCCTGGTGCAGCGCTACGGAGACATTCTCGACGGCAAGCGCACCTGGGAAAAGGAGCTTTCACGTTCCAATGTGAAGCCGACTCTGCCCGATGCTGTGGCAGGGGATATTACTGCTGCCATGCCGTACCGTGCCATGATAAATATAATAAATTTCATCCAGGCGGTGGATCACGTGGTGCCGGGTTTTGCGGCTGCGGAAACTCTTCTCTATTCGCCGGAATTGAAATTTTACAGCAATAAGGTTAAAATGGACAGGGATTTCAACACCAATGTTAAGAATCTGCATTGCCTGGGAGATTCCAGCGGCTGGACCAGAGGCCTTATGATGGCATCGGCCATGGGAGTAATCATGGGACGAAAGCTGGCAGAAACAGAATAGAATCAGACAAGGAGGAAAAAATCATGCTGAAAACAGGAACAAAAGCACCGGCATTCAATCTGCCGGATCAGAACGGAAATATGCGCAGTCTTGAAGAATTCAAAGGAAAAAAAGTAGTGCTGTATTTTTATCCAAAGGACAACACTCCGGGCTGCACCAAGCAGGCATGCGGCTTCGGTGAGCTGTATCCACACTTTCTGGAAAAGGGCGCTGAGGTTATCGGCATAAGCAAGGACAGCACAGCATCACATAAGAAGTTTGAGGAAAAGTTCAATCTGCCTTTCACACTTCTTTCGGACACGGATCTTGAAGCAATAAAGGCATACGATGTATGGCAGGAAAAGAACATGTACGGAAAGAAGACAATGGGCGTTGTCCGCACCACATATTTAATCGATGAAAACGGAATAATAGAAAAAGCCTTCGGTAAGGTGAAGGCAGCAGAAAATCCGGCAGATATGCTGGAAGAACTGGATAAATAATCTGCAGGGAATCTCAGTATCTGATAACCGCCCGTACAGGGCAGGCATAGCTGCAGTAACCGCAGGTTAAACACCGGGTCTGGTCGATTTCGGCCAGCCCGTTTTTGTTGTAAAAAATCGCCTTGGAGGCACAGACTTTCATGCAGCTTCCGCATCCTTCGCAGTCCTCCTGACTTATGCGCATTTTTTTTTGTGAGGTGTCGGGATTGTAGTCTGCAGGCATTGTGCCGTCCAGATAACTTACAATATCGTCTATTTCCGATTTGTGGCCGAAGCCTATCATTACCGACTGGATTTCTTCCTTGGAGAACACATAGTCCAGGGCTTTCTGATAGTTTCCCGTCAGGTTGCCGCCGCCAAAGACCTTCATGGTGAAAACACCTTTTCCTGCATCCCTGCAGGCCTTTATGGCTGAGAGCATGTCATGGCAGGAGGCAGCCCCGGATCCCCGGCGTATTCCCATGGAGGCATAGTTAATAAGAGAAAAGACCACATCGCATTCCGGCTCAGATGCCATCTGTTCTGTTACATCAACGTGATGGGTGGATACCCCTATGGCCTTGACAAGCCCTGAATTTCTGGCATCTATGAGAGCCTGCCAAGCGCCCTTTCTTTCCTCAAAACCGCCGGTTCTTACTTCGTGCATGAGAAAAATATCTATGAAAGGCCGGTGAAGCTCAGATATGGCCTGACGTATTGCAGCCATCATGCCGTCGTAGTCACGGGCAAGGGATTTGGAGCAGATGATGAGGCTTTCTGCGGCTCTGCGGTCTTCCTCCCGGGAAGTACTGAGAATTTCCAGCGCCCTCTTTATATAAGGATAGGTTCTGTAATACTGAGCCGTATCTATGAAATTAATGCCCTTTTTTACTGCGTGACAGATTATCTCCGCCCCATCCTCCAAAGGCAGAGCAAGCTGACCCGGGCCTATGGGAAGGACACCCATGCCCACGGTGCTGACGGAAAGTCCCGTGTTTCCCAGATTAACTTTCAGCATATCTACACCAAAATCCTTTCTTTCTACACAATTATCATGTATAATATTATTATAAAGGAAATCATTCCAAATTAAAACTATAAAAAGAGAGGAAAGTGAAAATTGACCTGGGTTGAAAAACATTACGGAAGATTGGAAGATCAGCCGGGATTTGACGAGTTTCTTCATGAGTACAGTGCAGCCATTAAAGAGGTTGATACAAAGATCGAGATTTTAAGTGAGGATTTTGCCGTAAGACATGACTATAATCCTATCCACCATATTGAAAAAAGGCTGAAGACGCCTCAGGGCATTGAGGATAAGCTCAGGAGGCTTCACCATGAGGTTTCAATACCGTCGGCCAGAGAAAATATATTTGACATTGCGGGTATACGGGTGGTATGCAATTTTGTGGAAGATGTTTATGAGGTGGCCAACATGCTTACATCTCAGAACGACATATCCGTGGTGAGCCGCAAGGACTACATAGCCAATCCCAAGCCCAACGGATACAGGAGCCTGCATCTTTGCCTGTCAGTTCCTGTCTTTCTCCTTGACGGATGCATAGAGGTTCCGGTGGAGGTGCAGATAAGGACTGTTGCCATGGACTTCTGGGCAAGCCTGGAGCACCAGCTCAGATATAAGAAGGATAAGGATATTCCTGCAAAGATAGATATAGAGCTGAAGGCCTGTGCCGAGGTAAGCGCAACTCTGGACAAGAGAATGCAGAAAATTTTTAATGAGCTGAATAAGCTGTGATTGCAATATAAGTGAGAGGAGACGCCGGAAAAAATGCCGGCGCTTTTCTTTTTTTTGCCAAAGAGCCGTTGCAAACCACAACATATAGTGATATAATAGTCGAAGCAACAGTACATGTTGTATTTTTGTTAAATAGGGAGAAGAATAGGGAGAATTGCAATGTCAGTAGGAGAAATAAGCAAAAACGCCATGACCGTCCTTGAAAAGCGGTATCTGGCTAAAGATGAAAACGGAAACCTTACTGAAACTGTGGAAGGAATGTTCCGCAGAGTTTCAGATACAATCGCTGCTTCAGATGCCAATTACGATAAAGACGCAGATGTAAAGAAGCTCAGCGACGAGTTTTATGATATGATGACAGGACTGAGATTCCTGCCTAACTCGCCGACTCTTATGAACGCAGGCAGAGTGCTGGGACAGCTTTCCGCATGCTTCGTGCTTCCTGTAGAGGACAGCATGGAGGGAATTTTTGACTCGGTGAAAAATGCGGCTCTTATTCACAAATCAGGCGGCGGTACGGGATTTTCATTTTCCAGACTTCGCCAGCAGGGTGCAGCCGTAAGGAGTACAGGCGGAGTAGCCAGCGGACCTGTAAGTTTCATGAAGGTTTTCAATGCGGCCACAGAGGCTGTAAAGCAGGGAGGTACAAGACGTGGTGCCAACATGGGCGTTTTGCGCATCGACCATCCTGACATTCTTGAATTTATAAACTGCAAAGCGGACAACAAGGAAATCACCAATTTCAACATAAGCGTGGGCATCACCGAAGCCTTTATGGAAGCGGTGGAAGCACACAGCGATTACGACCTTATAGATCCGAAGACCAAGCAGGCAGTAGGACATCTCAGCGCGGAAAAGGTTTTCGACCTTATCGTTGACCACGCGTGGAAAAACGGAGAGCCTGGAATAATTTTCCTGGACAGACTCAACAGAGATAATGTAACGCCGACAGTGGGCGAAATCGAAAGCACCAATCCGTGCGGAGAACAGCCGCTGCTTCCTTATGAAAGCTGCAATCTGGGTTCAATCAACCTTGTAAAGATGCTGAAAAAGACAGAAAAGGGCTGGGAATTCGATTTCGGACTGCTGGGAGAAACCGTAGAAAAAGCAGTGCATTTCCTTGACAATGTTATAGATGCAAACAACTACCCGCTGGAGAAAATCGGAGAAACAACCCGTGCATCCAGGAAAATCGGCCTGGGGGTAATGGGCTGGGCAGATGCACTCCTTATGCTGGGTATTCCATATAACTCGGAGGAGGCAGTACGCCTTGCGGAGAGGGTTATGCGCTACATTGAAAACACAGGCCATGCCGCAAGTGCAAAGCTGGCAGAGAAGAGAGGAACCTTCCCTCTGTTTGAGGTAAGCACTCTCAAGGACGGAATTCCTATGAGAAATGCCACAGTAACCACCATAGCGCCTACGGGAACTCTTTCAATCATCGGAGGATGCTCCTCGGGAGTTGAGCCCGTATTTGCCTATGCATTTATCAGAAACATAATGGACGGAACGGAGATGATAGAGGTAAATCCTATTCTTACGGAGAAGCTCAAGGAACTGGGCCTCTACAATGAGACGCTCCTCCGCAAAATTGTCAAAGAGGGAACTATCGCCCACTGCACTGAAATTCCGGAAGAAGTGCGCAGAGTATTTGTATGCGCCCACGATATCAAACCGGTAGATCACATCAGAATGCAGGCGGCTTTCCAGAGATACACCGACAATGCCGTGTCCAAAACAGTAAACTTCCCTAAGGAAGCCACCAGAAACGAGGTGCGGGATGTTTACATGCTGGCATATAAAGAAGGCTGCAAGGGTGTTACCATTTACCGCGACGGCAGCCGCCAGGAGCAGGTGCTGAATATCGGAAAAGTAAACAAAGAAGGCGCTTCTGAAGGCGGCGGACAGGCTTTCTGCAGTGCATGCGACATGCCGGAGTTCGGCCACATTGAACCAAGACCGCGTCCTGATGTTACACGGGGCTTTACGGAGAAGATGAAAATCGGCTGCGGCAGCCTTTATGTAACAACCAACTACGATGAAAACGGCATATGCGAAGTATTCACAAGTACTGGCAAGGCAGGAGGATGCCCGAGCCAGAGCGAAGCCACTGCACGGCTTGTTTCCGTGGCTCTTCGCAGCGGCATATCCATTAACGAGGTGTACGACCAGCTGAAGGGAATACGCTGTCCTTCCACAATACGCCAGCAGGGAATGAGCTGCACATCCTGCCCTGACGCAATTGCAAAGGTTATCATGAAGGTATCCAGACTAATAGAGGAAGAACAGCTTAAAGAAAAGGCGGCAGGAGGCGGCGTGAAGCCGGAAGCGCCTCTGCCGGACAGCATCCTCATAGGGACTCAGAAACAGATGGCTGATATTCCTGCAACAGCCGGGGAGATACACTCATGTCCTGAGTGCGGAAGTGCAGTTGAGCACGAAGGCGGCTGCGTTATCTGCAGAAACTGCGGATTTTCAAAGTGCGGCTGATGGAAACTTTGTCTGATGTGCAAAAAAACCTTGCAATTCCGGCACTTTCGTGATATCATGGAATATGACTTAATAAGGTAAGACTTAAAGAGTGGGTTTCAGCCCACTCTTTCAATATTATATGGGGGAAAATTGAATAATGGCAAAGAAAAAAATAACGGAAATTGTCAGCGAGATTTCGGCGGACTTTCTTGACGAAAACGGTCTGGAGCTATATAACAGTGAGTTTGTCAAGGAGGGCAAGGACTGGTTTCTCAGAGTTTACATCGACAGACTGCCTGCTGAAGACGGCAAGGAAGAGTACGTGTCAACAGATGACTGTGAGAAAGTGAGCAGATTTCTCTCTGCCGAGCTTGACAGGCTTGACCCTATCGAGCAGAACTACTACCTGGAAGTTTCCTCACCGGGGATGGACAGGGCACTTTTGAAAGAAAAAGATTTTAAGAGGTTTTGCGGCCGAATGGTCGACATAAGCTTATACAAGGCTGTTAACGGGCATAAGACCTTTCAGGGCATACTGAAAGGCCTCACCGAAGATAATAAAATAATAATTGAAGATGAAAACGGAAGCGAGATTGAATTCCCAAGGGAGCAGGTGGCAAAGACCAGACTTGCTGTAATTTTCTAAGGAGGTAATAGGAAAAATGAACAAGGAATTTATCCAGGCTATTGAGGATTTGGAAAAGGAAAAACATATATCGAAGGATATTCTGCTTGATGCCATCGAATCCGCATTAGTATCTGCATATAAAAAGAACTACGGAACATCACAGAACGTTCGTGTTGATATTGACCAGGAAACGGGGGATATCAACGTATACATGAGAATGGATGTAGTTGATGAGGTTGAGGATGATCTTACCCAGATTTCTCTGGAAGAAGCAAAGGAAATAGACAGCAGGTATGAAGCCGGAGATATTGTAGAGTATCAGGTGACACCGAGGGACTTTGGCAGAATCGCCGCACAGACAGCAAAGCAGGTTGTTGTGCAGCGTATAAGAGAAGCTGAAAGAGGAATGATTTTCGATGACTTCATCACCAGACAGGGAGAGATAGTTACCGGTACGGTGCAGAGAATAAGCAACGAGACCCTTTTCGTAAATGTGGGAAGAACCGAAGGAATCCTTTCCGTAAATGAACAGGTTCCCGGTGAACACTACAATGTCAACGACAGGCTCAAGGTATACATTATGGATGTAAAGAAGACCAACAAAGGACCGCAGGTTTTCCTCTCAAGGTCACATCCGGGTCTTGTGAAGAGATTGTTTGAACTGGAGGTTCCGGAAATTGAGGACGGAACAGTTGAGATCAGAGGAATCGCCAGAGAAGCGGGCTCAAGAACCAAGATGGCCGTATATACGGAGTTTGAGAATGTTGACCCGGTAGGCGCCTGCGTCGGAACCAGAGGGGCCAGAGTTCAGGCCATCGTTGACGAGCTTCACGGCGAAAAGATTGATATCATACCTTGGAGCGAAGATCCTGAGCAGCTCATAGCCAACGTGCTGAGCCCTGCAAAGGTTGAAAAGGTAATAATCGATGAGGAAGAAGAGAAAATGGCCACGGTGGTTGTTCCGGATTATCAGCTGTCCCTGGCAATCGGCAAAGAGGGTCAGAACGTAAGACTTGCCGCAAGAGTAAGCGGATGGAAAATAGATATAAAGAGCCACAGCCAGTATTTCGGAGCCGAAGAGTTTACTGAAGCAGAAGAAGGCGGCCGGGAAGAAGAACCGGAATCACCGGATTTCGTTGAATTGGAGGATTAAATTTGAAGGAAAGAAAAATCCCCATGAGGAAATGCGTAGGATGCATGACATCAAAGGAAAAAAGCCAGCTTGTAAGAATTGCAGGCTTTGAAGGCTGGATCTGCGTTGACCCTACGGGAAAGGCCAAGGGAAGAGGCGCATATCTCTGCAGAGACAATCCCGACTGCTGGGAAAAGGCATACAAACGCAAAGCTCTGGAAAGATCTCTCGGCATGGAGATTACCGCCGAAGCCAAAGAAAAGATTTTCGCAGAGCTTAGGGAGATGAGCCATGAACAGCACTGAAAAGCAGGCAGCCATGAAAAAGCTGCTCAGCTATATGGGATTTGCGGCCAGAGCGAGAAAACTGGCAAGCGGATATAACACCTGCGTATTTACCATGGAAAAACGAAAGGTATTTCTGCTGATAATTGCAGAAGACCTGGCTGATAATTCAAAGAAAAAAATCATATCTGCTGCCGAAAGAACCAAGACGAA
This sequence comes from uncultured Clostridia bacterium, assembly GCA_927797855.1. Classification (GTDB taxonomy): domain Bacteria; phylum Bacillota; class Clostridia; order Peptostreptococcales; family Anaerovoracaceae; genus SUG1106. The sequence goes on along the minus strand of CAKMLH010000021.1, from coordinate 7,717 downwards.
ATACAGGGTTTTCGGAAGTTCAGACGAAATGTCAAAAATGACAGGGAATGAAGGCAAAGGAATTTTCGCCCTTACAGATAAGAATTTTGCAGATGTAATTTCAAAAGAGATTGACTATATTCAAGCATTAGAAAGGGAGGTGTTCTAATGACAGAGACAAACACAAAGGAAACCAAGATAGTAAAAGCGACACCCAAAAAGACGGAAAACCAGGGAGACAATGAACCTCGGGTGACGGTAAAGGCTGCAGTTATTCCTCAGCCGAGAAATCATGCGGCGGCCAGACCGGCAAGACCGCAGACTTCAGGGACAGAAAGACCTGCAGCAAGACCGCCTATGGGAAAACTGGTTGTAAATAAAGATTTGGAAAACAGAGTGAAGCCGCCTGTGGGCAAAGTTGTAGTGCCGAAGGAGGTTTCAGAAAGAGGAAAAGCTAAGGCGGAAGAGAAACCAAAGGAAGCGGCGCCTGCTGCCAAGGCAGAGCCGGCAGCACCGAAGAAGGAGACAGCGGCGCCTAAGGCAGAAGCTGCAGCACCAAAGAAAGAGGCTCCGGCACCTAAGGCCGAAGCAGCAGCACCTAAGAAAGAAGCTGCCGCACCAAAGAAAGAAACCGCGGCTGCAAAGGCAAAACCTCAGCGCCAGCCGGCGGCAGGTCAGGGCGCAGGCCAAAGAGATGGCCGGCCGGGCCGCAGCGAAAGACCTCAGCGTCAGAGCCGTGACAAAGATTCCCAGGGTGACCGCAGAGGACAGGGCACTAAGGAAGGGCGAGATGGCAGACCTCAGAGAAGGGAAAGAAATGAAGCGCCGCGTCTTGACAGAATGGAAACCAAGCCTAATCAGAAGAATACCGAAAAACGGGATCACCATGAGAAGGAAAGAAATAAATTTGCCAAGCTTGAGGGCGGCAGCAGCAGCGGCAAAAAGAACAAGGAGAGAATGCAGCAGCGTTCCCTGGAAAAAGCAGCAAAGCCTAAAAAGCACGCCAAACAGAAGCCGGCTGCTGTGGAGGAAGAAGATATCCTGGAAGAACTTCCTACCGGAACTATTGCCGTTACAGTGCCTATTACCGTAGCAGGATTCTGCGAACAGGCAGGCATTTCCACATCAAAGGTTATTATGGCTCTGATGAAAATGGGCATAATGGCAAATATCAACCAGAACATCGATGAGGATACGGTGCTTATTCTGGCCGATGAACTGGGAATTAACGTTGTCGTTGCCAAGGTTGAGGAAGAAGCTCCTGAAGAAGGTCTTGAGCTTTTCGAAGATAAAGAGGAAGATCTTAAACCTAGAGCTCCGATTATCACAGTAATGGGTCACGTTGACCACGGTAAGACATCACTTCTTGACGCTATCAGAAAGACTAACGTAACGGCCTCTGAATCCGGCGGAATCACTCAGCACATCGGTGCATCGGAGGTTATGATAAACGGCCAGAAAATAGTTTTCCTGGACACCCCGGGACATGAAGCCTTCACGGCAATGCGTGCCCGCGGAGCGCATATTACTGATATTGCGGTACTGGTTGTAGCAGCAGACGACTCCGTCAAGCCGCAGACTGTGGAATCTATCAGCCATGCAAAAGCGGCAGGCGTTCCTATTATAGTTGCTATAAACAAGATCGATAAACCGGGAGCAAATCCTGACAAGGTTAAGCAGGATCTTACTGAATACGGAATCCTTGTAGAAGACTGGGGCGGAGATGTTATTGCAGTTCCTGTTTCTGCCAAGACAGGTGAAGGCATCGTTAACCTTCTGGAGATGATTCTTCTGCAGGCGGAAATGCTGGAGCTGAAGGCAAATCCGTCAAGACTGGCAATGGGATCTGTAATTGAAGCAAGACTGGATAAAAACAAAGGTCCTGTGGCAACACTATTAGTAACCAACGGAACACTCAAGACGGGCATGAGCGTAGTAGCCGGAACATGTTCGGGAAGAATCAGACTCATGACCAATTACAAGGGCGATGTCATAAAGAAAGCCGGCCCTGCTACACCGGTTGAAATTCTCGGCCTTACCGACGTTCCGGAAGCAGGCGATGAATTCAATGCCGTTAAGGAAGACAAGGTGGCAAGAGAAATTGCCGAACACAGAAAAGAAAAGCTGAGAGAGGAGATTCTTGCAAGGAACGCAAGCACCACTCTTGAGCAGCTGTTCAGCCAGATACAGGAAGGCGAGGTTAAGGACCTTAACCTCATAATCAAGGGAGACGTACAGGGCTCCATCGGCGCCATCGTGTCATCTCTTGAGAAGCTTAACAACGACAATGTAAGAGTTAAGATTATACACACCGGTGTGGGAACTATAACGGAATCCGATGTAATGCTGGCCGGAACGACAGGCTCAATTATCATAGGTTTCAACGTAAGACCTACAACGGCGGTACAGACCTTTGCCGACAGAGAAAAGATTCAGATAAGACTTTACAGGGTAATCTACGACATTATCAACGATGTTGAGGATGCCATGAAGGGTATGCTGGATCCTGAGTTCAGAGAAGAAGTTCTCGGAAAGGCTGAAGTAAGAGAGACCTTCAAGGTTCCTAATGTGGGAATTATTGCAGGTGCTTATGTTCAGGAAGGCAAGGTTCTCAGAAATGCCGAAGTAAGACTTGTGCGCGACGGAATTGTCATCCATGAAGGAAAGATTTCATCACTGAGGAGATTCAAGGATGATGCCAAGGAGGTCAACCAGGGATATGAGTGCGGTATCGGCATAGAAAACTACAACGACATTAAGGAAGGCGACGTTATCGAGTGCTTCCACATGGTTGAAGTTGAGCGCAAATAATTGCTCTCGGTCCTCGTCGTTGGAAGCTGCAGCGATACAGTGCTGGCATTGTGGAGAGCGCGGCAAACTCGCCTCCTTCGGAAGCTCAGACAGTGCCGACGCTCTAAGCCACTCCGCTTCGCACTTAAATCGGCAGCTTCAGCAACTCCTGCGAAAGTTCGCAATTACTTGCGCTCAACTTCTGCAGGATAGGATGCAGGAAATATCGCTGACGATATTTCCGCTAATAGTGAAAGGATAATATATGGCTAAAGGATACAGAAGCGGAAGGCTGGGGGAGGAGATTCGCAGAATTGTCAGCGAAATGCTCATCAGCGGAGTCAAGGACCCCAGACTTACTGGAAATATGATAAGCATTTCCGGCGTTGAAGTGACCAGCGACGGAAGCTATGCCACCTGTTATTTTTCCGTTCTTAATTTAAGCAGCGACCCTGAGGAGAAGGAGAGGCAGGAAAAAGAAGTCCTTGCCGGCCTTTCCAGTGCCAAGGGACTGCTTAAAAAGGAGATTTCAAAACAGGTGAAAATCCGCCACATTCCGGAACTGATTTTCAAACCGGATCACTCAATAGACTACGGAAGGCATATTGATGAAATACTGGACAACATAGACTTTGACAGCTATCAGAAAGACCAAGAGGAAGAATGAAGAACAATACTTTTAAGGAAATCGCAGAAGTTCTGCTGGGTGCCGGAAAGGTACTCATATATCCGCATATAAACCCTGACGGAGATGCAATAGGCTCTGCTGCAGCTATCTGCAGGACACTGAGAAATCTGGGCAAAACCGCATATATCCTTATTGAGGATGAAGTGCCGGATAACCTTAAGTTTCTGGATAAGGGATACACCACCTTTGACCATAAAATAACAGAGGATGTGGATGTCTCACTGTGCGTGGACTGCGGCGACTTCAGCAGACTGCCGGCAAGGGAGGAAAAGTTCAGAGAGGGAAAAGTGACCGTCTGTATAGACCATCACGGAACCACGGAAAATTTCTGCGACTACAACTATGTGGATCCTCAGGCGGCGGCAACAGGCGAACTTATATATGCCCTCATTAAAGAGATGGGCATTGTGCCTGATGTTGAAACGGGAGAGGCGATTTTTGCGGCTATAACCACCGACACAGGCAATTTCCAGTACTCAAACACCACGAGGAACTGCCATCTTATAATGGCGGAGCTTTTCGACATCGGGGTGGATACAAATAAGGTAAGTGTTGAAATATACGAAAATGAAAGACCGGAGAAACTTATGATAACCGCCAGAGCTTTTTCCACCATTGAGATTATCGGCGGCGGAAGGGGAGCGGTGGCTCATCTGACCCTTAAGGATATGGAGGAAACAGGTGCGCGGCCTTTTGAGACCGACAGGATTATCGAAAACATCAGGAGCATTTCAGGAGTAGAATATGCCGCATTTATCAAGGAGAAAGAGCCGGGAGTAATAAGAGTGAGCCTGAGGGCAAAGCGCCGGGGAGATGTTGCAAAGATCGCAGCAGATCTGGGCGGAGGCGGCCATGTAAAGGCAGCAGGATGCACCCTTTATATGCCTCTTGACCAGGCCGTCAATCTGATAAAGGAAAAAATGGAAGAGGCGATAAAAGCTTTATGAAAGACGGGATACTGAATATTTACAAACCTTCCGGAATGACCTCCAACGATGTGATATACAAGCTGAGAAAAATCCTGGGAATCAGGAAGCTGGGACACACAGGCACCCTTGATCCCCTGGCTACAGGAGTTCTGCCGGTGTGCATAGGCAAGGCCACTCGGGTGTGTGAGTACATGGATGAAGACGTAAAAAAATACAGATGTACCATGGTTCTCGGAATGGAGACTGATACTCAGGACGTGACGGGAGAAATCCTCAAGATGCGTGATACATGGGGCTTAATGCCTGAGGATGTGCAGAAGGTCCTGGAAAGCTTTCACGGCGAGATTGAACAGAGACCTCCCATGTACAGCGCCGTAAGAGTAAAGGGCAGAAGGCTTTACGATTATGCCAGAGCCGGTGAAGAGGTGGAGGTAAAGAAAAGAAAGGTTCATATAAAAAGTCTTGAGGTGGAGTTTATTGATTTTGCCCATGACAGCAATTCAAAGAAAGTAACCTTTACGGTAGAGTGCTCCAAAGGCACATATATAAGAACCATCTGCCATGATGCCGGACAGGCACTGGGATGCGGCGCCGCTATGGAAAGCCTGGAAAGGCTTGCAAGCGGAAGATTTACAGTTGAAGATGCAGTTACACTTGAGGAACTTGGAGAGGCCGCTGCGGCAGCGGGGCTTTCCCCGGAGAGAAAATTCGGAGAAGAGATTCCCCAAGCACTGGAAAAATACGTTTACGGAATAGACTATCCACTCGCATCCTTCGGCGAAGTACTGCTTACTCCCGACACAGCCAGGAAGTTTATCGACGGATGGCACATAGCCTACAGAGAGTGTATTTATGTCAGGGAGCCGGAGTGCGGACGGAGAGCATACAGAATGTATGTGCAGAATCCTGAGGGACCTGGCGGAAAAACCTTTCTCGGTGTTGCTTTTCACAGCGAAAAGTATAAAAAGCTTGTGGCAGACAAGGTTTTCGCAAGAAATGATGATATACCGCCCATAGGCGATTAAGGAGAGGACTGATATTATGAAGATTTTTGAAAATTTAGAAGAAGTGAAAAACATTGAGCCCTGCTGCATTGCTCTCGGAAATTTCGACGGTGTGCACGTGGGCCATCAGGCTCTTATAAAGGCAGCGGTGGAAAAAGCCGGTGAGAAAGGCCTGAAGAGTGCTGTCTTTACATTTTCCACATTGCCTAAGAACCTCATACCGGGACAGAAGCCGGTAAAAAACATCATCTATCAGGATGAAAAGGCGGCTCTTATAGAAAAGCTCGGTGTGGATTATCTCTTCAACATAGAGTTCACCAAGGAAATAATGATGATGGAACCGGAGACCTATGTTAAGGAATTCCTGGTTGACAGATTCAATGCCAGAGAGGTTTTCTGCGGATTCAATCACAGATTCGGACATAAGGCTGCTGGAAATGATGAGCTGCTTAAGGAACTGGGAAAGAAGTACGGTTTTGGAGTTAACCAGATTGCCCCGGTAATGATTGACGGCGATGTGGTAAGCTCCACCCTGATTCGCGGACTGATCAAGGCCGGCGACGTGGACGAATGTCCTAAATATCTGGGCAGGAATTATGACATAGCCGGAGAAGTTGTTGTGGGAAACCGCCTGGGCAAGACCATCGGTTTTCCTACCTCCAACATTATGATCGACGAAACCATGGTGACACCTCCCAACGGTGTATACATTACATACTGCCTGTATAACGGCGTAAGGTACCCAAGCGTAACCAATGTAGGAGTTAAGCCGACTATCGGCACTTTCAAGAAAAACATGGAGACTCACATCTTTAACTTCGACAAGGAGCTCTACGGCAAGTACATAAAGGTGGAGTTTGTGAAGATGACGAGAGACGAAGTGAAATTTGGAAGCGTAAAAGAGCTCTCTGAGCAGATTGCAAAGGACTGCCGGGAAGCTAAGGAATACCACGGACTGTAATAAAATACGGTTGACACAAAAGCCCCGTTATGTTATTATAAATTGTTGAAAAATATTACCTCTGCTGCGTCCTGACGCTGCTCCGGCGCGTGACCCGGCTGAGGCGGATTAAGAAAAGGAGAATTAAAATGATTACTAAGGAAATGAAACAGCAGATTATCAAGGACTATCAGTTAAAAGAGGGAGACACAGGTTCCCCTGAAGTTCAGATTGCTATTTTAACTTACAGAATCAACGATCTTAACGAACATCTTAAAGTTCACAAGAAAGACCATCATTCAAGAAGAGGCCTTCTGAAGATGGTAGGTCAGAGAAGAAACCTTCTTGCATACCTGAAGGAAACTGACCTGGAGAGATACAGAACTCTGATCGCACGTTTAGGATTAAGAAAGTAAAAGCAAAGCGGGGCGTATTATCCCCGCTTTCCTTGTATAAAAATAAGTTAAAGCCAAATCAGTTAATAGTATTATGCTGAGAAGAAGAAAATTAACAGGAGGTAGTTGTTAATTATGGCAAGATTTGAAGATTACAGAGTATTCAGAACAGCGGTTGGAGGAAGACTGCTTCAGCTGGAAATAGGCAAGGTCTGCGAGCAGGCAAACGGCCAGGTAACGGTCAGATACGGCGATACGGTTGTAAATGTAACAGCCTGTGCATCAAAAGAGCCGAGACCTGACATTGACTTTTTCCCTCTTTCCGTTGACTACGAAGAAAGAATGTACGCCGCAGGAAAGATTCCCGGCGGATTTATCAAGAGAGAAGGAAGACCCAGCGAGCACGCAATTCTGTCATCAAGACTTATTGACAGACCTATTCGTCCCCTTTTCCCGAAGGGATATTATAACGATGTGGTAGTTGTAGCCACAGTCATGTCTGTGGATCTTGACTGCTCACCTGAAATCTGCGGTATGATCGGTTCGTCTGTGGCTCTGGCAACCTCGGATATTCCGTGGGACGGCCCTACAGGCTCAGTTGCCGTCGGCAGAGTTGACGGCCAGCTGGTTATCAATCCTACCCTGGAGCAGAGAGAAAAATCCGATATGTATATGACCGTATCCGGCACCAAAGAGGCCATCATGATGGTAGAGGCGGGGGCAAATGAAGTTCCTGAAATGGAAATGCTGGATGCAATCCTTTTCGCCCACGAGGAAATCAAGAAAATTGTTGAATTCATCGAAGAGGTTGTGAAGGAAGTAGGCAAGCCTAAGCAGGAGGTTGAGCTCTACAAGCCTGCAGAGGAAATCGATGCAGCTGTAAGAGAGTATGCCGCTCCTAAGATGAGAGAGGCCATCCACACTGCGGACAAGCTTGAAAGACTTGAAAATATGGACGCTGTTGAAGTTGAAACCAAGGAGCACTTTGCGGA
>CAKMLH010000020.1 GCA_927797855.1 uncultured Clostridia bacterium | reverse complement strand
CAGCCTATGATGAGGCCGCAGTAAAGGCTGCGCAGATGAAAAAAAAGCTGAATCAGGAATCCGGCGGGCACATACCATGCAGCTGCCCCGGAACTCAGGAAAGCCGCCTTTCCCAGTGGCCTGTGCAGATTAAACTTGTTCCCGTCAATGCGCCTTACTTCAGCGGAGCTCATCTTCTTATAGCCGCAGACTGCTCGGCCTACGCTTACGGCAGCTTCCACAGTGATTTTATCAAAAATAAAATTGTTCTCATCGGCTGCCCTAAGCTGGATGAAGGAGACTACTCCGAGAAACTTGCCGCCATCATAGGGGGAAATGACATTAAAAGCGTAACCGTTGTGAGAATGGAGGTCCCATGCTGCGGAGGCATTGAATTTGCTGCTAAAAAGGCTCTTCAGGAAAGCGGAAAGTTCATTCCGTGGCAGGTTGTTACCATTTCCACAGATGGAAAAATCCTTGAATAACCAAATTTTTCCAAAAGTATCGCCCCGGCGGATTTAAGGCCCATTGGCACATTGAAAAAAGAGCTGTAACATGGTATAATCTGTTTAAACTCAGGAAGAGAGGAAAAGCCATGATAAAAGCCGTACTAATTGATGATATAAATCAGGTCGCTCCCTATATGGACGACGGAATCGCACAATATCTGAAGCAGGGAAAAACCGAAACCTTCGAAGAATTTGAAAGTTATTACCTTTTTGCCTTCGACTGGTATGATGTCTACAGCGATAACAACGACCTCTCCAAAATCGTAACATACTGCAGCAGCCGTGACATTTTCTTTCTCTGTGAAGATGAGAGAACCCTGGAAATGGTACAGAGATCCATACCGGAAAATCAGACGGAAGGCGAAGTCATTTACCGCTTTTTCCTGAATCTGCTCAAGGAGGATATCGATGATCTTGACAGGCTCGAAGCAGAAATTACCGATACGGAGAACCTGGCCATAACCACCTCGGATACCAAGGATTATCTGGAAAAAATCATACTCTTCCGCAAGGAGCTTCTGCGCAGAAAACGCTACTATGAGCAGCTTACCGACATTTTTGAGAATCTTAAGATAGACGACGAAAAGATTCTTTCTCACGATGCCAAAAGGCACTTCGCCATACTTCAGAGCCGTGCCGAAAAACTGTGCAGCACTGTAATGAACCTGCGGGATTATGTGACACAGATGAGAGAAGCCTATCAGTCTCAGGTGGATATTCAACAGAACGAACTGATGAAATTCTTTACCGTAATAACAGCTCTTTTCCTGCCGCTGACACTTCTGGCAGGCTGGTACGGCATGAATTTTGTCAATATGCCCGAACTCACCTGGAAATACGGATATGCAGCGGTTATCGCCATAGGCGCCGCAATCTGCGTATCTTTGATTTTATGGTTTAAAAGGAAAAAATGGTTATGAATATAAAGAATGTAACACTTGGAAAAACCGGTATAACCACACCTCAGAACGGCTTCGGAGCTCTGCCGCTGCAGAGAAGGAACTTCAATGATGCATCTGAAATACTTCGCGCCGCATATGAAGGCGGTATGACTTTCTTTGATACGGCCAGAGCCTACTCGGACAGCGAGGAAAAAATAGGAATGGCTCTTTCAGATGTGCGCAGACATATTTACATCGCTACCAAAACCGGCGCCTCATCACCGGATGAGATGAAACGTCATCTTGAAACATCCTTGAAAAATCTCAAAACAGACTATGTGGATCTTTATCAGTTCCATATGGCGGGGCAGTGCTTTGCTCCTGAAGACGGCACAGGAATGTATGAATGTATGGAGGATTTTAAAAGGCAGGGCATGATCCGCCACATAGGCATTACCTGCCATAAAATCGGAGTTGCCGAAGAATGTGTAAATTCGGGTCTCTACGAAACCATGCAGTTTCCTTTCAGCTACCTTACCGGAGAGAGGGAGCTTAACCTGGTGGAAATGTGCCGCGGAAATGATGTAGGTTTTATTGCCATGAAAGGACTTGCAGGGGGTCTCATAAACAACTCCCGTGCTGCTTTTGCGTATATATCGCAATTTGACAATGTTCTTCCTATCTGGGGAATCCAGACAATGAAAGAGCTTCAGGAATGGCTTTCCTATATGGATAATCCTCCTGTGATGAATGGAGAACTCCAGGCTGTAATCAGAGCGGACAGAAAAGAGCTGGACGGCGAGTTCTGCCGCGGCTGCGGCTACTGTATGCCTTGCCCTCAGGGAATAAAGATCAGCAACTGTGCCCGCATGTCACTTATGGTTCGCCGTGCCCCGTCGGCTGCATGGCTTTCGGAGGAATGGCAGCATGCCATGGCAGATATAGAAAAGTGCACCGGCTGCGGAGCCTGCATCAGCAAATGCCCTTACGAGCTCAACACGCCGGAACTTCTTAAAAAGAACCTGGAGGATTATAAGAAAATACTCGCAGGCGAAATATGCGTAAACATCAACACATAGATTCATCACCTGAGCAAAGATTTTGAAAGGATATCACGGTCACATTTTTCCAAAGTTTTCTTCCCCGGGGTGAGAATATAAAAGAACACAGACGTATCCCACTCTTCAAAATATCTTCCGTATATTCTGCCCTTCATTTCTACAGGCTGAAAGTCCTTATTTCCCGGCACATCATATGCCGGTATGCCGTACTGCAGGTATGAACGGCGAAAGCCTCTGCTTTTGTGTGCGGTACCGTTTACGGTCAGTGAAGCATCCGTTCTGGTCCAGCCTTCATAACCCAGGTATGTTATATTCTCTTCAATACTATCTGCGTTCCAGCTGAAAACTTTTTCACCGGGATTTATGCCCAGGTCATCCAGCACCAGATGCTGCAGATCAAATCGGGGGACTGCAGCTGTCCGGGCAACGTCCATTCTGCCCAGGCTGTCAAATCCAAAAGGTTCCTCTTCCCTTCCGGTTACCAGATATGCACCGTAAAAGCTGCTGTAATACTCAGAATCCACATTGTAGATGCTGCTGCATCCCCTGCGGAGGTCGAAAGCGCCGAAATTATAAAGTACCGTTAGTCTGAGCTCGCTGTCCCCGGCAGCTCTGCCAAAACTCTCTCCGGGATTGAAAACCATAACAAAGGGGTACCAGTCCTTTTCTGCTGTGGCATTTCCGCCCGGTATCTCAAGTTGGATTCCCTTCTCGGCCATTATGCTTTCCCTCCGGTGCATGCCGCTATACGCTGACATGACTCCAAGGCTGACGGCATAAGGCAGCATCAGGGACAGAAGAAATAATACCAGTGCAAGAGCCGCCCCTATAATGAGCTTCTTTTTCCGGGACATTTTTTTCTTAATTGACACTTTCCATTTCCTTTTCTATAATTAAGTAAGACATAAAGATATTAAACGGAGAAAAATGACATGAACATTTGTATGTACGGTGCCAGCAGCACCGACCTTGACAAGATATATTACGACGCGGCAGAGCATCTCGGCCGCCGCATAGCAGCCCGTGGCCACGGGCTGGTATTCGGCGGAGGCGCTCAGGGGCTTATGGGCGCCTCCGTCCGCGGCCTGGCCGCGGGCGGCGGCCGGTCTGTGGGAATCGCACCCAGGTTTTTCGACAAGCCCGGCATACTTTATAAAGAATGTACTGAGTTTATTTTCACAGATACCATGCGGGAGCGCAAGCAGCTCATGGAGGATCTTTCAGATGCCTTCATCATGGCTCCCGGCGGTATCGGCACCTACGAGGAATTCTTCGAGATTCTCACACTGAAACAGCTGGGACAGCTGAACAAGCCTATAGCCGTATTCAATGTAAACGGATACTACAGCCTGCTTCACAGGCTCCTTGAAAATACCGTAAAAGAGGGCTTTATGAAAGAAAGCTGCATGAACATCTTCGGAATATTTGAAGATGCAGATGAAATTCTTGACTATATAGAAAGGGAGCTTAAAAGCCCCCTTGATCTGTCACATCTTAAGAATATCTGATATCACCTGCCCTGCGATTATCAGCCCTGCTGCCGGCGGCACGAAGCTGATGCTTGCAGGTGCAGCTTTTTTTTGCTCCGGAGAAGAAATGCAGGGATCATCTGAGTTCTCTGATTCTGTCGGGTTATACAGAGGCTTTTTAGGTTCCTCCTCCGAATAAAGCACCTTCACTCCCGATACTCCCCGTTTCCTCAGCTCTTTTCTTACAACCTTTGCAAGAGGACACACCTTAGTCTTCTCAATATCGGCAATTTTAAACATGGTAGGATCCAGCTTGTTTGCTGTTCCCATTGACGATATGACCGGTGTCCCGGCAGCTTTGGCATTGCATATTATGTCTATCTTTGCGGTTACATTATCCACTGCATCCACAATATAGTCATAGGCGGCGAAGTCGAATTCATCTGCCCGATCAGGCAGATAAAAACACTGTCTGGCCGAAACCTGTATATCAGGATTAATAGAAAGCATCCTCTGCCTGCACACTTCCACCTTAGGTTTGCCCACCGTATCATGGGTTGCTATAATCTGGCGGTTTATGTTGGTGACGTCCACAATGTCCCTGTCCACTATGTCAATCCGGCCCACTCCTGCCCTGCACAGAGCCTCGCAGACATATCCGCCTACTCCGCCGACGCCGAAAACCAGCACCTTGGCGGCGGCGAGTTTATCTAAATTTTCCTGGCCTATAAGCATGCGTGTCCTCTGAAACTGATCATTCATCTTCTTTATTTATCTCCTTGGCGTATTCTCTTATTTTTCCTATAACGAAATAACATATACCGCTGTCATATCCCAGAGACGACAGCCTTCTGCCTACCCTGGTCAGGAATTTGTCATCCAGAGGTTTGCCGATTTCTGCCTGAGACCTGGCCATCTTCATGGCCGCTGCGAGGGCTTTTCCTCTTTCATCAGCCGGAACATCATCAAGAACAGCTCTTACCTTCTCAGCAGGAATTCCCTTCTGAACAAGTTCTCTTACTATACGGGCCAAGGCCTTTCCCTTGCTGCTGGCATATTCAAAATATCTCAGGCAGTATTTTTCATCATCCAGATATCCCCATTCCTTAAATTCATCGATAATTTCAGATGATTCCTCCGAACTGCATCCCCACCGGCTGAGAACGTCAAGAATTTCCTTTTCTGTTCTGTCCCCGGAGGAAAGCTTTCTGAGAGCAGCCTGTCTGGCCTTTTCCTTATTATCCCCTTTATCCGATGAACTGGATCTCATCATCTTCTCCTCCTGTGCAGTATGCGCAGTAAATGCCGTCACCTATTTCAATCTCCCTGATATAGGCTCCCGAGACATCCCTCACCGGCTCTCCGTCTTCGCCTATAAAAGACGGCATATCACCGTAAAAACCCTGTCCGGTATACTTTCCGTAGGCCTCCCGCATTGTCCACAGCCTGAAAAATCCGGAAAGTCCCTCTCTCTTTATATAATTCTGCTCATCTTCATTAAAATGCCGTGCGGCAATTTTTTCATAGCTGCAGTCCTTCTCCTGCTGTATATCTATTCCGCAGGGCGCCTCCCCTGCCATGCACAGCCACAGAAGCCCTGAATGACTCACGTTAAAATGCACCGGATTTCCTTCAAGATAGGGCTTTCCCCCTTCTTCTTCAAGAAAATCCTGCGGTTTGACAGCTGCTTCCATTCCCTCCATTCTGCAGTAGGCATTCACTGCTTCGGCGCACAGACTTCTGCTGAGCTCCTTGGGATCGCACCTTTCTCCCGTCAGATCACACAAAAAAATTTTATATTTCATAATTTCTCTTTAACCTTTCCGGCATTAATTTAAAGCCATTATTTTCTGAAGACAAAAACAAAGAACGCCCGAGGCGTTCCCTGAATAAATCATTTTATTTTTCTTCTTCGAGCCTTTCGAGAACTCTCTTGTAACCATCTGCGCCATATACCAGACATTTGTTTATTCTGCTGATTGTTGCCGTCGACGCCTTTGTAATGGACTCAATCTCACTATAGGTCTTTTTCTGAGAAAGCAGTTTCGCCACCTGCAGTCTCTGAGCAATTGCATGTATTTCGTTGATAGTGCAGATATCTTCAAAGAATCTATAGCAGTCTTCTCTGTCACGCAAGGTCAGTACCGCATCAAAAAGCTCATCGATATCATCTCTTTTAAACTTTGATTCATATGCCATTGACTTTTCCTCCCAAGAAAGTCCCCTCTGATTTCCGGGCGGCAGGCCCGGTTTTGCCAATTAAATTACTAAATTTTCTATCTCGATTATATCACCGTTGCCATTTTTAGTCAAACACAAATTATTTCTTATATATCTTTTCCACAACAAACTGCAGCCGTTTCATTCCCTGCCATACCTGGCAGTCAAGATGGCCGATTATGTCAACAGGCTCTCCTGTGCGGAAAATTTCCTCATACTCAGCCGCCCTTGAAAACAGCACACATTGAATCGGTTTTTTATGACGGCTGCGGGCCATAAATCGTGCATGCTGATTGTCGCTGCCCATAAGCCTGACATCGCTTATTAATATGTCCTTTGCTTTGAACATGGGTTTCGGATTGCCGTTTCCGAAAGGAGCCAGAAGCTCCAGCTGCTCAGCAAAATCCAATGTCATTTCTTCTATGTCAAGGTCCATATCCACAGGATATTTTCTGACAAACAGCTCAGGATTCTCTGAAACCAGCTCTGCCATATCATCAAGAAGTCCCCGTCTAAGCGCATCTACATTTTCTTTTTTCATGGTAAAGCCGCAGGCCCCTCCATGACCTCCGAATTTTTCAAAAAGAGCATCATGCTTTTTCAGCAGCTCATAGAGATTAACACCTTCTATGCTTCTGCCGGTTCCCTTGAGCATTTCTCCGTCTGCTCCCGTAGGCGTGAGAATTGCAGCAGGTCTGTAATATGTATCCTTGATTTTGCCGCAGGCTATGCCTGCAATGCCTTCATGAGCATCGCCGGACTCAATAAGCAGAAAATCGTCGGGGTTCTGTCCGTCTATAGCTGAAATACAGGATTTGTACGCTTCGCTTTGAAGACGTTTTCTTTCTTTGTTCTTTTCGAGAAGATCCGAGACGATTTCATCAATGCATGGATCCCCTTCCTCTGCAGTAAGCAGTTTTACCGCCTGAGATGCATCTTCTATCCTCCCGCTGGCATTTAAGTGAGGAACTATAACAAATCCTACATTTTCGGAATTTATGGTACCCACTTTCAGTCCGGCTCCTTCTATGAGCTTTCTCAGTCCCGGCCGCCTTCCCGAATTTATAATTTTAAGGCCGTATTTGACCATAGTTCTGTTTTCATCAACAAGAGGCATAATATCGCCTATGGTTCCTATAGCCACCAGATCAAGAACTTCTGTGAGCACGCTCCTTGGCAGTCCCATCTTTTTTTGAATTACCTGTGCGGTTTTAAAGGCCACACCACAGCCTGAAAGGCCGGTGAAGGGGTAAGGGCTTCCCGGCTTTTTCGGATTTATTAAAATGCAGTCAGCCATCCGGTCGGTAATGTTGTGATGATCCGTTACCACCACCTTCATTCCCAGCTCTTCTGCATATAATACCTCTTCCTTGGAAACGCTTCCGCAGTCGACGGTTATTATCATTCCCGCACCGCTGTCAGCTATATGCCTGACGGCTTCCATGTTGAGGCCGTAGCCCTCGCCGAATCTCGATGGAATGTAGTAGCTCAGTCTCTCCTTTGGCATAATATGACCTAGAATGTTCAGCATCAGCGAAGTTGAGGTTATGCCGTCAGCATCATAGTCTCCGTATATGCATATTCTGCTGCCCCTGTCTATTTCAGACAATATTAAATCCACCCCCGCTTCAATCTGGTCAAGCAGGGATGGGTCATAGGTTCTCTGAGGCTTGCATGAGAGGAATTCTTCAATTTCTTCTTCAGTCTCAACGCCTCTGTTATTAAGCAATTTTAAAATATTAGGATTCAAAGCTGTCTTCATAATTATTCTAGAAGTAACTCATCGGGTTTATGTACTGCCCGTTCTTTCGAACTTCAAAATGCAGATGAGGCCCTGTGGAACGTCCTGTAGAGCCTACCAGAGCAATTGTCTGTCCTCTCTTAACTGTATCTCCCTGGCTTACAAGAAGCTTTGAAGCATGGCCGTAAAGGGTTACGATTCCGCCGCCATGGTCAATCATAACGCAGTTTCCATAGCCGCCGTATACCTGTGACATGATTACCTTTCCGGAAGCCGCCGCCACAATATCCTTTCCTGCAGCGCATCCGATATAAATGCCTGTATGGAACAGCCACACCTTAAGAGTCGGATGAAGCCTGTTGCCGAAGGATGATGAAATATAGCTGCTGGCAGGACAAGGCCACGCAAATTCTCCTCCCACATAAGGGCTGTTCTTGTCCATGAGCTTGAGAATTTCAGAAGTGAGTCTGTCGGCCTCTGCCTTCAGCTTCTCTTCTTCCGCCTGAAGTTCCTTTTTCTTTACATCAAGCTCAGCTTTGTCACTTGCAAGTTCTTCCTTTTGGCTGGCCAGTTTGGTCTTTCTTTCCTTAAGGCTTGCCTTTATGCCTTCAAGCTCCTCATGTTCTTTCTTTAATGTTTCCAGAACCTCCACATCGTTCTGGTAAATCTTCTGGATTATTTCCATATTGGAGACAAATTCAGAAATGCTGTTTGAACCAAGGAGAACATCCACAAAACCTATTGAGCCGTTTTTGTACATTACCCTCAGTCTCTCGTTAAGGTTGTCCTGACGCTCCGCCATTTCCTTTTCTTTTTTCTCTATTTTTGTCTCTGTATCGCTTATCTGCTCAGACGTCTGGCTTATCATGTAGTTAAGGTTATCAACCTTCTTCTGCATTTCCTTAACGTCTTTTTCAATCTGGCTCATCTTTTTGCTGAGTTCGTCCTGTGCCGCCTCGACATTGTTAAGGTCATTTCTGAGCTCCCCTTCGGAAGCTGCAAAAGCAAGCCCTGATGCACACATAGTCAGAGTCAGAACAGCTATAAGCGTTAGCACTAAACCTTTTTTCTTCATCTTTTAAATCCCCCTGCAAAATCCTAGGCGTCCAGGAACCTTCTCATGGAAATAATGCTTCCCCATGCACCGATGCTGGCACCCAATGCGATAAATATAATTATCATATTAGAAGTCATATAGCCTACCGGAATTAAAGGACTGGAAACAATGGCCAGAACCTGAGGCCCGATAGCATCTATTATTTTTGCATATATCAGCGAAATCAGCCCCGTTGAAACCAGAGCAGCAAGTACACCGATAATAATTCCCTCAGCCAGGAACGGCCCTCTGATAAACCAGTTGGTAGCACCTACATATTTCATAATCCTGATTTCTTTTGCCCGGGCAAATACCGTCAGCTTAACCGTGTTGGAAACCACAACCACAGAAACCACAACGAGGAAAATCATAATAATCAGTGCTCCTATCTGAAGGAAATTGGTTATCTTGGTAAGCTTGTCCACTGTCTCCTGATAATACTGAATATCGTCAACGCCCTCAAGAGTGCCTGCAAATTTGGCTACATCCCCTGCATTATCCAGGGAGTCCACGCTTATAAGTATGGACGCAGGAAGAGGGTTTTTGCCGAGAGAGTCCAGCATGTAACCGCTTTCTCCCCAGCGCTGTTTCAGAATCTCCAGTGCCTGAGATTTGCTTCTGTATTCAACGGCGCTTACACCGTCCTGCTGTTTTATTACAGACATAAGCTCCTCGGCTTCTGCCTTGGTAGTGTCATCCAGAAGGAAAACCTCCACCTGGTCATAGTCCTGTTTTACAACCTCCGTGAAAAGATTGACGTTAACAGTAATTACAAAGAAAAGTCCCAAAATAAGCAGCATAGCCACTATTGAAAAAATCGATGCCAGGCTCATTCCTCGATTCCGGAAAATCTGAACAAAACCTTGCTTTATGTTATAAATTAAGCTATTCAAAATTTTCCTCCCCTCTGTATCCGTACTGACCCTGTTCATCTCTTACGATCCGGCCTTTTTCTATTGCTATTACACGCTTGTTCATTTTGTCCACAATGTCCTTTGCGTGTGTTACCATTACAATTGTGGTTCCCCGCAGGTTGATCTGCTCAAGAAGATCCATTATCTCCCATGCCGTGTTAGGGTCAAGATTACCTGTCGGTTCGTCTGCAATCAGCACCGCAGGATTGTTTACAATAGCCCGTGCGATAGCAACTCTCTGCTGCTCGCCTGCAGAAAGCTCATCAGGATACTTATGTGCTTTATCACTGATTCCCACAAGGCTGAGAATCTGCGGAACCTGTTTTCTTATCTGTCTGGGCGTTTTATGAAGAACCTCCATTGCAAAGGCCACATTTTCAAAAACCGTCTTCTTCGGCAGAAGTCTGAAATCCTGAAAGACAGTGCCCACTTTGCGCCTGAACATTGGAATCTCCCGGTTGGAAAGATCGGTCACCACAAAATCTCCCACCTTAATTGTACCGGAATCAGCATTTATCTCTTTGAGAATCAGTTTGATAAAGGTGGATTTGCCGGCACCGCTGGGACCCACAAGGAAAACAAAGTCTCCCTTATTTATATGTACACTCACATCGTCAAGGCCGATGTTGGTACGGTATTTTTTAGTAACATGATCAAAATCAATCATTTCAATCCCCCGAATTATATCTAAACTTTATGAATTTTGACATTATTCAATGTATACACACCTATTATACTACATTTCGACAAAAAATTAAATAGAAAAATATGGGGATACTCTATATTGATTCTGATATTTTATGGGCGAGGCTGTTTATTCCTGCAAGGGCGGCTTTTTCACATATAAAATATGGCTGAGTACAGCTATAAGCAGCCCTATAAAAGATTTCCTGAGGAATGGCTGCCTGTTCTATGTCAAATTTAATCCTGAGGAATCTCTCAGTCTCTCTTCTGAAAGCTGCTTCGCCGGATTTATTCAGAAGCCAGAAAATCCTTCTGTGCTCCGGATTCTCACTGTCTGCCATTTCCTTTATTTTTTTAAACGTTTCAAGCCCCGCAGAGATCCTCGGCGGAAAAGGATCAACTACGGCTGTAATAATGTCCGCATTTCTCAATTCACCTGGGTTATCTGCAATAATTATCCGCCCCGGCATGTCTCTTACTGTACAGGTTCCGTCCTCTTCTCTCTTTCCCCTGTCATGGCGTAGTGGGTCAGGGCTGAAAATCTGCCAGTTGACTTTCCCGTATATATTCAGTCCGTCCGGCTTCCTGTTTCCCATTGCCTTATCACGGAAATGAGGGTCCGCCGCAAGGAGCCTGTAAGGCGATACGTCCTCCCTTCTGTGCAGAGATGTCTCGGCAAAGGTCACGCCGGAGGTCATCTCTGCCAGTCTGAAAGCAAGTCCCATAGCTATAAAGGTGGTTCCGGCGCCATGACCTATTCCCACTATGGCCACAGTAAGTTTCTGTCTGTCTATCATAACTCCCTCACAGGGTCCGGCTGCAGCCTCCATTACCTTTTCTCTGAAAAACAGCTTTTTCATATCCTCTCCGGCTCTTCTCCTTTGTTTAATTTATCAGTAATAAATTTACAGTATTATTTTACTATTATTTCAATGTTATGTCAATCATTATATCTGACTATAAGCTCAATAGTGTCAGGAAGAGTCTCAAGCTCTGTCTCCGCCACCACATAAGGATATGTAATAATCTGTGAAACCGCCGTATCGGCTGCAGGCTCGGTAAACAACGCCGTAACCGCCAGATTTGTTCCTTCCTTTAATTTTTCCAGCTTCATCTTTTCAATGGAAAGGTCATAGCCGGCAGTGGGCTTTTCTCCCCTTGTCACAACAACATAAACTTTCCCGTCCACCAGGCAGCCGAGAGCCCTCTCCAGGTCCCGATACTCGGGGATCACGTCCTTTTCTATGGTGCGAGGTATATTATCCTTGGTCAGCTGATTATATTTAACGGACTTCCCTCCTCCAAGACCCATAAAGCCTGTTGCCACCGCCCCATAAGCAAGAACTCCTGCCAGTGCAATGAGTCCCAAAGTAATCAGAACCCTTCTGGACGGCTTTCTGATAAACCTTCTCTCCTTTTTTTCTTTATTATCGGCCATAAAAAAACTCCCTCCTCGGACATAAAAAATCTCATATAATTTTATGTCCGCAAAGGGAGTCATATTCATTATTTTATGTTGTCGGACTATGCCGGATCTTCCATCAAACCGATAGCTGCCCTGACGATATCCGCTGCAGTCATTCCGTATTTTTCCCTCAGCTCGTCAGGCTTTCCCGATTCGCCGAAGGTATCCTGCTGACCTACCATGGCCATCTTTACAGGACATTTCTTTACCACTGTTTCTGCTACAGCGCTTCCCAGACCTCCTATGACCGAATGCTCTTCTGCAGTGACGATTTTTCCCGTTTCCCGGGCTGCCTTTATAATGATGTCCTCATCCAGAGGCTTAATGGTGTGCATATCTATTACTCTGGCATCAATGCCCCCGGCGGCAAGCTCCTGGGCCGCCATTACAGCTTCGTTCACCATAATTCCCGTTGCAATGATGGTCAGGTCCTTGCCCTCACGGATACAGCATCCCTTGCCCAGCTTCAGCTTTGAGGCTGACTCTTCATCATAAAAAACAGGTACAGCTGCACGTCCCAGCCTTACATAGGCAGGGCCCTCCATGTCGATGACCTGGCGAATCAGCTCTTTTGCAGAAGCTCCGTCAGAAGGATTTACAACAGTCATTCCCGGAATAGTTCTCATGAGAGCTATATCCTCGAAGGTCTGATGACTTGCTCCGTCTTCGCCTACAGTAATCCCCGCATGAGTTGCGCATATCTTTACATTGGCATGAGTGTACCCTATGGAGTTTCTTATGATTTCAAAGGCTCTGCCTGCTGCAAACATTGCGAAGGTGCTGGCGCAGACAACCTTTCCGGAAAGTGCCAGTCCGCAGGCCGCAGCATAAAGATTCTGCTCTGCAATACCCATATTAAAGAATCTTTCTGGATATACCTTTGCAAATTCTGCAGTCATTGTGGATTTGGAAAGGTCTGCGTCCATTACTACCAGATTTTTATTTACTGCGCCGATTTCCACCAGAGCCTTGCCGTAAGCCTGCCTTGTGGCCATCTTTTCCTGCTTTGCTGCTTTTTTAACCTCTGCCATTACCACTCACCTCCAAGTTCTGCTACAGCTTTCTTTGCTTCCTCTTCGTTTGGCGCTTTGCCGTGCCAGCCCGGATTGTCCTCCATAAAGGAAACTCCCCGGCCCTTGTTGGTCTTTGCTACGATTACAGTAGGTTTGCCCTTGCACCCTCTTGCTCCATCGAAAGCGGCGAAGATTTCTCCGAAATCGTGTCCGTCTATAACAATAACGTTGAATCCGAAGGCTTTAAACTTTTCATCGATAGGTTTTACCGTCATTACATCATCGTTTCTGCCGTCAATCTGCAGTCCGTTCCAGTCTACGATGGCGCAGAGGTTGTCCAGTTTATAATGTCCTGCAGCCATTGCAGCTTCCCATATGAGACCTTCCTGCAGCTCTCCGTCTCCCAGAAGCACATATATCCTGCTGTCTTTTCCGTCCATCTTGGCGGCCATTGCCATGCCTACGGAAACTGCGAAACCCTGTCCCAGAGAGCCTGTTGACATTTCAATTCCCGGAACCTTGTCCCTGTTGGGATGTCCCTGAAGTTTGCTGCCCAGCTTCCTGAGAGTCCAAAGTTTTTCTACAGGAAAATATCCTCTTTCAGCCAGTGCCGCATACTGTACCGGGCCTGCGTGACCCTTTGAGAGGATAAATTTGTCTCTGCCATCCATATCCGGATTTTCCGGGTCTATGTTCATTTCCTTAAAGTAAAGAGCAGTAACTATATCTGCTGCGGAAAGGGATCCGCCGGGATGTCCTGACCCGGCCATATGTACTGCTTTGACAATGTCCACACGAATGCGCGAGGCAATTTCTTCGTAATGCTTGTAATCCATCATTTTCCTCCGGTCTTGTATCATTTATATTTAAGGGGAGGCCCTTCCCTTCCCGAGAAGGGCCTTCTCTATTTTAACGATTCTCAGGCAGATTTGCAATCCCCAGACTTACTCCCAGTGCCTCGTCTACTACCGGCAGCTGGCTTTCTGACAGGGAGCCTATCCTTTCCTTAAGTCTTTGTTTGTCGATGGTCCGAAGCTGTTCCAGAAGAACCACCGAATTTTTGCTGAGTCCGCCCTGTGTGGCCTTTAATTCAACATGGGTCGGAAGCTTTGCTTTTCCTGTCTGTGAAGTAACAGCGGCCACGATGATAGTCGGGCTGTATTTATTTCCTACATCGTTCTGTACCACCAGTACAGGTCTTACTCCCCCTTGTTCCGAGCCTACTACGGGACTTAAATCAGCAAAAAATAAATCTCCTTTTTTTACTATCAAGTCCAACACCCCTTTGTAAATTGTGTTTTAAGACTCTTCTAAGATTTTTTTGACGGCAAAGGCTGTATATTGGGCAATGTCGCCTGCTACAAGTCCGTACTCGCCTTTATCTTCTGCGGCAAGGTCTCCCGCCAGGCCGTGTATATACACTCCTGCAATAGCTGCTTCAAATGGCTCTATTGGCCTGCCGTCCCTGTGCTTCTGTCCGCACAGGGATACAATTATGCCTGTGAGCACATCACCGGCTCCCCCGGTGGCCATTCCGGGATTCCCTGTAGTATTAGTATATGCCTTTTCTCCCCCGGCGGCTACAACGGTGCCTGCCCCTTTAAGAACCGTTATTGCGCCTGTTTTCTCACACAGAGCCCGGGCCAGCCTGTCCCTTGTCATCTCTTTGGAAAAATCTTTTCCCATAAGCCTTCTGGCCTCCCCCATATGAGGCGTTATTATAAGCCGTCCTTTCCTTGCCTTCATCAGCGGGAAAAGTTCCTCTTTCGCCGCAATATTCAATCCGTCCGCATCCAGCACCAGAGGCCCGTCAAAATCTTCAAGAAGTCTCTTTACCTTATCAACGCTTTCCTTGCTATCCCCCAGTCCGGGACCTGCCGCCGCTGCGTCAAAACGGCTCAGGTCTGTTCTGTCAAGGCTCTCTGTCAGACAGGTGGCTTCCATAACGCCTGTCTGAACTATGGGAAATATTTCTTCGGGGACAGAAAGCTGTACCAGTCCGGCGCCGGACCTGAGCGCTCCTCTTGCTGAGAGCACCGCAGCACCTGCCATCCCTCTGGATCCTGCTGCTATGAGAATCCGTCCGCAGTCTCCTTTATGTATTTCCCTGTTTCGCCTTTCGATAATATTCTTGACAATTTTTTCGGTAATAATACTTTCAGACATTAATTTTTCCTTCCTGCAAAAGGTGCGTTTACATTGCAGCATTCTGAAAATGAAACGGAAAGAGGCTGCAAACCCATGAGCCTCAGCCTCTATAATACATATTATAATCTCAGTTATAATCCCAGGAAAAGCGCAGCCATGGCAAAATATATGGACAGGGCCACAGCGTCAGAAATGGACGATATGGCCGGATTGGCAATAAGTGCCGGGTCCAGCTTTACCTTTTTTACCAGAAGAGGAATCATACTTCCCAGTATCTTGGCAAAAATAACTATAAAGAGCATTGCGCTGCATACCGTAAGAGCCACCATAGGGCCGTTGTGGTCGAACCAGCATACCCTTACGAAATTGAAAGAACTCAGAATAACACCTATAACGAATCCTATTCTGACCTCCTTCCACAGAATGCGCGCCGCATCAGAAGGCTCAACCTCATCCATGGCAAGTCCTCTGATAATAAGAGTCGCCGCCTGAGAGCCTGTATTCCCTCCTGTTCCCATGAGCATAGGCATATATGAAACAAGGCAGATTATTTCCGACAGCTTCGCTTCAAAGCTGGTTATAATCATTCCCGTAAAGATATATGCCACCATAAGAATCAGAAGCCACGGCAGTCTGTTGGTCACATGCTGCCACACAGACATATCCAGGTATCCCTTATCTGAATCCTCCCAGTCTATGATACCTGCCATACGTTCTATATCTTCGGTGTTCTCATCATCAATTACATCCAGAATATCGTCTACGGTAATAATTCCCACAAGCCTGTGCTCTTTATCCACTACAGGCATTGCAAGAAAGCCGTATTTCTTAAAGTCCTCAGAAACCTCTTCCTGGTCATCGTATACGTTTACGCACACATAATCCGTATGCATAATATCCATGATGCGCCGGTTGTCATCAGCCACTACCAGAGTGCTGAGAGAGACGATTCCTATGAGCTTCCGCCCTGTATCTTTTACATAACACGTGTAGACAGTCTCTGCATCCATACCCACTTCCTTGATATGCTGCATTGCCTTTGCCACGGTCCATTCCTTTTCCAGACTGATATAGTCAGGCGTCATCAGGCTTCCTGCACAATTGTCGGGATAATTCAGGAAAGTGTTTATGAGACGTCTTTCATCTTTTGGGGTTTTCTCCAGAATCTTGTCCACCAGATTGGCCGGCAATTCTTCCAGAATATCGATTTTATCGTCGAAATCCAGCTCCTCAATTATATAACTGAGCTCTTTATCTGTAATTCCGTCTACAATTTTAAGCTGGTCATCAGACGGCAGATATGAAAATACCTCTACAGAAACATCCTTCGGCAGCAGTCTGTACACCACGATAGTACGCTCAAGCCTGGCCGGATCTTCCAGCATTTCCTCAAACATCTCGGCAATGTCGGCATTGTTATACTTAAGCAGCTCATCCCTTGCCATGAAGTATTTCTTTTCTTCCAGAAGTTCAAGAACTTTCTCCAGGGATTCGTCCATTGCAGCCTCAGGGTCTAATAAAATTGTTGGGTCCATGAAAGCCCCCTCCTTTCTTAAAGCCATGCCTTCCGGCCAAAGCTTTTTTAAAGGGGGTCGTGTCCATATCCTTTATACAAAAAGCAAAGCAAAGGCAAGGCCTGTTATCATTGTTGTGTCAGTTCGTTTCCCATCGGGAACTGTATCCATTGTCTTTGCTCCTTTCTTTCCCTCGGATTTTTCGTAAAGGCCGGGAATGTACTGTTTATTAAATAGCCTTTAACTATAATAGTATACTACTCTTCCGGCCGCCTTTGCAAGGGTAAAAACGGAGGATTTTCCGTTTTTTCTTTAAAGAATTTCCCTCCGATATGTTCTGAAAAAAAAACAAACTTATAATGTATACACAGTGTTGACAATGGCAATTCTTAGTGCTAAATTGAAACTGTAAGTTACTTTGTTTTTATTATAACAAATTATAATATTAATTGAGAAAAGAGGAGATTAGTAATGGCAAATTATATCGAAAGAGTAATCGAGCAGGTAAAAGCTAAAAATCCCGGCGAAGTTGAATTTCATCAGACTGTAGAGGAAGTTTTAACTTCACTTGCACCTGTTATCGAGCAGCATCCTGAGTATGAAAAGATGGGACTTCTTGAAAGACTTACCGAACCTGAAAGAGGAATTTCATTCAGAGTTGTATGGGTTGACGACAACGGAAA
>CAKMLH010000019.1 GCA_927797855.1 uncultured Clostridia bacterium | reverse complement strand
GATAATTAAAGAAGGCGTTTATCAGGCACATTTCCTTTGCATTTAGATACGTTTTGTTATATAATAATATAAGTTATACTTTCGTATACTACATTCACAAAACGGGGGAGAAAAAAGTGACAGATTTCCTTGGGGTGCTTGAAGATTTTTGCGCGGATAATTACATATGGGTCATAACAGGTGCTGCGATTATACTGGCTATTATCATACTTATTGTAACCGGAAGCGGAATCAGAGCAAAACGCAGGGGAAAAAAGGACCTGTCCGGCAGCACGCCGCGGGAATTCTTTATGGAGGGAGAGTATGACGCTATCCTTAAGGAAAAGGCGGATGAAGCAAAAGAAGGAAATAACGGTGAAATTGAAATACCGACAGAACACCCTCTTTCCATTAACATAAACATAGAGCGAGGACGGGTACAGATAGGACGCGGAGACTATGGGGAAACAATGTGCCGCATAGATGAAACAGATGAAGAAGATGCAGAAGAAAAACCGCTGCCGGCTGAAGACCGGAAAATGCCGCTGCTTCATGAAGAGACAGAGGCTATAACAGAAGAAAAAAAAGAAAATCCTGAGAAGGCAATAGTAATGGAAAAAATCAGCCTTGTAAAGGGAGCGTCGACGAAAAAATTCGGACGGGATAATTCAAACACGGCCAGATCCGGAAGGGTTTACACGGAAGAAGAACTGCAAAAGCAGATAAAGGAATAAAAGAAAAGCAAAATATATTAAGCAAATAAACGGAGGCGAGAAATGTTTTGTACCAAATGCGGAAAAGAACTGTATGAAGGCGATAAATTCTGTGCCCACTGCGGAGCGGAAGTGAGAGAACCTAAGCGTGCCAGATACGATGATGTGGTCTTCAACCCGCCTTTTAAGATCGAAGCCGAAAAGAGAACAGATGAAATATTAAAGAATTCCGAAACACCTAAGCCTGCGGAACCAAAAAGAGAAACGGTGGACTTTAATTGGAATCTTGAAGGATTTCCGTCGTCTCAGCCAAGGAAAACCGAGGATGTTGATTTTAACTGGGACAGTGTCATCGAAAGAAGAAACAATTCCCGCAGCCAGAATGATGAAAGACCCCCTGTGGAGCCTGAGCCGGAAGAAGAGCCTATTTCCATAGAGGAACTGGAAAAGGAACTTTTCGGGGATTCGGATAAAGAAAAAAAGCCTGCGGAATCTTTTGAGAAGATGGCCGGTGACGAAAAATTCTATACATATAACCAGAAGGTTGATGCATTTCAGGAGCTTTTGAAGAAGGAAAAGGAAAAGCTTCAGAACATGGAGGATAGCTACAACGAAGAGCGTGAGTCCCTGGACTACACCTGGGTAGGTGAGGTTTTCCCGGGTCTTAAGAATTCGTCCAAAGAACATGTGGAGCCGCAGCAGACAGATGCTTCTCTTCAGTTTGTAGAAGTGGCCATGCCGCCTGTGACTATGGCTGTAGACTTAAGTAATATTGCACAGGATGATATGGCACAGGATGCAGAGGGGAACTCAGAACCTGAAAAGCAGGAAAGCGACGGGGCAGACGAAGCACCTTCCCCCAGTAAAACCAAACTCAGGTATTCAGATATCTTTCCGAGGAATCTGGTTGATGACGGCAGCCCTGGCACTGATGCTCCTGCTGAAAAAAAACAGGAGGTAAGCTCAGGAAAGGGAGACAGTAATATTCATTACAATCCTGAAGAAGACGAAGAACCTGAGAAAAAACATATTTTCGCAAAAATAGTAATAACGATTCTCATAATATTAATTATAATTGAAGGGGGAATCATTGCCATTAAGTTTATAGCACCTGAAAGCAGAATTTCCTTGTGGGCCAATGAAACAATGCTGAAGGTCATTGACCTGATATCAGGAAAGGATGGCGATGAAAAGGGAGACGATACTGCAGCACCATCTGCTGACCAGGATGATGTCCACATGGCAGGCCTTGTGTCAGAAGCATCAGGTGATATGAAAACTATCGGCGAGGCAGTATACAGCCCCGACTTAAAATACAGCTTACTGAAAGATTATAGCTTCAAGGAGATATCTTCAGCTGAGGAATTTACTGATTCAGACTGGTATGAAGATGAGTCGGGAAACGCAGTGACCTATGGACAGAAACTGACTGAAGCTCTGATAAATTACTATGACGGATGGAGGAGCTCCAATAAGGATAAGAGTCTTATAGGAATCAACAAGCTTGAAATCGGTGAAATCAGGACAGGCACAGACGGATATTACGTTCTCTGCAGAGTTACATATGCAGGTGCAGACGGAAAAGATGCGGTTAAATATCAGACTGCCTGCCTGAAAATTTCCGGAGATGCTATGATTATAAATGAAATTAAGGAGGAAAACTTATAATGGATGGAAAAGCAAAGTTTGAGCGAAAAGTCAGCATTATAATTATGAGCGTTATCCTCATACTTGTTCTGTTTCTGGCGCTGATTCAGTTTATAACTGATTTCATGTGGTTTAGAGAGATGGGTTATGTAAACGTCTTCTTTAAACAGCTCGTTACTCAGCTTACAGTCGGAATACCGACATTTATCGTTATAACTGCACTGGTTCAAATGTATCTGACACATCTTAAGAAGACTTACTTCGCAAAGATTGCATCATCAGAGGATACAAATCTGAAGAACCTGAAAAAGACAACCATAATTCTTGCCGTTGTGTTCGGCGCAATAGTTACGTTTATGGCGGTGACCCAACTGTGGTTTGAAATTCTGAAATTTGCCAACAGTACCAGCTTTGACATAGCTGATCCGCTTTTTAAGCTGGATATTTCATTCTATATTTTCAAGCTGGAGTTCCTTAAGCAGCTGAACCAGATTCTCATAGGTGTAATTATCGGCTTCATTATACTTACTGTTGTTTACTACATTATTCTTATGACCGTAAGGACACCGGATGTATTTAAAGAAGAAGGGACCCAGGCTGAAGCACAGGCCGGAGAGGAAACTGCAGGCGGAGAGCAGAGATACACAGGGGGAGCTAATCCTTTCGGCGGACAGCAGAGTCAGTCAGATGCAAAGGATCCGTTTTCGCGTTTATCCAAGGCGTTTTCCGCAAGACAGTCGGATCCGAAGCCAAGAAGGCAGTTTGATGATAATAATTTCAAACAGCTTCTGAAGATCGCATCAGGAAAGATTTCTCTTCTGGGCTTCATCTTCTTTATAATGCTGGCAATAAACTTCTTCCTGCGTCAGTTCGATCTGCTTCACGCTCACACGGGAGCTGTTTACGGTGCAGGATTTACGGATGTTAACGTTACGCTCTGGATGCTCAGAATTCTCTGCGTATTGTCAATTGTTTCAGCAATCGCATTCATAATTTTCATGAAGAAGAAGAATTACAAAAAGCTTCTTTCTGTTCCTGTGCTGATGATAGTTGTGGGACTGGTAGGGTCCGGCGCAGGGTATCTGATTCAGAACTTCGTTGTATCACCTGACGAAATCAACAAAGAGAGTCAGTATCTTGCAAGGAATATCGAGTACACTCAGTATGCATATCAGCTGGATGACGTGGATGTTAAGCCTTTTGCAGCTGACAACAAGCTTACCTACAAGGACATTAACGAAAATACAGAAACAATTAACAATATCCGTGTAAACGATTTCGACCCTGCCCAGCAGTTCTATAATCAGACACAGAGTATCCGTCAGTACTACACCTTCAATGATGTAGACGTTGACAGATATATGATTAACGGAAAGTACACACAGACATTCCTCACTGCGCGAGAAATCGACGAGAGCAAACGTGGAAATGACACCTGGCTCAACAGCCATCTGAAGTATACACATGGCTACGGCGTAGCACTTTCAAGAGTAGATAAAGTAACTGCAAGCGGACAGCCTGATGTGCTTATCGGAAATATTCCGCCGGTTTCATCAGTTGACGAAATTCAAATTGACCGTCCGGAAATCTATTTCGGTGAGCTTTCTAATGACTATATAATTGTAGGAACCAGTGAAAAAGAATTTGACTATCCTGACGGCGACAGCAACAAGTACACAACATATGAGGGCGACGCGGGAATTAAGATGAATTTCATCAACAGACTCATGTTCTCAATCAGGGAAGGAAGCCTGAAGATGTTTACTTCGTCCAATATTGACAGCAATTCCAGAATTATCATCAACAGGAACGTAATGCAGAGAGTCCGCACTATCATGCCGTATTTAAGCTATGAGGATGATCCGTATATGGTTACTGTAGACGGAAAGCTGTACTGGATGGTTGATGCATATACGACCAGCTCATATTATCCTTACTCAGAGCCTTACGGAGAAGGAAGCACAAACTATATCAGAAATTCAGTCAAGGTTGTTGTAGATGCATACAACGGCGATGTGGATTTCTACATTGTAGATGACGAGGATCCTATTGCTGAAACATTTGCAAAGATATATCCGACCCTGTTCAAATCCTTTGACCAGATGCCGGAAGGACTTAAGGCTCATATAAGATATCCGAACACACTCTTCCAGGTTCAGGCCAGTGTATACGGCAAATACCATATGGAGGACGTAAATGTGTTCTATCAGAAGGAAGATGTTTGGGATATCGCTTCCGAAATTTACGGAATGGAAAAGCAGCAGATGAAACCGAACTACTACATTGCCAAACTTCCTGGAGAGGAAAAAGCAGAGTTCTTTAACTCAATTCCTTTCACACCTAAGTCCAAGCAGAACATGACTGCTTTAATGGTGGCAAGAAACGACGGAGAAAATTACGGTCAGCTGGTGCTTTACCAGTTCCCTAAGTCCAGGACAATATACGGCCCTGAGCAGATCGAAGCTCAGATTGACCAGAACACAGAAATCTCCAAGGAGTTCTCACTGTGGAACTCGTCAGGAACAAAGTACAGAAGAGGAAACATGTTTATAATTCCTATAAACACTTCCATATTGTACGTTGAACCTGTTTACCTTGAAGCACAGAATTCGTCTATTCCGGAAGTCAAGAGGATCATTATGGCATATAACGATGAAATAGCCTATGAAAATACTCTGGCGGAATGTCTTGTTTCACTCTTCGGAGACGGTGCCGAAGAAGGCGTAAGCACGCCGGGTACGGGCAGTGATTCTTCTGAACAGGGAAGCACAGAAGATGAAATGTCCACAACTGAACTCATTGCTGCCGCATCGGCTGCATATGAGGATGCTATTAATGCTCAGAAGAAGGGTGACTGGGCAGGCTACGGCAAATATATGGATGAACTGGAAAAATATCTGAATATGCTTGCAAAATAAAAAGGAGGCAAACCATGCTGGAGTTTAATTTAGACAGAATGCTTTTTAACATACCGGCTGACGCACACGAAAAATCAGATCTTATCAGAATACTGAGGGATCATCCGGAAGTCCAGTTTGTTTCTTTTGCGGGTCTTGATATTGCAGGAAACGACACGGATGAGAGAATTCCCGTAAAGCTGTTCATTGAAGATATGGATGAGATGCTGGCTCACGGTGTGCAGACAGACGGCTCCAGTGTAAACTTACCTAAAATTGCAGAGTTAAACAACGCCAAAGTTGATATGATACCCGATATGACGGTGAACTGGTTTGTAGATTACAACTTTGATAATGTTGACATCAGGACCGGACTTCCTGTAGGTACTCTGAGAATACCTGCATTTCTGGTGCACAATGATACCAATGAGGTGGGCTCCAGGGTTATTCTCAGAGACTCAGTCAAGAAGTTTAAAGAAGATCTTATGGAACTGCTCAAGGCACATCCTTATGTGTTCCGATACATAGATGGTGCCGAAAGTGCAGATGACATCGAGGAAATAAAGATTACCAGTGCCACAGAGCTTGAATTTTGGGTAAGAACGCCGGACGACAAGGCTGACAGAGAACAGCTGTCAACATCTCAGGAACTGAAGGAGCAGTACTGGAAAAGAACCTACGGACCTGTAAGAACAGCGTTGGAAAAAACCATAGAAATCCTTGATTACTACGGTCTAGAAATGGAAATGGGCCATAAAGAAGTGGGAGGAGTAAAATCCAAGCTCACAAGCACCGGCAACCATGATCACATAATGGAGCAGCTGGAAATTGACTGGAAGTTCTCGGACGCAATGCAGGTGGCGGACAATGAAAAACAGGTAAAGTATGTTGTAAGAGACGTTTTTAATCAGTTCGGGCTTAATACAACATTTATGGCCAAGCCTATTGAAGGTGTTGCAGGAAGCGGTGAACACACCCATCTTGGTGTTTCGGCAAAACTGAAAAACGGAAAACTAATTAACTTGTTTACCCCGGCGGCATTTGATGAAGAATTTATGACCCCTATAGGATTCGGAGGGTTGATGGGAATTCTGAAGAACTACGAAGCCATAAATCCTTTTGTAAGCTCAAGCACCGATTCGCTGAACAGGCTGAAGCCCGGTTACGAAGCACCTGTATGCATAGTAACATCACTGGGACATAGTGCCGCAGAGCCTTCCAGAAACAGGACAATTCTCGTTGGACTTGTGCGGGACAAAAAGAGCCCTATGGCGACAAGATTTGAACTGAGAGCCCCGAATCCAAAGAGCAACACTTATCTGGTGCTGGCAGCAAGCTATATGGCCATGCTCGACGGAATCAGGCATGCCCTCGAAGCCGAAAAAACACCTAAGGAACTTGAAGCATCCCTTTCCAAGAAATATGGTGAAGATGACTTTTATCTGGAAAAGTACAGAGAATACAGAAGCGAGAAAGATGTCTTTGAAGACTACACTCCGGAGGAAAGAGACAGGTTCTTCGGCACAGCACCGGCAACTGTATGGCAGAATGCCCAGGCTCTTGTAAAATACCCTGAAAAGGTGGCTGCAATTTCCGGAGACGGGGTATTCAACGAAAAGTCCCTTGAGTCCTATAAGACATATATAATAAATGAGTGGAGCACAGAGCTTCACTCCAGAGAGATTCATAACTATATGGACAGGGTAAGAGAGTGCGTCAAACTTCACGGAGAGGATGCCACCGATTATGACCTGGCCAACTGGGAAAAGATAAACGAACTTAAATATTATATCGCAAAAGATTCACTGGAAAGAAAATCTCTGTTAACCCAGGCGAGAGAGGCATTGGAAGCTAAAGACTACAGCCTGGCATCAGACCTTCAGATAGAATTGCAGAGCAAACTTGAAGAACTGCAGAAATTGTATGCGACATATAAGAGAAATTTATTTTAGCTAACAGACAGCTTAAGAAAAGAGGAAAGAAAAATGCTGGACATTAAGAGAATCAGAGAAGACTATGAAAATGTCAAGGCCGGAGTGGAGAGAAGAACAAAAGGCAGCTTCGGCATAGAAAACATTCCGCCTATGGATGAAAAAAGACGCGCACTCCTGGCGGAAGTGGAAGCGATGAAGAACAAGCAGAATGTAGTATCAAAAGAAATTCCTAAGATGAAAAAAGCCGGAGAAGATACTTCTGCAGTAATGGCAGAGATGAAGGAACTGTCGGATAAAATTAAGGTTCTTGATGGGCAGGTTGCTCAGCTTGATGCGGATATCAAGGATGCTCTGCTGAATGTTCCCAATATCCCGGCGGATTTTGTACAGGTTGGCGAGGATGACAGCGCCAATGTGGAGCTGAGGAGATTCAAAGAACCTACAAAGTTTGATTTCGAGCCAAAGGCACATTGGGATCTGGGAACCGATCTTGATATTCTTGACTTTGAAAGAGCCGGAAAGATTGCAGGAACAAGATTTACCGTATATAAGGGCTTAGGTGCAAGACTTGAAAGATCTATCATGAACTTCATGCTTGACCTTCATACCATAGACCAGGATTATAAAGAAATCCTGCCTCCTTTCATGGTAAACAGAGCTGCAATGATAGGAACGGGACAGCTTCCGAAGTTTGAGGAAGACATGTTCTACGTACCTCAGAAGGACTTCTTCCTTATTCCTACAGCAGAAGTTCCTGTAACAAACCTGCTGGCTCAGGAAATTATTCCTGAAGATCAGCTGCCTATTCATTACACGGCATATACCCCTTGCTTCAGAGCAGAGGCGGGTTCTGCCGGGAGAGATACAAGAGGCCTCATCAGACAGCATCAGTTCAATAAGGTTGAGCTGGTAAAATTCTGTAAACCTGAAGACTCCTGGGATGAACTTGAATCTCTGACCGCTGATGCAGAAGCGGTTCTTAAGCTTCTGGATATTCCGTACAGAGTAGTCAGACTTTCTACCGGAGATTTAGGCTTCTCGTCAGCCTGCACATATGACATTGAAGTATGGATGCCTTCTTACGGCAGATATGTTGAAATTTCATCGTGCTCCAATTTCCTTGATTACCAGGCAAGACGTGCCAATATCCGCTTCAGGAGAGAGGGCGGAAAGCCGGAATTCGTTCATACATTAAACGGTTCGGGTCTGGCCATCGGACGTACTACTGCAGCAGTGCTGGAAAACTATCAGCAGGCTGACGGCAGTATCGTAATCCCTGAAGTTCTCAGAAAGTACATGGGCGGTGTTGAAGTAATTACAAAGTAAGTAACGGAAAAAAAGAAAGGATGTATGCATGATATTTTTTAGTCCGATTATGAGTATCCTTTTGATATATGTGCTGGCAGCTGTGCTGCCGGCATTTTTCCTATTAAAGTACATATACAAAATGGATACAGTAGAAAAAGAACCGGGATACCTGCTCTGGTCGCTGCTTCTGGCCGGGGTATGGGCTGCCCTTGCCTCAATGGTATTGGAAATGATAGGAAACACCATACTTGATGCTGCGGTAAGCAAAAATGATCCTAATTATCAAATTATTCTGGCATTCCTTGTAGTGGCAGTAGTTGAGGAGGGGACAAAACTCTTCTTCCTCAGGAGAAGATCCTGGAGGGACCCGAACTTTAACTATATGTTTGACGGAATTGTATACTCTGTATTCGTGTCACTGGGATTTGCCGCCTTTGAGAACATTAAATATGTATTTACCTATGGGCTTTCGGTGGCTATGCCCAGAGCTCTGCTGGCGGTACCGGGACACCTGGGTTTTGCCGTGTTCATGGGCGTCTTTTACGGACGTGCAAAACTGTGTGAGAGCCGGGGACAGTCATTTGCTTCAAAGGTGAACATTGCCCTGGGATATGCTGCTGCGGTTTTCCTTCATGGATTCTATGACTCATGCTGCATGATAGGAACAAAACGGGCCACAACGGTTTTTGTAATATTTGTTGTTGCCATGTACTTCATTGTGTTTGGCATGATAAAAAGGGCCTCCAGGAGAGACAGGCCGGTGTAAAATTATGAACAGATTTATCGGTGACAGACAATTTTATAAACGGGTACTGCTGGTAGCAGTACCCATTATGATACAAAACGGCATTACAAACTTTGTCAGCATGCTGGATAATATAATGGTGGGACAGATAGGCACAGAACCAATGTCGGGAGTCGCCATAGTCAACCAGTTTATGTTTGTCTTTTTTATTTGCCTTATAGGAGCCAACGCAGGGGCGGGCATTATGGGCGCACAGTATTTCGGAAGCGGCAATAATGACGGTGTGCGAAACGCTTTTAGATTTAAGATCCTCAGCTGTTTTGCCATAACTGTCGTGTGTATGCTTGTTTTGGTGCTTTTCGGAGATAATCTTATATCCGCTTTCCTCCATGAAGGAGAAGGCGGCGGAAACCTTGCCGAAACCCTTAAGTACGGCGAAGAGTATATGAAGGTTATGTATATAGGAATGATACCCTTTGCACTGACCCAGGTCTATTCCAGTACTCTGAGAGAGACCGGACAGACGGTTGTTCCTATGGCTGCGGGTATTGCAGCCGTGTGTGTCAATCTGTTTTTTAATTATGTCTTGATTTTCGGCAAATTCGGTGCGCCGGCTCTCGGAGTTGTGGGAGCCGCTGCTGCCACATCCTTGTCACGATTTGTAGAGTTGGCGCTGGTAGCACTATGGACACACAGAAATCATGAAAAGAATCCGTTTATTGTAAGAGCATACAGCAGCTTCCGCATACCAAAAAACGTAGCTGCACATATTTTCAGAGTCGGAGTTCCGCTGCTTATCAATGAAGTGCTGTGGGCCTTGGGCGTAGCCCTTCTTACCCAGTGCTATTCTGTCCGTGGCCTTGACGTGGTGGCGGCAGTGAACATATCCAACACACTGAGCAATGTATTTAATGTGGTTTTCATTTCCATGGGCAATGCCACGGGAATAATAATCGGACAGGTACTGGGCTCCGGAGATCTTAAAAGAGCCAGAGATGAAGACACCAAGCTTATATCATTTTCCGTCTTCTGCTGCATTATCACAGGGCTGGTAATGTTCAGCCTGGCATCACTTTTTCCGCAGATTTATAACACATCGGAGTCGATTCAGGCCCTTGCCGCATCTTTTATACGGATAGTGGGACTTTGTATGCCTGTCTTCGGCTTTGTCAATGCGGCGTATTTTACCCTCAGATCCGGAGGAAAGACACTTATTACCTTCCTTTTTGACAGCGGGTTTATGTGGGTCTTTGCTATACCCATAGTTTTTTGCCTGAGCCGTTTTACCATGATGCCTATTGTGCCTCTTTATCTCATATCGCAGCTTACAGATCTGGTTAAGTGTATTATAGGATTTGTGCTGGTGAAAAGAGGTTCGTGGCTGCATAATCTGGCTGTTGACACCGGCAATTATCAATAAAGGCCGGATTTACCTGCACAGCCCGTTCAGAAACAGAGGCAGCATCATTGCCGAATACTGACAGAGGGAATAATCACCGTTGCAGAGGCACCAGTCGTACATGAGGCCGCGCTCAAACATAGCGTAGGCCTTTGTTATATCATTGACAGAGAGATTTTCCTTAAATAATCCCAGATCCTGTCCTTCAATGGTAATCTGGCGAAGAAGCTTGTAATATGTGCGATTGGTGTTAAGCAGATGACGTTCTCCCTTGGTGATGAGCTGAGATGAAAAGAGCTGACAGAGAAGATCAACGGAGACAGTGTTTTCAATCATGCCGAAGAGCTCCTGATTGAGAAAAATGAGTTTTTCTATAGGAGAGAGATTTGTATCCATAGTTTCCATAAGTTCCTCGTATTTTTCATCAAAGAGATAGGAAAGAGAACTGAGAAGGGCATCTTTTCCTTCAAAATAATGGTAGAAGGATCCCCGTGATGTTCCTGAGGCCTCAACGATTTCGTCTATTGTGGTGTCGTCATAGCCCTGGCGGTAAAAAAGCTGCCAGGCTGCAGAGACGATTTTGCCTTTAGTGTTCCTTGAATTTTTCTTTTTCATATTATTTCCCCTAAAAACTACAAAAAAATTTTTTGTTTTATTTTTTATATATTTAATAGTCTAGAATTAAGTATATAGTAAAAATGCTGAAATTTCAATATAATTTTGACTTTAAGTATGAAACAATTTATAAAATAGTACAGACTAAATTCTGTGTTTCGTTCTTGTTTAATATGTGTTACAATGGCAAAGTCAACAAAGAAAAGAGGTAATTTGAAATGGGCTTTAAAATGGCAAAATATATTGAACCGGATTTTACACAGAAAAAATTTATGGAAGCGCCTGATGCTTTGCTTGTGACAGCACCCCATGCAAAGGCGGCACCTAAGGGGTTTCATGCTACATCGATTTTTCCTGAGTATTTTAAAATAAACGGACAGTGGCATCTGGCAGAAGACAGCAGAATGGATGCAGTACCTGTCTGGGACGGTGAAAAGATTAATGTCGTAGAGTTCAGAAATATAAAAGAAGGTGACCGGATTGTTGTCGGAAGAACTGAGGACGCCAGTGAAGGCATATATGTACACGACAACTGCTGGGAGAAAGATGAGGAAGAGAACGCTCAAAACACCTTTGCTTTCCGACAGAGCAGAAGCAGAGAGACATCCTTCACACAGGATTATAAGGATCTGGTTGAACTTCTTAAATATGAAAAAGAGCACAACGGATATGTAGTTTGGGTACTGGGGCCTGCATGCAGCTTTGATGTTGAGGCCAGGAGAGTAATGGAGCAGCTTATAGCGCAGGGATACTGTCAGGCTCTTCTCGCCGGCAATGCATTGGCAACACATGATCTGGAGGGCGGATACCTGGGAACAGCTCTTGGATGTGATATAGTCAACCAGAGGCTTCACTTTAACGGCCATTACAATCACCTTGACACCATAAACGCAATAAATACATACGGCTCCATACCTGAATTTATCCGGGGCGAGAACATAAACAGCGGAATAATATACAGCTGCGTCAAGAACAATGTACCTTTCGTTCTCAACGGGTCCATCAGAGATGACGGTCCTCTGCCGGAAGTCTATGAGAACAATTATGTAGGACAGGATACCATACGTTCTCATGTACGCAGAGCAACCACTGTAATAGGTATGGCAACGGTCCTTCACACAATTGCAACCGGCAACATGACGCCTACATACAGGGTGCTTGACGACGGAACCATCCGCCCGGTGTATTTCTACATGGTTGACACCTCCGAATTTGCGGCTAACAAGCTGGGAGACAGAGGAAGCCTTTCCGCAAAGGGAATAGTTACCAATGTACAGGATTTTATGAGAAACCTCAGCGCAGGGCTCAGGCTTTAGAAAGGAGACGAAATGTTTAACGCAGAAATTTTAGCTTTTATTCTATACTTTATCGTAATTGTGGGCATCGGAGTGTATTTCTTCGCCAAAGACAGAAAAACCAACGGAGAAAAAGAATTTTTCCTGGGAGGAAGATCCATGGGACCGTGGGTTACGGCTATGTCTGCACAGGCATCTGATATGTCTGCGTGGCTTCTTATGGGGCTTCCGGGAAGCATCATGGCCTTCGGCTTCGGACAGATGTGGATAGGAATAGGTCTTGCACTGGGAACTGCTGCTAACTGGATTTTTGTTGCCAAGAGGCTTCGCAAATTCTCCAAGGCTGCCGGTGATGCAATTACGCTGCCTCAGTACCTGAGCAACAGATTTATGGCAAAAAGCAATACACTGCAGATCATTTGCGCGGTTATCTTTTTCGTATGCTTTACCGTATATGTGGCCTCCGGCTTTGTGGCAGGCGCATCGGTATTCACCACGGTATTTCCAAGTTTGAGCACTGATACCGCCATGCTGGTTTTTGCACTTGCAATGCTTGCATGCACTTTCCTGGGCGGATTTAAGGCTGTATGCTGGACTGATTTCATGCAGGGACTCCTCATGCTGGCGGCAGTTTTGGCAGTGCCTATTGTAATCGTAGCCACCCAGAATCTTGATACATCAGCGCTGGAAGCGGTTTATTCATACGTTGACGGAGCCAGCGGACAGACTGTAACCTGTGAGTTCGGCACGGGCATTTTTGATGCCAGTGCCAAAGACATCATCAGCGGTCTGGGCTGGGGTCTTGGCTATTTCGGCATGCCTCACATTCTTGTAAGATTCATGTCCATTGAAAAACCGTCAATGATCAAAAAAAGTGCAACGGTGGCCATTATCTGGGTTGTTCTCTCTCTGGGTGCAACCTGCCTCATAGCGTATTTCGGCAGGATGCTTCTGGCGGAAGAGCTGCTTACTGTAGGCGCACAGAAGACAGTATTTATTGCTTTTGCAAGAAAGCTGTTCCCGACCTTTATTGCGGGTATTCTTATGGCAGCCATTCTGGCGGCTTCTATGTCTACCGCAGACTCGCAGCTCCTTGTTGCGTCCAGCTCCTTCACATCCGACATATATAAGCCGATTATCAGAAAGAACGCCAGTGAGAAAGAGGTTCTCTGGATGGGCCGGCTGGTAGTTCTCATTGTGGCAGTAATAGCATACTTCATCGCATCGAGCAAAGCTGAAGGAGCACAGGCCATTATGAATCTGGTTGAAAATGCCTGGGCAGGCTTCGGCTCGGCTTTCGGACCGACCATCATACTTTCTCTTTTCTGGAGAAGATTCACATATAAAGGTGCAATCGCCGGAGTTGCTACCGGGGCTATAGTCGATGTACTGTGGCTTGCCTTTATGTCATCAACAGGCATATATGAAATAATTCCGGGATTTGCGGCAGGGCTTGCTGCGGCAGTTGCAGCTACTTTTCTTGACAAAGAACCTAATAAGGAAGTGGAAGAAATCTTCGACAGGGCAACTGCTGAAGAGTTCGATGACTGATGACTAATATAATCCGGCCGATACAGGCCGGATTTTTTATGTGAGAGACATATTGACCGCATATCATTAAAATGATATAATAAGAGCATAATAAAGATATGAGGAGGGGCGATATGATTATTAAACCGTCTGCAGCCATAAGAAATGATTACAACGAGGTCATAAGCCTTTGCAGGGAAACGGCGGGACCTGTATTTTTGACAAGAAACGGTGAAGGAGATGCCGTCGTAATGGACATAGACACCTACAACAGAAGAGAGCAGATGCTTCAGCTTCGGGAAGAGCTTTTAAAGGTGGAGGAAAACCGCCTGCATGGTCAGAGGGGATATTCCATTGAAGAGGTTGACGATATGCTGAAAAAGGCAATCGAGGAGGCTGCGAAATGATTTATCGCGTGGAAATATCGACGGAAGCTCTGGATATGCTGATGAAGCATGTTGCTTTTCTGGCTCAGGTAAGCAGGGATGCAGCTGAAAAACTGAGGGATGAATTTAAAAGTCAGCTGCAGTCTCTTTCGCAGATGCCCCATCGCTGTCCGTGGATTGAAGGAGAATATTTCCCGTATCGAAAATATCACAAGCTCATTTTTGGGGAGAGGTATGCAATCATTTATCAGGTGGATGAGGAAGCTGCAGTTGTGCATGTTGACTATGTGATTGATTATAGAAGGGAGTATTCCCTGCTGTTCAGATAAGGAGTTGGGGGCAGATTCAATCTGCTCTTTTGTTTTGCCGCAAAACCCTTGATATTTTCCTCTCAATACAGTATGCTGATAAAAGATAAACGCAAAGAAAGGTGAAGCACGTTGAAAAAGGCAATTACATCATTCTTAATGGAGCACGCGGACAGAAATCCCGTGTCATTTCACATGCCCGGGCACAAAGGTTCGCGAATTTACAGAGAAAACGGCTACGGCGATTTTCTTGATAAAATCATGGACTGCGATATCACCGAAATTCCGGGGGCTGACAACCTCTTTCAGACCGAGGGAATAATCTCTGAAACCATGAAAAAATATGAGAATCTTTACGAGGTTAAAAAATCATACCTTTTAGTAAACGGCAGCTCGGGAGGACTTATAGCAGCTATTCTTGCGTGTGTCAAACCTGGAGGCAAGCTGATTATGGCAAGAAACAGCCATAAGTCAGTTTTTAACGCTTTGGGGCTGGCATCCATTGAACCGGTTTACGCATATCCCGAGGAAGCTGAAGGCTGTGGTATTCTGGGAGAGATAACTGCAGAAGAAATCGCAAGATGCATGGACGAAAATCCAGAAGCGGACGCCGTCATACTTCCATCGCCTAACTATTATGGCATCTGCAGCGATGTAAGATCTATTTCTGAGGAAGTTCATAAAAGAGGGAAGGTTCTTATAGTGGATCAGGCTCACGGAGCCCATCTCAGGTTTTTTGAGAAGTACGGCGGAGCTGGCGGCTTTCCTGAATCTGCTGAGAAGCAGGGAGCAGATATTGTTATAAACAGCATACATAAGACACTTGCTTCTTTTACACAGAGCGCACTGCTTAATCTGTGTTCTGACAGGGTAAACCCTTTCCTGCTTGAGGACAGGCTGCAGGCTATAGAAAGTTCCAGCCCGTCATATCCGATGATGGCGACTTTAGATATTAATGCCGATCTGCTGGAGGATGCCGGCGAAAGGCTTATCCGCCAGTGGGCAGAAAACCTGGATTATTTCTATTCTGAGGCGGACAGAATACCGGGTCTTGCTGTACTCACACCCCGGAATCTGGACAGAACCAAACTGAATATAGATATGTCCGCTTACGGCATCAACGGCAATGAACTGGAAGAGCTGCTCATGGAAAGAGATATTTTCATAGAACTGGTTACAGGAAATATTGTAATGTGCATGACCGGAATAGGAAACACCCGTGGGGATTACGAAAGACTGCTGAAAGCACTTGCAGAAATCGCAGCACAGAGGCAAGGCGTGATGGCGAAATGTGCAGAGCTGAAGCAGGCTGTGCAGCCCAAGGTCCTGACCCGTGTCCTCCAGCAGAGAGCTGTACCTGCGGAAAAGGAATTCGTTCCGCTGAAAGAGGCGGGGGGAAGAGTTTGTGCATCGTCACTGATTCCATATCCGCCGGGAATTCCAATTGCATGTCCCGGTGAGGTAATCGATGAAGATGTGATAAAGTATATAAAGGAGCGCAGGGAAGCCGGCGAAAAGGTCATAGGACTGACCGCAGAGGGCACTGTATGTGTAGGTAAATAGAAATGGAGAATGACAAGAATGGATATTAAAAAACTTAAGACAGCCCACCGCGAAGTTGCGGAGATGGCAGAATGCAAGGAAATCTTTTGGACCAATCCTAAATCGGGAAACGAAAAAGACCTGCCTTTTAATATGGAAGATATCTGCGAGGCTCAGGAAAGGCTGAAGAGATTTGCTCCGTATATAGCCAAAGCCTTTCCGGAGACGGAGCCGTCGGGAGGAATAATTGAATCGGAGCTTAATGAGATTCCGGGTATGAAAAAGGAACTTGAGAAAATGTGCGGCAGCTTCGGCGGCAGACTTTTTCTCAAATGTGACAGCCACCTGCCTGTTTCAGGGTCCATAAAGGCCAGAGGCGGCATATATGAAGTGCTGAAGTTTGCTGAGAAGGTTGCCATGGAAGCCGGAATGCTGAAAGAAACCGACGATTATTCCATATTGACGGAGCCCAGATTCAGGGAGCTTTTCGGCAGATATTCGGTAGCCGTAGGCTCAACGGGAAATCTGGGGCTTTCCATAGGAATTATAAGTGCCAAGCTTGGATTCAAGGTTACAGTGCATATGTCGGCAGATGCCCGTCAGTGGAAGAAAGACTTGCTGCGATCAAAGGGAGTTATGGTGGTTGAATACCCTGATGATTATCAGAAGGCAGTTGCAGAGGGAAGAAAAGAGGCGGCGGCAGATCCATTTTGCCATTTCGTAGACGATGAGGCCTCCCAGGATCTGTTTCTGGGATATTCCGTAGCAGCCCTCAGAATCGGGAAACAGTTTGAAAAGCTGGGTATAACAGTGGATGAAGAGCATCCTTTGTTTGTATATATTCCCTGCGGTGTAGGCGGCGCACCGGGAGGAGTTGCTTTTGGTCTGAAGGAGGTCTACGGGGAAAATGCTCATATTTTCTTTGCAGAGCCGACTCACGCTCCCTGCATGACCATGAGCATGATTACCGGATTGAAGAACGAAATCGCTGTTTCCGATATAGGACTTGACGGCAGGACAGAGGCCGACGGACTGGCCGTAGGCAGAGCTTCTGTGCTGGTAAGTGATGTTATGGAGACCCTTCTTGACGGCTGTTACACTATCGAAGACAAAAGGCTGTATCCTTTCCTGTCACGACTTGCAGACACAGAGAATATTTTCATTGAACCATCCTCCTGCGCAAGCTTTCCGGGTCCTTCCCTTGTTGCTGCAGACACAAAATGGCTTGAGGCCAAAGGGCTTGCAGATAAGATGAAAAATGCTTCCCACATTCTCTGGGCTACCGGCGGCAGCATGGTTCCGGAAGATGAGATGAAGAGTTATTATGAGCGTGGAAAATAGCGAAAAAAGAAGAACAAAAAATTTATAGTGATTTTTGTTTTGGGTTGTAGTATAATATACTGCGTATGAGTTTGTACAAAATTTAGAAAGGAAGGTCTCACAGAAATGAGTCAAAAACATTTACATAGCATTCATGTGAGTCATTACAAGCACACTGCTGGCTGTGCTACAGAAGTAATGCCTGTACCTGATGTTGTAAAAATTTCCATGTCTCAGCATATAGGAGCACCTTGTAAGCCGTTGGT
>CAKMLH010000018.1 GCA_927797855.1 uncultured Clostridia bacterium | reverse complement strand
GGCGGATGTGATATGGTTCTAAACGGTCTCATGGGAATGAGAGGACTTGAGCCCACATATTATGCTATAAAGGCCGGAAAAAACATCGCCCTTGCCAACAAGGAGACACTTGTGGCAGGAGGCAGTCTTGTCATGGAGGCAGCCGGTGAAGCCGGAGTAAAGATTCTTCCCGTAGACAGCGAGCACAGCGCTATTTTCCAGTGCCTTGAGGGAAATGAGGGAAGACCGCTGAACAGAATTCTTCTGACAGCCTCAGGGGGACCTTTCCGCGGATATTCTCTTTCTCAGCGGGAAAAAGTAACACTGGAGCAGGCATTGAATCACCCGCGGTGGACTATGGGCAAAAAGATCACAGTTGATTCTGCCACAATGATGAACAAAGGTCTCGAAGTCATTGAAGCCAGATGGCTTTTTGATGTTTCGCCGGATAAAATTCAGATACTTGTTCATCCCCAGAGCATCGTTCATTCGGCCGTCGAGTTTGAGGATAAATCTGTGATAGCCCAGCTGGGTGTTCCTGATATGAGAATACCTATCAGCTTTGCGCTGTCATATCCGGACAGACTTAAAAGCAATGAGCCGGGCCTTGATTTCTTCGGACAGGGAGCAAGTCTTACTTTCGAGAAGCCTGATTTGTCCGTGTTCAGGTGCATCGGTTTGGCCTACGATGCCCTCAGAGAGGGCGGAAGCTATCCGGTGGTGCTTAACGGCGCCAACGAAGTGCTTGTTGACCTTTTCCTGAAGGGAAAGATCAGGTTTATAGATATTCAGAACACCCTTGAAAAGGTTATGGACAGCCACGTGCCCGTTTATAATCTTGATCTTGAAGGTATTCTCGACATAGACTGTCAAATCAGAGAAAGCATAAAGGAGTATTTTGATTAGATGAAAACAGCAATACTTGCAATTCTGCTATTTTGCATAATGATATTTCCCCACGAACTGGGGCATTTTATCGCAGCCAGAAAAATGGGGGTAAAGGTTAACGAATTTGCCTTCGGCATGGGACCTGCAATCTGGAAAAAGCAGGGTAAAGAAACACTCTACAGTATCAGACTTTTTCCTGTGGGAGGCTTTTGCGCAATGGAAGGAGAAGATGAGGATTCAGATGAACCACGTGCCTTCGGGAACAAAAAGCCCTGGCAGAAAATCGTGGTACTGGCCGCAGGCTCAGTTATGAATGTAATATGTGCAATTCTGATTATGTCTCTTGTTATCGGAATTATCGGATTTACTACTACTGTAGTCGGGGAAGTGGCTGATAATATGCCCGCCAAGGTTGCAGGCATTCTTGAAGGTGACAGAATTCTGAAAGTAAATGACACTGAAATCCAGCAGTGGGCAGATCTTTCAGGTGTTCTGCAGGCTTCAGAAGGTGAGACTGTTGAAATTACTCTTGAGCGTGACAAAGAGGTCAGAACAATATCTGTTGCCCCTCAGCTGACAGACGGGGTTGATGCTCAGGGAAATCCTGCTAAAGGTTATGTTTTGGGAATAACCTGCAGAATAAGCCACAATCCGTTTATGGCTCTTGTTGACGGTGCTCAGTCAACCTGGAATATGACTAAGATGATGTTTACCGCTCTTGGACAGCTTTTTACAGGAAAGGCCGGCGTTGATGAGCTTTCAGGCCCTGTGGGAATGATAAATATGGTAAGTCAGACTTCCCAGTACGGATTCTGGTACTATGGTTTCCTGACGGCACTCATCTGCGTTAATCTGGCTATAATAAATTTGCTTCCCCTTCCGGCCCTGGACGGCGGAAGAATAATTTTCGTAATCTACAGCATGATTACAGGCAGAAAAGTCAGTGAAAAA
Source organism: uncultured Clostridia bacterium (assembly GCA_927797855.1). Classification (GTDB taxonomy): domain Bacteria; phylum Bacillota; class Clostridia; order Peptostreptococcales; family Anaerovoracaceae; genus SUG1106. The sequence continues at coordinate 16,269 of CAKMLH010000018.1, read as the reverse complement.
GTGGAGGGCACTGTTCATTTTATAGGCATAGTGCTGCTGCTGGGTCTGATGATATTTGTTACTATGAATGATATAACGAGGATTTTCGGGAATTGATATATTGATACAATCAAGAAAACAGAAAGGATATGCAGGGTACTGCCATGAAAGAAGAAATAAGGGTGAGAACGGCCACCCGGCAGGATGCGGAAGCTTTGCTGCAGATATATGCTCCCTATGTGAAAAACACGGCCATAACCTTTGAATATGATGTGCCTACGGTGGAGGAGTTTGCCGGGAGAATAGACAGCGTACTGACAAGATATCCGTATCTGATAGCTGAGATTTCAGGAGAGCCGGCAGGGTACGCCTATGCAGGTCCTTTCAGTGAGAGGGCTGCCTATGACTGGTCCGTTGAAACCACAGTATATGTCAGAGAGGATATGAAAAGACAGGGCATCGGAAGGACACTCTATGAAGCGCTGGAGGAGGCTCTGGCTAAGCAGGGCATCTTAAACCTTAACGCTTATATTGCATACCATGACGAAGAAGACCGGTATCTCACAAAAGACAGCGTGCGGTTCCACGAGAGGATGGGATACAGCCTTGTGGGTCACTCTCATAAGTGCGGATGTAAGTTCGGACGCTGGTATGATATGGTGTGGATGGACAAGTCAATAGGTGAGCATGTGGATAATCCACCTGAAGTGAGGGCGTTGGGAGATTATTGTGGGTACAAGGATGTTGGCACATCTGCTGTGAATCAGCACCACAGCAGACGGCTTGAAGAGTTTGAAAAAATGCTGTCAGAGGTTCATAGGCAGTATTACGATATAGAAATTAAAATGGAAGAAATGAAGGCTGAGGGCAGAGAAAAGACGTCCACATACTGTCAGCTTATGGCAAACAAGCTCAGACTGGGAGATATGCTGGCAATGTATAGATTATATGATCTGCTGTAGGCCATTGTGAGAGGCGGCATTACTTTTTTACACGGTTATTATACATTTTTTTCTTACCAACAGCTGAAAGCCGCATTTTTGCGGCAAAGGAGAAAAAAACATTTGACTGGCATCCAGTTTCAGTAAGAAACGTGGCTGGAATCACTGTAAAATGCCTATAATATGCATAATAAATGGTTTTAAAACCAGTTAAAAAATTCCAAATCAATAGAATCAAGTAATTCTGTTTCTTATTTCGAATTTATTTTCAATGGTTTCAGGCTTTCGTAAGAAAAAAATGTATAAATGAAAAAATAACCATAGAAGAATCAAGGAGAGAACATCTTGACTAAACATATGACAAAACCAGTGAGAATAGGCGACCTGACCATAGGCGGCGGCAGACCTGTAACAATACAGTCAATGACAAATGTGGATTCCCGCAACGAAGCGGCTTTGCTGAGACAGATAGCGGAGCTCACAGATGCAGGATGCCAGATTGTGCGCATTGCCGTGCCTGATATGGAGGCGGCAGAAACCATGGGCAGGGTGAAACAGAAACTCATAAAGAGTGGGAATCGTGTACCGCTGGTAGCGGATATACATTTTGACTATCGCCTTGCCATTGCGGCAATCAAGGCGGGGGTTGATAAGATAAGAATAAATCCCGGGAACATCGGCAGCATTGAAAGAGTCAGGGCAGTAGTTGAAGCAGCAAAAGAAAGAGATGTCCCTATCAGAGTAGGGATCAATTCCGGTTCACTGGAAAAGCATATACTTAAAAAATACGGCGGCGTTACTGCAGAGGGTCTTGCCGAGAGTGCCCTGGTAAATCTTAAAATAATTCAGGACATGGATTACGACAATCTGGTTGTCTCCATAAAAGCATCAGATGTACGGATGAACTACGAAGCCCATAAACTGCTGGCAGTCAGGACAGACTGCCCTGTTCACATCGGCATAACCGAAGCGGGAACTTTAGCACGGGGCAAGGTAAAGTCCGCCGTAGGAATAGGTGCTCTGCTCCTTGAGGGTATCGGAGATACTATGAGGGTATCCCTGACAGCAGACCCGGTGGAGGAGGTAATCTTTGCCCGTGAAATACTGAGAAGCATCGGACTTGGAAAGTCTTCGGCAGATCTGGTGTCATGTCCAACATGCGGACGCACAAAAATAGACCTTGAAAAGCTTGCCGGCCAGGTTGAGGCAAGGCTTCCGGAACTTGAGGAGAAGCTGGAAAAGGCAGGTCACCCGTCCATTAAGGTGGCCGTAATGGGATGTGCCGTCAACGGCCCCGGAGAAGCCAGAGAGGCTGATTTCGGAGTGGCCGGAGGCGACGGCAGGGGTATCATCTTTTCAAAAGGCGAAATACTGATGACCAATGTGCCGGAGGATGAAATAGCAGACAGACTGATAAATATAATCGAGGAAAAAATATGCGGGAAATAATTGACGGCGCTCTCTGCTGGGAGCAGATCGGCGACGGAAACAGAGATAAATCCGAATACAGATATACTTTAGGAAAAGGTGTCATTCACAGGGAAACGGGAGTCCTTACACTGCCCGTTACCCTTAATTTTGTCATGCCTTTTCTTGACTGCGAAAAAATCAAAGCTGTTATAATAAACAAGCTTAATATGCTGAAGGATGTGGAGTTCGACTTTACCTATGAGGACATGATTTTAAGCACAGAAGAGATAATCGGACTTTACATCCCCCATATGATTCATATACTTAACGGATCATTCGTGGCTATCACCAAGGCTATAGACGAGAAAAACTTTGAGCTTGACGGAGACAGACTTACCATATACTCTCTGGGCAATGTGGCAACCCAGCAGCTTAATCTCAGGGCTGCGCCGGAGTTCAGACGCATGCTCAGGGACACTTTCGGCATCAATGTAAAAGTGGAGTTTAAGAACAATGAGGCTCTTTACCATGAGAAGGAAAGGCGCTTTCAGGAAAGTGAAGCCGGGGATATAGAGCAATCTATGAGGAAACATGCCGAGGACCTGAGGCAGAAAGCCGAAGGCAGAACAAAATCCGGCGCACAGGCAGGAGGAAAAAGCCAGGTCAGAGGAAACCGTCAGGGCGGCGGAAGCCGCAGAGAAAAGGAGCTGCCTGCAGAAGGAAACCGCATAATGGGCCGAGGAATTAACGGAGAAAAAAACACAGAACTCCGGGATATAGATCCTAAGCAGGGCACGGTAATTGTTGAAGGAATACTTTTTAAAAAAGACAGCAGAGTAATAAAAACGGGAAACTGCCTTGTAACCCTTCTCATTACCGATAACAGGACCACAGTATGCTGCAAGGCATTCGTCACCGAAAACAAGTGGCATGAAATTGACACAATGCTTTCAAAAGGTGATGGGGTCAAAGTCCGTGGGCAGGTACAGTTTGATACATATGAAAACCTCAATGTGATTATGTTCAAAGAGCTTGAAAAGCTGGAGCGGACTCAGGAAAGGCAGGACACATGTGAAATCGGCAAACGGGTGGAGCTTCATCTCCACACAAAGATGAGCGCAATGGACGGTCTTAACGAGCCGGATGCAGTAGTAAAGCAGGCGGCTGCCTGGGGACAGCCGGCAGTTGCCATTACAGACCACGGCGTAGTCCAGTCTTTCCCTGACGCGGCCAAAGAGGCAAAGAAACAGAAGGAAAAAGGTCATGACATCAAGATAATCTACGGTCTTGAGGGATACGTCTTTGACGATGCCGACTGCATCAGAGAAGACGGTTCCATAGACTACAAAAAGAAGCCGACTAATCATATAATACTTCTGGCAAAGAATCAGGCAGGTCTTAAAAATATATATAAGCTGGTATCATATTCCCATCTGGACTACTTTTACCGAAAACCCAGACTGCCAAAGTCTGTAATTCAGGCTCACAGGGATGGAATAATCATAGGCTCCGCCTGTGAAGCAGGAGAGGTTTTCCGGAGTGTTCTCAACGGACTGCCTCAGGAGGAGACAGAGAGGATTGCAGATTTCTACGACTATCTGGAGATACAGCCCATTATAAACAACCAGTTTCTCATTGACCAGGGAAGAATTGCCGATAAGGAAGGGCTGAGAGACCTGAACCGTAAAATCGTTGAACTTGCCGATAGGCTGGGAAAGCCTGTAGTGGCAACTACCGACGCCCATTACGACAAGCCTGAGTCCGCCATATACAGAAACATACTCATGGCGGGACAGGGGTATAAGGATGCGGAAAACGGCCAGGGCCTCTATATGCGCACTACAGACGAGATGCTTGAGGAATTCAGCTACCTCGGTGAAGAAAGAGCCCGGCAGGTTGTAATCGACAACACCAACAAAATAGCCGATATGGTTGAAGAAATTTTTCCCGTTCCAAAGGGGAAATTCCCGCCAAAAATTCCAGGCGCAGAGGAGACTCTCAGGAGAACCTGTATGGAAAGGGCCCACAGCATTTACGGTGACCCTCTGCCAGACAGAATAGCTGAACGTCTTGAAAAGGAGCTCAGCTCCATTATTAACCACGGGTATGCCGTAATGTACGTTTCAGCCCAGATGCTGGTGCAGAAGTCTCTTGAGGACGGCTATCTGGTAGGTTCAAGAGGTTCTGTAGGCTCGTCTCTTGCAGCAACCATGGCGGGCATAACGGAGGTAAATCCTCTGGAACCTCACTATATCTGTCCAAACTGCAAACACCTTGAATGGGGAGATATGAACCTTTACGACTGCGGTATTGATATGCCGCCGAAAAACTGTCCTGAGTGCGGAACGCCTATGAATCAGGACGGATTTACCATACCTTTTGCTACATTCCTTGGCTTTGACGGCGACAAAGAGCCTGATATCGACCTTAACTTTGCAGGAGAATATCAGCCTGTTGCCCATAAGTACGTAGGCACCATTTTCGGGGAGAAAAATGTCTATAAGGCGGGAACTGTAGGTACCGTTGCGGAAAAAACGGCCTACGGGTATGTAATGAAGTATTTTGAGGAGCGCCAGCTTCCTATCAATAAATTTGAAGCGGACAGGCTTACGGAGTGCTGCACCGGTGTCAAGCGTACCACGGGCCAGCACCCGGGAGGCATTATCATAGTGCCCGATGACCATGAGATATATGAGTTCTGTCCTGTGCAGCATCCTGCAAACGACGTTAATTCGGATATCGTCACAACCCATTTCGATTATCACAAGATTGATGAAAACCTGCTTAAGCTGGATATTCTGGGACACGATATTCCGTCTATGATAAGGCAGCTTCAGGACATGACAGGAGTGGACCCTCTGAAGGTGTCTCTTACCGACAGAAAGGTTCTGAGCATTTTCAACGGCACTGAAGCGCTGGATATCAAGGATCCTGACTATAAGTTCACTCACGGAACCTATGCCATTCCTGAATTCGGCACTTCCTTTGTACGACAGATGCTGGATGACACCAAACCTGACAAGTTTGCCGATCTGGTCCGCATATCGGGATTTTCACACGGTACCGATGTCTGGCTTAACAACGCCCAGGATTACATTAAGAGCGGCGTGGCAACCATGCGTGAAGTTATTTCTACACGAGACGACATAATGAACTACCTTATTCTGAAGGGAATCGAAAATAAGACGGCCTTCAAGATAATGGAAGATGTCCGCAAAAACCGCCCTCTTAAAGAGGAACAGCTTGCGGTTATGAAGGAACACGGCGTCCCTGACTGGTACATAGATTCATGTATCAAAATTCAGTACATGTTTCCTCGCGCCCATGCGGTGGCATATGTTATGATGTCTTTCCGTATGGCCTGGTACAAGGTTTACTACCCGGCTGAATTTTACGCCACATATTTTACCACTAAGGCTGCCAATTTCGACGAGGAGACCATTCTTCGGGGACCCCAGGCGGTTCTTGAAAGGATGGATCTTATCGACGCCAAGGGAAACAACGCCACTCCAAAGGAAAAGGATGACTACATAGTCCTTGAGGTGGCCTACGAAATGTATGCACGGGGATATAAGTTTGCCCCGGCCCGCCTGGGAAAGTCTCATGCCCTTAAGTTCTGGACCGATGAAGGAAAAGTTCTGCTTCCTTTCGTCGCCATAGAGGGAGTGGGAGAAACCGCAGCCCTGGCGCTGGCAGAGGAGTATTCAAAGAAGCCATTTGATACCATCGAAGAGGCGGTAATACGGGCGAAACTCAACAAAACTGCATTGGAAGGACTGAGAAGCCACGGCGTATTTGAGGGAATGCCGGAAACAGATCAGCTCTGCATGTTTTAAAAAACTTCTCGAAATTTTCTGAAAAACGTGCTATAATATATTCAGAAAGAGAAGGTTTTACAGATGTATAAGATTGGCAGCATTGTAGTTTACGGAACAGAAGGTCTTTGTAAAATCTGCGATATAACGAAGCGGACTTTTGGCAAGGAAACAACAGAATATTATGTGCTTCGGCCTCTGAGCAATGAAGCAGAGACCGTTTTCGTTCCCAAGAACAATGAAAAGGTACTCAGCAGAATGAGGCCTGTTTTGACAAAGGAGAAGGCAGAAGAGCTGCTGGAGGCTCCGCCGTCTGATTATGGGGAATGGATTCCCGACGACAGAGAGAGACAGCAGTACTATAAGCAGATACTCCTCTGCGGCTCAGGCGAAGATATATTAAAAATGACCAGGACCCTCTACCTCCATCAGGTAAAGCTTCTTGAAAAAAAGAAAAAGCTCCACGCAGCAGATGAGAGGTTTCTCAAAGAGGCAGAGAAGATGCTTTTTGAGGAACTGGCCTATGTGTTTGGAATAACGGTGGAAGAGGTTCTTCCGCTGATAATAAAGAGAAAAGAAAAAACTGCTGCTAAGCAGGCTGAATAAAACCGACCTACAAAAATTAGACCGAAATCTAATTATTGGAAGGTCGGCTTTTTATATTAAAAAGTGTAGTATTACAGTTTTACCCTGCGGCCGGCAAGGCAGAACCCGCCATAAACGATGAGATCCCCTATGACGATGGTAGCGCCCACAGGTGAAGATAGAATTATGGAAATCAGAACTCCTGCCGCAGAACTTACTACAGCTATTACCGCAGAGCATATGACAACCTGTCTGAAGGTATGAAACACCCGCATGGCTGAGAGGGCAGGAAATATCATCAGTGCCGAGGTAAGCAGAGCCCCCACAAGATTCATTGCAAGAACGATAATAACCGCCGTTATAACGGCAATTAAGAGGTTGTATGCTGAGGTGTTCACTCCTGTTGCTTTTGCAAAATTTTCGTCAAATGTGACGGCGAAAATCTTATTATAGAAGAGGACATATGCAATTATTACAAGTGCCGACATAATTACACATATCCATACATCTGTGGAAGTAAGGGTGAGGATGGATGTTGATCCGAAAAGAGTGCTGCACACATCTCCCGACACGTTGGCCGAAGCCGAGAACATGTTGAGGAGAAAATATCCTGCGGCCATTGATCCTACAGACAGCATGGCCAGAGCTGCGTCACCTTTGACTCTGGTATTCTGACCGGTCCTTAAAAGAAGCACCGCACTCACCACCGTAACAGGAAGAACCACTACAAGTTCTGCCTTCAGAGAAAGAACGGCAGCTATTGCCATAGCCCCGAAGGCCACATGAGAAAGGCCGTCTCCTATAAATGAGTAGCGTTTAAGCACCAGTGTCACTCCCAGAAGGGAAGAGCACAGAGCTGTAAGAATCCCTGCAATAAAGGCATAGCGCACAAAAGGGTATGAAAGGTATTCTGCAATCATTTTAAGTACCTCCTGTTCTTACCGGCGGCAGCCCTTGAGCAGAGGGGCTCGTCCACGAATTTAGCCAGACCGTCCTGATGGCGGAAGGACATTTTAATAGGGCTTTTAACGTATTCCTCTTTAGTGCCGAAAAACTGCATGTCACTTCCAAGATGGAGGATGTGGCTGGCATATTTTACGGCTGCTTCTATATCATGGGAAACCATTATTATGGTAATCTTTTCTTTTTCGTTAAGTTCTTTTATAATTGAGTACATTTCCGCTGTTGCAGCAGGGTCAAGACCTGTGGCAGGCTCGTCGAGAAGAAGCATTCTGTCGGCAGCGCACAGTGCCCTGGCAAGAAGAACTCTCTGCTGCTGCCCTCCGGAAAGATCCCTGAAACACCTGCTTTTCATATTCTCAATTCCCAGCTTTTTCATAGAGGAAAGAGCCAGTTTTTTCTGCGCAGATGAATAAAAAGGCCGGAGGCCCGATGAGGAAAGGCAGCCGGAAATAACTATTTCTCCCACAGAAGCGGGGAAGTCTTTCTGTACAAGGGTCTGCTGGGGCAGGTAGCCCATCCTGCTGAGGGTGAAGCCGTCGCCGCAGATGATTTCTCCGCTTACAGGCCGTTCAAGACCTGCCAGAGTCTTCACAAGTGTTGACTTGCCGGAGCCGTTTTCGCCCACAATGCAGAGGTAATCTCCTCTGTTAAGTTCAAAATTTATGTCCTTTGCCACGGGAATTCCCTCATAGCCCGGGCAGAGGTTTTTTACGGTAATCTGTGCCATTTTTTTGCCTTTCTAATCAATCAGGGCGGCGGAAAGAGCCGCAAGATTTTTTTCCATTACCGAAAGGTAGTCTTCACCTTCGGCTGCCTCCCGGGAAGTTACTGACTGCATGGAATCCAGAGTGAGTATTCTGACATCTTCCGATGAGGAGTTCTTTATTACAGTCTCCGCCAGGGATGTGTCTGACTTTTTCATTACGAAAACAGCCTTCAGACCGCATCTGTCAATGGCTTCGGAAAGGGATATTATCACTGCAAAGCTGGCTTCCGTCTCGGCAGAGCAGCCGGGGAAAGCAGCTATGTGGTCAAGACCGTAATCCTCAGTCAGATATGCAAAGGGAAAGCGGTCAGCCACAAGTATGGTTTTATGCCCTTTTTTCAGGGCAAGGGAGGCCATCTTTTCGTATTTCGAATCAAGACTTTCTATTTTCTTTATATAATTCAGTGCATTCTGCTTGTAAAGAGCCCTGTTTTCAGGGTCAAGACCGGAGACAGCCTCAGCAATTTTTTCTATAAATACAGGAGCGGATTTAAGGGAAAGCCACATATGCTCGTCAAACTGATGGTCGTGTTCATCTTCATCCTCATCATCGTGTCCGTGCTCATCTTCGTGCTGGTGGTCATTGGTAAGATCCGCATATCGGCTGCTGAGCTTGGGGCTGTGGGCCATAATTTCCATAAGAGAGACAACAGTGCCGGGTGATTTGCCGGAAGATTCTGCCGCATCGGTTATCCAGAATTCAGACTCGCCGCCGGAATATACCAGCAGGCTGCAGTCGGAAATCTGTGCCATATCACAGACCGCAGGCTGGTAGCTGTGCATATCGGCGCCGGTTTCATTAAGCCTTTGCAGTTTAATGCCGGAAGGATTGTCTCCGAGAACAGCTCGTATCCAGTCATATTCGGCAAAATCAGCTGCCAGGATGGTTATGTTGTTTTCAGCATGGGTGTCTCCTTTGCTGCCGATGTCACCGCCGGAAGATGTGCCGCAGCCTGTCAGAAGGCACAAAACAAGGGCAGTTACAGACACTAAAGCAGTTAACTTCTTCATATTCTGTGCTCCTTCTTTTCGGCGCAGCTTCGGCAGAGGCCGAAAAGGGTTGCCCGTCCCATGTCAAGCCTGAAACCGTCTGCCCTCATAAGACTGTCTGCAATAAAGCGGGAATCCTCATCGCTCATATGAAGCAGCCTGCCGCAGCCTGTACATTTAAGATGTATGTGGAAGTGGCAGCTTTCCCCGCCGATTATCTGGTATGAAGCTTTGGTTCCACGGCCGCCGGAAAAACACTTCACAAGGTTTTCTTCTGCAAGACCCGGCATAAGTCTGTAGATTGTGCTTTTGCCCGGGGGATTTGCAAAATCCGGGTCCGTCTTCATGCCTTCTGCAATATCATCTATGGTATAAGCTCTTTCAGGATGCTTCTTAAGAAAATCCATCAGCTCTTTTTTCTGCTGGGTGTTATATGTTGCCACGATTTTTCTCCCTCAATTAAAATTGAGAATGATTTTAAGAACCATTCTCAATTTATTATATACCTTTTCCGCGGAAAGTCAATACAAATCATCTGGCTATAAATCTCTCGGACCGCTGATAATATATCGGCAGACATGGATATACTGATTGCTGTCGGCGCATTCCGCCCATTTTATAAGGGTAATTTTTCCATCATGGATTTCTATACACGTTATGGTGTCGGGATGGACGCAGGAGCCCGTATTGGAATAGCTCCATTTTCCAGTTGCGGGGGAAAGAGCCGGACGGTGAGTGTGGCCGGCCACAATGTGTGTATTGTTTGCCTCTGCCCATGACGACATCCTCTCTTCCAGGACTCTGCTCTTGCTGTAGTTTCTGGCAGCGCTGGTGGGATCTTTGATGCCTGCAAGCTCCAGGGGCTTCCATATATATCTTACCAGCCAGCGGGCCGCCTTCCATAGCTGGTTATTGAGAATGTCAACCTGGTGTCCGTGAATGAGGTTATATCTTGTATCGTCCGTTCCACTGGCGGATGCAGGAAACCTGATAATGAGAGCCTGGCTGCAGGGCGGAAGGGAAGAGGACTTAAATCCTGTGCGGCTTTTGATTCTGTCATGATTTCCCCAGAGCATAAAAAGCCTGCCGGCCTTTCTGAATCTGTCAAGGAGCCTGAAAATGTCAGTGTGAATTTCTTCTATGTCGGAGAACTTCCTGTTTTCCCAGAGCTCGTCGCCGTCACCCAGTTCAACATAGGTAAATCCGTGCTCATAGTAATAGCCCAGTGCTGCTTCATATATGGTTTTGTTGTTGAGAAAACTGTCATTCCATGTGCCGCATCCCCTGTGGCAGTCGCTGAACAGAACAAGCTTCGGAAAATCCTCGGTGCTTATTACAGGAGCAGAGCGGAGGGCTTTGTCAATCTGCCGGCCATAAAAACTGTCAGTCAGTTTCATAAAAAACACCTCCCCTGTCAGCTTATGCCGAGGGGAGGCAATGGGTGTTTTTCGGATGTGTCTTTATTTTGCTATTTTATAGGTTACATTGGAGTATGGGGAGTAAATACGCTTTTCTCCCACGGTTTTGTACGCGCGAACCTTGTAGTAATAGCGGGTGCCTTTGGTTATTTTTGTGGTGTTTTTAAAAGCTTTGCCGCCGGTTGAGCTGAGAAGACTGTAACCGGAGGCCTTTGATGTTGATTTATAAATCTCAAAACCATCTATTCCATCTGCTACGGTCTCGCCCGAGACAGAATCCGATACAGTCCAGCTAAGCTTCATGGCACCTTTTACTGCTGTAGAAGAAGCTTTTATTTTTATATTTGAAAGGGCCTCAAAAGCGGCATTTTCTTCAGCTTTGCGTGCCTCATATTCTGCAAGAACCTGAGGATACTCCCATTCGCTTACCATCGGAAGAGCATCCTGGCTGAAGAGAGCAGCCCAGGTTTCTTTCTCTATATCTCCCGTATTGTCAAGGTCATTTACAACCTGGAACTTAACAACCGCCTGAACAAGCTGATCATCAAATACGGTTTCGTTGCCCTTATAACGGCAGTAGCCGAGAACTGACAGCCGCTTTGCCGCCGCTCTCAGATATTTTACCTTGTAGCTCTGGGAGTCGCCGGCTTTAAAAGTATATTTAAAGCTGTCCGGATCCGGTACAAAGTTCAGTCTGTAGCCTACAGCCTTTGGAGTAAAGTGATATGTGGTTTTCTTTGAAATGAGATTTCCTGTAGCCGTGCTGTAAATGCCCCCCAGCTTATAGCCGATATTAGGCTTTGAATACAGGGAGAACTCCTGACCTTTGCACCTGTTGTCCACGGTAAACCAGAAGGTGCCGTTTTCCTCTGCAGAGAAGGTTCTGTCTCTGCCGTTTATATACAGCTTAAGCTCCTTCATAGGGTTGTTCTGAACCCTGATATACCATGCTCTGCTGCTTCCCGACAGATCAAGAGAAGTCAGCTTGTTGTCATTGAGATAAACCTTTTCCAGCATCGGGCAGCCTGAAAGGTCTGCACTTGTCAGATTGTTGTGATGAGAGGAGACAAGCTTGAGTTTTTTGAAGCCGGAAAAGTCCATATGGCCTTCAAGGTCAAAGCTGCTCCACTGAATCTGCTCAGTATTTCCGCGGCCGTTGGTCATAAAGTGGGAACGAAGTCCGTCTCCCCATGTGGAAGTGTCATATGGGGAATAGGAGCTGTTCATAAGGCTGCCGTTGGTAGAAGTTCCATAGTAATAAGGATTGTCATTTTCGGAGCTTATGTTTAAAAAGTTTGTCAGCTTATCCTTTTCGTACTGGTCGGAAATATACTTGCCGTAGCGGTAGTCCGGGAAAATATTCATATAGACATGGCTTGTGGCAACCTGATCTTCTGAAGGGTCGAAGTAGGTGTAGTTGGTTATGCCGGTGTATGTCCATGCACCGGTGGTCTTGTTATATTTATTGGTGGTGCCTACAGTAGGATCGATGAAAATCCATCTTCCGTTTACATAAGACTCAACCCACCAGTGGTCTTTCACATCGATGTTTTCCTCTGTGCGCCAGTCGTTTGAAGGAACGGCAAGCCTGTGTCCGTATACGAAGCGGGTAGGTATACCCTGAGCCCGTGCAAGAGCCAGGAAAATGGCCGAATAGCCCTGACAGGTGGTGTAAACCTTGCCCATGTATGAGTTGGAGCTGCTGGTGCCGTACTCGAAATTGCGGATATTGTCATAAGGATCGGCAAACTGCATGGAGTGGGTGGAAAATGCCACCGAGTCATAGTAGAAGTTTTTTGCCGTATATTCATAAATCTTCAGAAGCTTGTCGTAATCCGTGTATGCTCCGGCAGTGACACGGTTTGAAACGCCCTTTATAAAGGAGATTTTATCAGGCGTCATAGCTGCGTAAACATTTGTAGCCGGATTTTTAAGGACAAATCTGATATCTTCCAGAGTATTGTCAAGATAAGGCTCTGTGCCGTAAAGATCTCCGATTTTCTTTATACTGCGATTATAATCGATAACATCGTTATATCGGAGAATGTTCACCTTTCCCTTGGTAACACGAATCTCCATGTTCTTGTAAAGAACACCGCTTCCCTTATAGTTCAGTGCGGCGGCATCGGCTGCAGTCCGGCATCTTCTTATATACAGATTGTAGTATCCGTCAGGTATGCCCAGTGCATCCACGTCGAGATAATAAGTAAAACCGTAAAGCTGAGTGCCGTCACCTGATGTGTAAAGCTCAGGCTCAGCAAAGATATTAAGATCCATATCGCCTTTGTCAGGCACAAGCCGATAGAGAGATAATCTGAAAAGACTTGTTTCAAGAGGGGTGCGATAGGTAACCTTCAGCACGCTTCCGTCAGATACGGAAGCTTTGACATATTCCTTGTCAAAGGTGGAAGATGACCTGAAAGAAGTAACCTTTGCCGGTGCGCTTACATCCTGAAGAGCAGCATCAGCTCCTTCGAGAGGCAGACAGGTCACCAGCATTACAGCCATGAGCGCAGTAGAAATAAATCTCAAAACCTTTTTCTTCATTATAATTCCCTTTCCTTATGTGATATTAAGTATAAATTGCGTCAAGACAGGTTCGTGCCGATGAGTAGGCAAACTGCAGATTATAACCTCCCGTATTGCCGTCAATGTCCAGAACCTCTCCTATAAAGTAGAGCCCCTTCTGTGTTTTGCTTTCCATGAAAGAAAAATCTACACCATCTAAAGCCACTCCGCCTTTTGTAGCCATGGCTTCTCTGAAGCTTCCCGTGCCGCTTACGGAAAAAACTGCTGCCGCAAAAGCCCGGGCAGCTGTTTCCATTTCACAGCCGGTCATTGAAGAAAGCTTCTTTTCACTAAGACCGCAAGAACCGAGTATCAGCGAAACAAAACGCTTTGGCAGACCGAATTCTTCAGCAAAAAAAGAGACTGCAGATTTATTGTTGCCCCCGCAGGCTCCCTTAATACGAGAAAGGACGCTACTAACAGTATAAGGAAAAACGAAGTTTATTTCAACCCTGAAACCGGCATTTATATATCTGGAATTATTTAACATTAATGGTCCGGAAAAACTTCTGTGAGTAAGAAGAAGGTCGCCGGAAGCTTCCCGGATTTTTTTGCCTTGGCTGTCAGATATTCTGAGCCCTGCGTTTTTAAAGCTGATTCCCGAAAGCTCTGCGAAAGGATAGTCCTGGACATAGACCGGCGCCAGGGCAGGGCGAAGGTCAGTTACGGCAATACCCAGGTCACGGCGCAGAATTTGAAGAACAGAGCCGTCTGAGCCCGTTGAAGGGTAGGAGGCGCCGCCTGCGGCAATAACCAGGTTACGACAGGTGAAGGTTCTTTCACCTGCTGCATCTGAGACTCCCGGGCCTTTGCTTGATACGGTAACCTCGAAGCCCTTCGGGATGGTTTTAAATGCTTTTACAGGGGAATTTTTCATAATCGTGACTGAATTGCCTGATGCGGCGGCGAGAAGGGCCTGTCTGACATCTCGGCTGTCCATAGATACAGGAAAGACTTTACCGTCCTCCCGTTCCGCTGTTTTAACCCCTAATGACTCCATGAAACGGATATACTCGAGATTATTATGCCTGTAAAGACATTTCCTGATGCGGCTTCCGCTTTCCCCGTAACAAGACAAAAACTCCTTGATGGAGCCGGCGTGGGTAAGATTGCATTGTCCCGAGCCGGACATAAGAAGTTTGGTGCCGATTTTATCGGTCTTTTCCAGTATTAAGATGTCACCGCCGGCAGAGGCGGGAGCAGCGGCCCCAAAAAAGAGACCGGAAGCTCCCGCGCCGACAACGATAGTTTTTTTATTCATAAATCCATTTGCCGTTTTCTTTAGCTGACATAGCCTGCTTCGCTGAGATATTTCCACACGGCAGGGTGATATCCGTCTACAGAAAACCATATTTCCGCCATTTGTTTTTCATTTTCACGGAAGTACAGGGATACGCTGCAGCTTTTTTCACTGGTGGTCCTGTCTGCAGATGATTCATCATCACCGGACACCATGCGGTTGTAGATGTCAATGTAATTACTATTATATACGTCTTCGTCATAGGCTTCAACGATTTTTTTGAGCTCGTCAGAATCGCTTATAACTACAGAATCTCCGTCATAATCCACATAAGCATAGGCGTCATCGTAAAGTTTTTCATCCAGTTTGTCTGACATTGTCAGAGCTGCGCGGAAATCAGGGTCGGTGACTATGTCGTTAATAAGCTCTGCAGACCTGTCATCAAGTGCGAATGTAAAGCCGCGTTTAAATTCCGAACCGTTTTTGTATTTATAATTAAACTGGACTGATTCTGCAGGAACCATATTGCCTGATTCCATGTAGCCGGCTGAGTAAGAAGAGCTGTAATAGTAATTAACCGGCCTTTCCTGCATGTACGGCTCATTTTCCACTATATATTTCTGCAGTTCATATACCTTGCTGATAACTGACGGGGATGTGAGCTTTCCAATGTCAGAAAGTTCGCTGAAGGATCCGTTTGCAAAGGAGTCCAGATCATATCCTGTAAACATGTATTCGCAGTTTACAGATTCCACCTTATCAAGCTCAGGCAGCCGCCTGGATATTCCGGTGATGTCGAAAACAGTGAAGGCTGTAAAGAGGGCTGCAATCACCACATATATACCCAGAGATTTAAGATTTTTCATGTTGAAAATCTTCACAGACCTTGCGATGATCACCTTGGTGATGAAGAAGGTTATCAGTGTTCCTATCACCATACCGATGATGAGAAAGGTCTTCGAATCGCTCTTAAAGCTCTGGAAGAAGAATCCGAATACGGTCATTCCCACGAAAACCACCAGGTAAGTGATGATCTCTTCAACAGGGCGGAAAATCATGGAGTCTCCCACCTTTTCCAGTTTAGCCAGTCTGTAGGCAGCTCCTCCTGCGGCAATGAACACCAGACCTAACACCAGATAGGTAAGTGTTGTCTTTGCTGTTACTATGGTTTCCATGCCCGAGGTAATCATCATAATCAGCGGGTTGAAACAGCGCATCACATCGCTCAGCCAGTCGGGCAGTGAAACAAAGCCTTCAATGTAGCTTTCACAGTAGGTAGCCACTATGAGCAGTAAAGCAGGGACTATGATAAAGAACAGCCCCGAGAGGAGCAGATGCATAGCCGTGTTTCCTGTCAGGCTTCCTGCCATAATGTACATTCCGTAGAAGAAGGTAATTATGCCTATGGAGCTTGCCAGCCAGCTCATAACAGCACCGAAGGTGTAGATGTTATGTGAGTCCGCTACAGGCTCGCCTGTAACAAAAAGACTGTCCATAACCAGTTCGCTGGTACTGTAAATCAGCGTTTCTCTCATGAATACCAGATAGAGCAGGGCAGTCAGCACCACCGGTATAATGCACATAAGCCATCCTG
>CAKMLH010000017.1 GCA_927797855.1 uncultured Clostridia bacterium | reverse complement strand
CCCGGAGAAGGCGCAGAAGGCCATGAAAACAAAAAAATCCATGGAGGATGCCATCGGCGGCTATGAGCGCTTAGAAAAAAATCTCGCCGACACGGAGGAACTGATACAGCTTGCCGAAATGGAAGAGGAGGCGCAAGCTTCAGAAGAGGAGCTTGCGGAAATGGCCGCAGATATTGAAGAGGGCTTCGAAAGATTCAAACAAGACCTGGAAACCCTGAGGCTGAGGACGCTTCTTACAGGCAAGTACGACCACTGCGGAGCCATCGTATCCGTCCACGCGGGAACGGGAGGCGTTGACGCCATGGACTGGGCACAGATGCTTCTCCGAATGTATACACGCTGGTGCGAAAAGAAAGGATACAGCGTAAAAATGCTGGATCTTCAGGATGACACGGAGGCAGGCATCAAGAGTGCAACCTTTCTTGCAGAGGGAGAAAACGCCTATGGTTACCTTAAAAATGAAAAGGGCGTTCACCGCCTTGTAAGAATCTCGCCTTTTAATGCGGCGGGAAAGCGGCAGACCTCTTTCGCCATGATAGAGGTGACTCCGGAATTAGATGATGAGATAAATGTTGAAATAGACCCGGAGGATCTGAGGATTGACACCTACAGGAGCAGCGGTGCCGGCGGTCAGCATGTAAACAAGACCGATTCGGCCATCAGAATAACTCATATCCCTACGGGAATCGTAGTGACCTGCCAGAATGAGCGAAGCCAGCATCAGAACAAGGAAATGGCGATGAAAATCCTTACAGCCAAGCTGACAGAGCTGGCCGAGCAGGAACACAAGGAAAACCTCAAGGAACTGAAAGGGGACTACTCTATGAATACCTGGGGCTCACAGATACGCTCATATGTTTTCCAGCCCTACACAATGGTAAAAGATCACAGAACCGGCGCCGAAACCGCCAATGTAAACGCGGTAATGGACGGGGATCTTGACTATTTCATAAACGAGAAGCTTAAGCAGAAAGATTAAAATAGAAGAAGGAAACAGGACAAAAATATGGACATAATTCAGAAACTTGCAAGCGAATTTAAAATCAGAACGGCTCAGGTGGAGCACACCGTGGAGCTAATAGACGAGGGCAATACAATTCCTTTTATAGCCAGATACCGTAAAGAGGTCACCGGAGGACTTTCCGATGTAACACTCCGCGACCTGGACGAAAGACTTAAATACCTGAGAAATCTGGAAGAGAGGAAGGAAGAGGTAATCCGTCTCATTGACGAGCAGGGCAAGCTGACAGAAGACCTTCGCCAGGAAATAGAGAAAGCGGAGGTGCTTCAGCGGGTAGAAGACCTTTATAAACCGTACAGGCAGAAGAAAGCCACACGCGCTTCCAAGGCCAAGGAAAAGGGACTGGAACCTCTTGCTATGATCATTTTCGCCCAGCTTAAGACAGACGGTACTCCCGAGAAATCGGCTGAACCTTTTATAAATGCTGAAAAAGAAGTAAACACACCGGAAGAGGCACTTAAGGGAGCCTGCGACATTATTGCGGAGATGATTGCCGATGATGCGGAAATCACCAAGGACGTGAGAGAAAAGACTTTCAGCACCGGCGTGATTTCTACAGAAGCTGTGGATCCTGAAGAAAAGACCGTCTATGAAATGTATTACGACCATCAGGAAGCCCTTTCCAAAATTCCAAACCACAGAGTTCTGGCCATTAACAGGGGAGAAAAGGAAAAGAAGCTGAAGGTGAAGATAGAAGCAGATACGGAAAAGATGCATGATGTAATCGCCCGCAGCGTAATCAAGAACGAAAAGAGTATTTTCCTGGGACTTCTTCAGGACACTATCGCTGATGCCTATAAGAGACTTATGGCACCTTCCATAGAAAGAGAAATGAGGAATCTCCTTACAGAAAGAGCCGAGGCAGAAGCAGTTAAGATTTTTGCCAGGAACACGGAAAGTCTGCTTATGACGCCGCCTGTAAAGGGGAAGCGCATTATTGCCATTGACCCGGGCTACAGAACGGGCTGCAAGGTGGCAGTACTGGACGAGACCGGCAAGCTGAAGGCCTATACCACCATCTATCCGACGGAGCCTAAGAACGACATCAAAGGCACTGAGGCGGTGCTGAAGAAAATTATAGAAAAATATCATACGGACATAATAGTAATCGGAAACGGCACGGCATCCAGGGAAACAGAGGAAGTCGTGGCAAACTTTATTAAAAAAGAGGGCTATGACATTCAGTATACAATAGTAAACGAAGCAGGAGCATCGGTATATTCGGCTTCCAAGCTGGCAGCGGAGGAATATCCGGATCTTGATGTCACTACCAGAGGCGCAATGTCCCTTGGCCGCAGACTGCAGGACCCTCTGGCAGAGCTTGTAAAAATCGATCCTAAGAGCATCGGGGTGGGACAATATCAGCACGACATCAATCAGAAACTGCTTGAAGGCGCCCTGACCAATGTAGTGGAGGATTGCGTAAACAGAGTAGGCGTAGACCTTAATACCGCGTCCCCATCGCTGCTTTCATACATAGCAGGCGTAAACATGGGAATTGCCAAAAATATTGTGGCCTACAGAGAAGAGCACGGCCGCTTCAATAACAGGAAAGAACTGATGAAGGTACCAAAGCTGGGAGAAAAAGCCTTCAACCAGTGTGCAGGCTTCATGCGCATTACTGACGGTGACAATCCTCTGGATGCAACATCGGTTCACCCCGAGTCCTACGGCGCAGCACAGGCAATGATGGAAAAGCTGGGAGTAGACCCTCAGGCGGTAAAAGCCGGCGGCGACAAGGACATGGAAAAGAAAATAAAAGGGGCATACCCGGCCAAGTCTCTTAATCAGAGCATTGCTGCCATGGCGGAAGATCTTGGAGTGGGCCAGATGACTCTGACGGACATCATCGAAGAAATGAAAAAACCTGCAAGAGACCCTCGTGAAGATGCGCCGCCTGTGATTTTCAGAAACGATGTGAAATCTTTTGAGGATCTTAAAATCGATATGGAAATGACCGGCACCGTGAGGAACGTGGTGGACTTCGGCGCTTTCGTGGATATAGGAGTGAAAAACGACGGTCTGGTGCACATATCGCAGATGAGCGATAAGTACATAAAGCACCCTATGGATGTGGTCTCCGTGGGAGATACGGTGAAGGTCAAGATCATTTCCATAGACTATGATAAGAAAAAGGTCGGACTGACCATGAAAGGATTGAAAGGTAACAGCGGCAATGACAGAAACAAACAGGACAGACAGGAAGGTAAACACGGTTCTCTTTGACTTTGACGGAACTCTGGTGAATACAAATGATGTAATCATCGCATCCTGGCAGCACACATATATGCACTATCGCGGGCGTGAGGAATCCCCGGAAAAGATAACGGCATGTTTCGGCGAGCCGCTTCTTCTGACAATGGCAAGAGAATTTCCGGAAGTGGATCCTGAGGAGTCGGCGGAGGTGTACCGCCGGTATCAGCAGCAGTATGCAGAGGAGCTGGTGAAAATCTTTCCGGGAATAAAAGAGCTTCTGGAAAGCCTCAAAAAATCCGGCTTCAGAATGGGAATAGTAACATCACGCACAAGAGAATCTTTAGACAGGTACCTGAATATGTTCGCAATAGGTTCGTATTTTGAGGCTATGGTTACATGCGAAGACACGGATATCCATAAGCCCAACCCGGAGCCTATACTTCTCTGCCTTAAAAAAATGGATATCACAGCAGAGGAAGCGGTTATGGTAGGGGACAGTCCCTTTGATATAAAGTGCGCCAACAATGCCGGCGTCAAATCGGTGCTGGTGGACTGGCGGATAACGGAAAGCGGTCATACCCTGATTGATGATGCAAAAGAAGACTATACCATTGAAAAACCGGCGGAGCTTATAAATATTCTGGAAAGCCTGAACAGATAGGAGGCCCAGATGCTTACCATCTATTACGGACGCGAAAGTGTTGACAAAGAAAAATTCATATTTGACAAAATCAAAGGTCGGGCGCTGATTATAGTTCCCGACCAGTTTACATTGGAGGGAGAAAGAGAGCTGTTTAAAAGTATGGGAGTAACCGCTCTCATGGATGTGGAGGTCATCTCCATGTCAAGGCTTGGATACCGGCTTCTTTCTGAGCTTGGAGGCAGCAGGAGAACATTTATAGACAAGTACGGCCGCCACATGATACTGGCCCGTGCTGCCATGGATGAAAAGGAAAATCTGAAGGTTTTCCGGGGACTTGAGTCAAAAAATTCTTTCATAGACATGGTAAACAATTTCATAACGGAAATGAAACAGTACAGCTGCGGGTCAAAGGAGCTTGAAGAAATGGCGTCTCAGACGGAGGAAGGCTCATATGTGCAGAAAAAACTGCAGGACCTGCATTTGCTTCTCTCCCGTTACGAAGAAAAGATTAAGGGAAAATACACTGACTCCGAAGATTACATAAACCTTATTCTGGATAAAATAGGCCAGTCGGAACTCATAAAGGGAAATAATATATGGGTTTACGGCTTTGACAGTTTTACGCCGAAAGCTCTTTCGATTATGGGTGAACTTATGACGGCGGCTTCTGAGGTAAATGTTGTGCTCACCTGCTCTGACCATCCGGAAGAGCGTGATGGGGAGCTTTTTGAACTTGGACGGCGGGTTATGGATATGATGTCTGAGGAGGCTTTGGCCAGAGGCATTGAGGTAAGACGTGAAAGAATTCCTGAAGGGTACAGATTCCATGGAAAGGCACCGGCTATGATGCATCTGGAACATGAACTTTATGCCCTTCCGTCAATACCTTTAAAGAAGGAGACTGAGGAAAAAAGAGTGGGTCTGACGCTGCTTTACGCATCGGGACCTTACAGTGAGGCCGAGAGCGCCGCCTGCTTTGTGCAGAAACTGGTACGGGAAAGAGGCTATCGATACAGCGATATAAAAATCATATGCAATGACCAGGATGTACGGGGGCCCATTCTCAAAAGAGTTTTCAGAGAATACGGAATGGATCTTTTCAGTGATGCCAGAAAGGATATTATGCAGAGCCCGGTGCTTCAGTTTGTCATATCGCTGCTTGACGTTGTAATTGAAAAATACAGGTCAGAAGCCTTATTCCGAATGCTTAAATCGGGATTTGGCGATTTGACTTCTGACGAGATTACAGACCTTGAGAACTACGGAATAAAATACAGAATAAAAGGAACCATGTGGAAAAAACCTTTTGCCAAGGGAGAGCAGGAGTATGGATCCGAAGAACTTAAACGGCTTGATGGCATAAGAGAACGGGCCACGGAAGCTGCATTGCGATTTGAGACCATGGTAAAAGAGCAGCAGACCACGGGAGAATTCATTGAGAAATTATACAGATTTTTATACGACGACGCCAGACTGCCGCAAAAGACAGCTGCCTTTATGGCAGAGCAGGAAGCTGAAGGAAGAAATGATCTGGCTGAAGAGACGGCTCAGGTATGGGGCTGCCTTGTGAACATTCTGGATCAGATGGCGGAGATTTCAGGAAATGAAATATTTAATGTGTCTTCTTTCAGAGATATGCTTTCTGCAGGGCTGTCACAGGTGGATATCGGAGTTCTGCCTCCTGCAAAAGACGGTCTGGTTATGGGCACCATGCAGCGCAGCCGGAGCGGAAAGATAAAAGCTCTTGTAGTTGTAGGAGCAAATGAGGGCATATTGCCCAGGGAAAAGCCGGAGCCGGGACTTTTCGGAAGTGAGGAGAAGGAATTTTTCAGCCAGCGGGGCATAAAACTCTGCAAGGTGGATGCAGTCAGACAGATGGAAGAGAGAATGGGCATTTACAGAAATCTCTCAAAACCTACGGAGGAACTTTACGTAAGCTGTGCTGCCGCCGATGAAGAAGGCGGACAGATAAAACCGTCCCCTGTCTTTAACAAGCTGATTGAAATTTTTCCTGACCAGCCTGTAGAAAAAGATGTGCTTAACCGGGAAGATGAACGGGAACTGATAAACGGGTCTACCAGCGGCCTGCGCCATTTGACAGAAGCTCTGCAGGCTGTCAGCGAGGGCGGAGATTTCACGCCGCCGTGGCAGCAGATGGCAGACTGGCTTAAAATAGAAAAACCGGAGACTCTTCGTCCTATAATGGGAGGACTCTCATTTACAAATCGCCAGGAAGCTCTGGGCAGGCAGGCATCGGCAAAGCTTTTCAGAAAAGATCCGGAAGCAGCCATGAGCCTTTCCCCTTCAAGACTTGAAAAGTTCTCACGCTGCCCTTTTTCCCACTTTGCGGCATACGGTCTGAAACCGGAGGAACGGAGAATTTTTCAGGTGGCACCCAGGGAAATCGGAGATATTTATCACCGATGCCTTATGGAGCTGACACAGAGGCTCAGCATACCGGGAGTGAATATTACAGATCCGGACTCGCCTTGGATGACTATTACAGACCGGGAACTGAGACAGTTTGTGGAGGAGACCGTATCCGGTCAGCTTAAGGAATATCGCGAAGGACTTTTCGACCTGGGAAATGAAGAAAAATACAGAGGAAGCCGGGTTACAGACATATGTGAAAAGGTCTGCCGCACGGTTATACAGCAGGTACGGGCAGGCAGGATAAAGGAGTGCCGGTTTGAGGCTCCTTTTGGAAGAAATCAGGGAGCACCAATAAAACCCGTAAAGATTGAGCTGGAAAACGAAACGGTCTATATAGAGGGTAAAATTGACAGGGTAGACTATCTGCCCGATGATCGCGTTAAAATAATTGACTACAAGACGGGAAACGAAAACTTCAGTGCCCGGGAGGCGGCAGCAGGCTACAGACTGCAGCTGATGCTTTACCTGGAAGCCTCCCTGGAAGGAAAGCGCCGTCCGGCGGGTGTCTTTTATTTTAACATCAGCGAGCCTATGATAGATATGTCGGCAAAAACCGTTGACGATGCCGAAATAGCCGATAAAATAAAAAAGAGCTTCAAGCTTAACGGCGTTGTTGTAAATGACCCTGAGGTAATCAGGGATGTTGCCGGTGACTTCAGCGGATATTCGGATATACTGCCTGTCAGATCCGGCAAGGATGGAGTTGTTCCAACGGGCAGCGAAGGTCTCCTAAGCGAGGAGGAGTTTAATGAGCTCAGAGGGGCTGTAATAGAAAAAGTCCGCAGCATATGTGCGGACCTTGCAGAGGGCAGAATCGATATTCATCCTATGAAAACAGGGCAGCGCTCCGCCTGCACCTACTGCAGCTACAGGGGAATATGCCGTTTTGATACTGTTTTTGACGGATGCAGCTACAACATTATTTAGTCATTTCACCACGGAGGTCTGTTTCCATGAGTTCCTTTATCTTTTCCTTGGAATATCCGCAGCTGAAAAGATAGTAAAGCTTGGCTACTGCAGCTTCCGTGGTCATATCGTAGCATCCCACAGCGCCGAATTCTTTAAGAGCGTTGCTTGTGGCATAGGTTCCCAGCTTTGTGGTACCCTGATAGCATTGTGAGCAGACCGTGACAATAGCTCCGTTTTCAGAAGCACGTTTTATGCTGTTTACAAGAGGGCGGTTATTGCTTGGAATGTTGCCTTCGCCGAAGGTTTCCAGAACTACTCCGCTTAATTTTTCGGAGATTATCTGCTCGAAAAGCTCAAACTGTATGCCGGGGAAAAATTTAAGAACACCGATGGGAACCTGTCTCAGCTCGGTCAGTTTGAATTTAGCCGCCTGTTTAGGCTTTATGAGAGCCTGGCGATTATATTTGATGTCTATTCCCACGTTGGCAAGAACCGGATAGTTTGGCGAGGTGAATGCCATGAGCTCGTCGGCGGATGTCTTGGTGGAACGGTTGCCTCGGAGCAGTTTGCCTGCAAAGTAAAGGCACACTTCGTTGGCGACACCTTCAGAAGCTATTACTATGGAATTTATAAGATTATCTCTGCCGTCGCTTCTGAGCTCGCAAAGGGGAATCTGTGATCCTGTAAGAACTACCGGCTTGCTGAGGCCCTCCAGCATAAAGGAAAGAGCAGAAGCTGTATATGACATGGTGTCCGTTCCGTGAAGCACCACAAATCCATCATAGTTATTGTACCTGTCTCTTATTTCCCGCCCTATATTAACCCACTCTTCTACAGCTACATTTGCCGAATCAAGAAGAGGGTCGAACTCTACGATATCCCAGTTGGGCATATCTTTGTTTTTCAGCTGTGATATTTCGTCCAGCAGACCGGTAAAGTACCTTTTTTTAGGCGCATAGCCATGTTCAGTGGGAACCATGCCGATGGTTCCGCCTGTGTATAAAATGCACACTCTTTTTTTCATAATGCCGATTACCTCTTAAGATTTCTTTTTTAACGCTTCCAGTACTATCATATCATATTTTCTGCGGGCTTTCCACTTCATTCTGCAGTTTAAAAGACTGAAGTTAACAGCTGCCGAGATCAACGGACGCCTTGACAGAGGAATGATTTAATTATACAATTTGTTTATAAATACTATACCGAAAAGGGGGAATAAAAATGGCAAATACACCTACACCTCATATTGCTGCCAATCCGGGAGATTTTGCAGAAACCGTTCTTATGCCGGGAGATCCGCTGAGATCCAGATTTATCGCAGAGACTTTCCTGGAGAACCCGGTTCTGGTAAACAACACAAGAGGAGTTCAGGGATATACCGGAACATACAAGGGCAAGAGAGTATCCGTTATGGCGTCGGGAATGGGGATGCCTTCCATGGGAATTTACTCATATGAGCTTTTTAATTTTTATGATGTTGAAAATATCATCAGAATTGGTACTGCAGGAGTTATAAGGCCGGATCTGAAAGTGCGCGATATAGTATTGGGACAGGGAGCCTGCACCAACTCAAATTATGCAGATCAGTTTGAACTGCCGGGAACATATGCGCCTATCTGCTCTTATGAGCTTCTTAAGAAAGCCATAGATGCGGCAGAAAAGCTTGGAGTAGCTCCGGTTGTGGGAAACCTTTATTCCTCAGATACCTTCTATGATGATTCCCTGGGACTCTCAAAGTGGCAGAAGATGGGAGTACTGGCAGTAGAAATGGAGGCGGCGGCACTTTACATGAACGCTGCAAGAGCAGGCAAAAACGCCCTTGCTATCTGCACAATTTCCGACAATCCATTTACGGGAGAAGTGACAACAGCCGAGGAAAGGCAGAAGACTTTCACTAAAATGATGGAAATTGCCCTGGAAATAGCCTGAAACACATATTTTGACAAAGAAAGGCACTGAAAAAGTGCCTTTTTATGTTGATAAAACCGGGGAAAAATGATAAAATAGGAAAATATAGCAAAGATGAAGTAAATGACATTTCTAGGAGGAAAAAATGAAGGAGAGATACCCGAGGCTGGAGATTAATCTGGCCCACTTAAAACACAATGTTGCCAAGGTTGTGGAAAAATGCGGCAGCTATGGCATACAGGTGGCAGGTGTTATAAAAGGAGCCACCGGCCTTGTGGAAGTTGCAAAGCAATTTGACCAGGGCGGAGCTAGTTTCATAGCATCCTCTAGACTTGAACAGATAGAAGACGCAAAAAACGCAGGGATTAAGAAACCTATGATGCTTATCAGAGTACCTATGCTCAGTGAAGTTTCAGATGTTGTCAGACTTGCCGATGTGAGCCTCAACAGCGAGCTTGAGGTTGTCAAAGCCCTTAACGCAGAAGCATTGAAGCAGGGTAAGATTCATAAGGTTATCGTCATGGCAGATATGGGCGACCTGAGAGAAGGATACTGGGATAAGGATGAAATGGCCGATGTATGTGAATATATCGAAAAGGAACTTTCAAATATTCAGCTTATGGGCATCGGAACCAATGTAGGCTGTTACGGCTCAATTTCACCGACAGTTGAAACATTAGATGACCTTGTTGAAATAGCCGAGCACATTGAAGAACGCCTTGGAAGAAAGCTTGAATATATTTCCGGCGGAGCCACAAGCAGTCTTATGAGAGTATGGGACGGTAACATTCCTGAGAGAATAAACCTGCTCAGAATAGGTGAAGGCATTCTCCTTGCCCGTGACCTGGATGTATTCTACGGTTATGATATGAGCGAGCTGTATCAGGATGTCTTCCGCCTTAAAGCTGAGGTAATCGAGGTAAAGGACAAACCTTCCCACCCTGTGGGAACTATTGCGGTGGACGCATTCGGCCATACACCTACCTATGTGGACAGAGGAATGAGGAGAAGAGCGCTCCTTGCAATGGGCAAGGTTGACTACGGCGATCCTTCGGAGCTTCTGCCTCTGGAAAAAGGCATAGAGGTTCTGGGCGCTTCCAGCGACCATACGATTATCGACGTTGAAAACGCAGAAAAAGACTGGAAGGTGGGCGACATAATGGAATTTGATATATGCTATGCAACTATCGTTTACCTGACAAACTGCAGAAATGTGAATATCGCGTATGTATAATTTTTATGAGCGTGGAATTTAACCGCAGCGCATACAGTAATAATATTATAGAAAGCGTGAAAATCGAAAGGAGATAAATAATGGCTGAAGAAATTCTGTTGACCCAGGAGGGTTATGATAAAATAGTTGCAGAACACGAGGAGCTGGTTTCGGTCAGACGTAAGGAAGTGTCGGAAAGACTGAAAGAGGCCATTTCCTACGGAGACCTTTCCGAAAATGCTGAATATGATTCAGCGAAGGACGAGCAGGCAGAGCTTGAGGAAAGAATCGTCAAGCTTGAAAATATGATCAGAACTGCAAAAATCATCGACGAAAAAGATATGTCCAATGATTTTGTGGGAGTAGGACTTAAAGTAAAAGTCAAGGATATGGATTCGGGTGAGGAGATGGAATTTACCATTGTAGGTTCAACCGAGGCTGATCCTTTTGCCGGTAAAATTTCAAACGAGTCACTTGTAGGACAGCATCTTCTTGGAAAGAAGAAAGGTGAAATCGTTGAAATTGTTGTTCCGGACGGAACTCTGCACTACAAGGTGGAGAGCATTTCAAGATAAGAGAGTATTTAGTGATTAAATCAGAGAGGAAAAGTAAAATGAGTACAGAAGACAGAAGAGAAAACTTGAATCCCCAGGTCGAGGAGGAAGAAATATCTGAAGAAGCGTTAAGTGAACAGCGCAGGATAAGAAGGGAAAAGCTGAAAGCACTGCAGGAAGCAGGCAGGAACCCTTTCCTTGAGGAAAACTGGAATGTTACTGCTCACAGCAAGGACATAAAGGATAATTTTGAAGCCATGGAAGACCAGGAAGTTTCCTGCGCCGGCAGAATTATGGCTTTCAGACATATGGGCAAGGCTTCCTTCATCGATATTCAGGACAAACAGGGCAGAATTCAGTGCTTTGTTTCCAAAGATGCTTTAGGAGAAGAAGAGTATGGCTACTTTAAAACTTACGACATCGGCGATATCGTAGGCGTTGAAGGAACTGTTTTCAAGACAAGAACAGGTGAAGTGACCATAAAGGTATCAAGACTGGTTCTGCTTTCAAAATCTCTTCAGGTACTGCCTAACAAGTGGCAGGGCTTAAAGGACCAGGATCTGAGATATCGCCAGAGATATGTTGACCTGATAATGAATCCTGAAGTAAAGGAAATGTTCTATAAGAGAGCAAGAATTATTAAAGAAATCAAGAGAGTTCTTGAGGAAGACTACGGATATCTGGAAGTAGATACCCCTATTCTGACTACCATAGCCGGCGGTGCTAACGCAAGACCTTTCAACACACATCATAATACCCTCGATATTGACATGAAGCTGCGTATTTCCAACGAACTCTACCTTAAGAGACTTATCGTAGGCGGACTTGACAGAGTGTATGAAATGGGCAAGATGTTCAGAAACGAAGGTATGGACAGAAACCACAACCCTGAATTCACATCCATGGAATGCTATGCTGCATACGGCGATATGGAGCTGGTGATTGAGGTTACGGAGCAGGTAGTTTACAAGGCTGCCATGGCTGTAAACGGAAGCCCTATTATCAAATACCAGGGCAAGGAATTCGATGTAACTCCTCCTTGGAAGAGAATTGATATGACTGATTTCGTATGCGAAGTTACGGGAATTGATTTCCATAACATTGAAGATGATGAAACTGCAAGAGCAGAGGCAATCAAATACGGAATGGATAAGGACGAGGTTAAGGACTGGACCCGCGGAAAGATTATTGCCGAAATGTTTGAGGAATACTGCGAGGATATTCCGGGCGTCCTTGACGGACCTGTACCTGTTTTCGTAACAGGTCATCCTGTTGAAGTATCGCCTCTTGCAAAGAGAAGCAAGGATGACCCAAGAATCACCAGAAGATTTGAAGGATATATCAACGGCTGGGAAATATGCAACGGTTTCTCCGAACTCAATGACCCGATTGATCAGTACGAGAGATTCGCAGAGCAGCAGCACCAGCTTGATGCCGGCATAGATGATGAAGCACACCCGATGGATTTGGACTTCGTAAACGCTCTTGAGGTAGGTCTTCCTCCTACAGGTGGCCTTGGAATAGGCATTGACAGAGTTATAATGCTGATTTCGGATGCACCGAGCATCAGGGACATAATACTCTTCCCGACAATGAAGCCGCTGGATAAGTAAATGAAATACGTGCTGAAGGCGGTGCAAAGACTGAAAATAGCATAATTTAAGAATGAATGGGCAGTTCCATAACGGGATTGCCCATTTGTGATGAGGGTCCGCTATGCACCTTAATAATGTCATTTTTTATTTCAGGAGTTAAATGTGAACAAAGAAAGAGCAAAGAAGATAAAGGGAATAAAAATTAAAACTCTTAACACTGTTATAATTATAATTTCGTGTGTTCTGTATGTGCTTCTTATATTCATTACGGCTGCGGTAAGCAAGAACTATCAGCAGATGGTTGAATACACTGACGATTATATTTCATGTCGGAGGGAAGCTGCAATGGTGTATCAGGCGTCAGACTATCTGACAGAACAGGTACGTCTGTATGTACAGAACATGGATATAAAGTACATG
Source organism: uncultured Clostridia bacterium (assembly GCA_927797855.1). Classification (GTDB taxonomy): domain Bacteria; phylum Bacillota; class Clostridia; order Peptostreptococcales; family Anaerovoracaceae; genus SUG1106. Next base: position 5,659 of record CAKMLH010000017.1, on the reverse strand, counting down.
AATCTTTATTTTGACGAAGCCAATAAAATAAAAAGGCGCGAGAAGGCTTTAGCGGAGCTTAAAGACCGTCAGCCTGCCGAAAAAAATATTAAAGAACTGGAAGCTGCACTGAGCGCATCCAACGATCTGATGAAAACAGAAATATATTCCATGCGGCTGATATCCGAAGCCAATAACTATGATCCGGAAATGCTCCCTGAGGAAGTGCGGAAGGTAAGCCTCAAAGCTTCTGACGAAACACTTTCATCGAAAGCAAAAATAGAAAAAGCCCGCAATCTGGTATTCGATGAAGACTACCAGAATGCAAAAGCAAGGATATACAGCAATTTATCTAATTTTCTCGATGACATAATGAGCGAAACATCAGACAGACAGCAGGGAAGCACCAGGGTCCTTGAACAGTCAATACTTAAGCAGAGGATTTTTATAAGTGCACTGTTTATCCTCAATATACTTACTTTTATAGCGATAATATTGCTTGTAATAAATCCGCTGAGCAGCCATATCAGGCGGGTAAAGGAAAATGAAACTCTGGATATAATCGGAGCATATGAATTTAAATATCTTGCTTTGACCTATAATGAACTATATGAATTCAATAGTGCCAATGAAAAGAAACTTGTTCAGAAGGCGGAGCATGACCCGCTTACAGGACTTCTGAACAGAGCAGCTTTTGAAAAGGTCCGTGAGTTTTTTAAGGAAAGCAAGAATTCCATTGCAATGGCCGTTACAGATGTAGACCAGTTCAAACAGGTAAACGATCGGAATGGACATGAGGCAGGAGATGCTGTGCTCAAAGCAGTGGCAGCCGCCATAAGACGCAGTTTCAGACCCGGGGATTATGTGATACGCATGGGCGGAGACGAGTTTGTGATTATTATGACCGGAATAGATCAGGAAAATCTGGGTGTTATACGGAGCAAATTTAAAGAGATAAACACTCAGCTCAATAATGCGGAAAATGATTTTCCGCCGGTTACCCTCAGCGCAGGGGTGGCTTTTTCCGATGAAGGCTTTCCTGATGATCTGTTTGAAAGAGCGGATAAGGCACTTTATAAGGCCAAAAATGGAGGCAGAAGCAGATGCTGCATTGAAGGCGAATAAGACATATTATGATGTTTCCCATTGACTTTGGATGCAGATTAATACTATAATGAAATGTACGGGAATTTTCCGCGAATAAATAATAAAAAAGAGGAAAAGTGAAAGATGAAAGATATTTTGCTGAGAGAACTTTTCAGAAACACGGCGGAATACGCCGATAAAGAAGTTTTAATAAAAGGCTGGGTTAGAAACAACCGGAGCTCCAATAAGTTCGGCTTCATCGAGCTTAACGACGGAAGCTTTTTCAAATCCGTTCAGGTAGTGTATGAAGAAGAATTCCTTGATAACTTTGATGAAATCGCAAAGGCCTATGTGGCTACAGCACTGGCTGTTAAAGGCGTTGTGGTTCTGACACCTGAGGCCAAGCAGCCATTTGAAATAAAGGCAAGAGAGATTACTGTGGAGGCAACCTCCACACCGGACTATCCCCTTCAGCCGAAGCGTCACTCCATGGAATTCCTGCGTGAAATCGCACATCTGAGACCGAGAAGCAATACATTTGCTGCTGTTTTTCGCGTGCGTTCGCTGGTGGCGTATGCAATTCACAAGTTCTTCCAGGAACAGAACTTCGTATATGTTCACACCCCGATTATTACTGGAAGCGATTGTGAGGGAGCAGGTGAGATGTTCCAGGTTACAACACTTGACATGAATAATCTTCCTAAAAACGAAGACGGAACTGTGGATTACAGCGGCGACTTCTTCGGCAAAGAGACAAACCTTACTGTAAGCGGTCAGCTCGAGGCGGAGACATATGCTCTTGCATTCCGGAATGTCTACACCTTCGGCCCTACCTTCAGGGCGGAGAATTCAAATACTGCACGGCATGCATCGGAATTCTGGATGATTGAGCCTGAAATTGCTTTTGCCGACCTGGAAGACGACATGGAGCTGGCAGAGGCGATGATCAAGTACATCATCAACTATGTTCTGGAAAATGCTCCGGAGGAGATGCAGTTCTTCAACAGTTTTGTGGACAAGGGCCTGCTGGAGAGACTCAATCATATTGTAAACTCTGATTTCGGCCGTGTGACATACACTGAAGCCGTTGATCTGCTTCTCAAATCCGGCAAGAAGTTCCAGTATCCTGTTGAATGGGGTATTGACCTGCAGACCGAGCACGAGAGATACCTTACCGAGGAAATCTTCAAGAAACCTTTGTTTGTAACAGACTATCCTAAGGATATAAAGGCCTTCTACATGAGATTAAACGACGACGGAAAGACAGTTGCGGCATGCGACCTTCTTGTGCCGGGCGTAGGTGAAATCATCGGCGGAAGCCAGAGAGAGGAAAGACTTGATGTTCTGACAGCCAGAATGAAAGAGCTGGGCCTTAAGGAGGAGGACTACTGGTGGTACCTGGATCTTCGTAAGTACGGCGGCGTAAAGCATGCCGGATACGGCCTGGGATTTGAAAGGATTATTATGTACATCACCGGAATGAGCAATATCAGAGACGTGCTTCCGTTCCCTAGAACACCTAAGACTGCTGAATTCTAGAAAATAATATAGTCAATACATGACCCAACCCCCGCGGAAGTGATGATAATTGCCGAAGCGGGGTTTTGTATAAATACGGAGGTTAAGGATGAATGAAAAATCAGAAAACAAATTGAGCAGGAGAGCTGTAGGAGTAGCAGCCACAATAGCCTCCGCTGTGGTTTTCGGAATGATACCTCTTTTTATGAAGACCATAATAGCAGGAGGAGGAACGACCCTGAGCGGGGCTTTTTACCGTTTCGCCCTTTCCCTGCCCGTTCTTTTTGTGATTATCAGATACAAGAAGATTTCCCTCAGGGTCACCAAAGAAGAATTCCTGAAGATCTGCCTTATTACAATCTTCGGCTACGGAGGCACTGCAGTTCTGCTGTTTTCCTCATATAATTTCATCCCCACGGGAATGTCCACGACCATACATTTTGTGTACCCGGTGTTCACCATACTGGGCTGCATCATTTTCCTCAAAGAGAAGGTACGCCCTGTTAAAATACTTTGTGCCCTTATGTGCATGTGCGGAATACTGCTTTTCTATAACGGCGGCGGCGGAGGAAGCCTTATGGGGATCGGCCTTGCTTTTTTGTCGGGTATTACATACTCATTTTACATAATTTATCTGAAAAAAAGCGGCCTGCAGAAAATGGACACGGTCAAACTGATTTTCTGCATGAATGTGGTGGCATCTGTGATGATTCTGATAATGGCTGCGGCAGCCGGAAGCTTTACTGTTAACATGACTTCGAAGGCATGGGTTACGGCGGTAATTTTTGCAGCCATCGTTTCTCTTGTGGGAGTCTTCGGATTTCAGATAGGAGTAAAGTATACGGGGCCGGAGTCTGCTGCAATTCTCAGCACCTTTGAGCCTATAACCAGCCTTGTAATCGGCATTCTTCTTTATAACGAAAATTTTTCTGCGAAAGCGATTGCCGGATGCGTCCTGATACTTTCCGCATCGGTTATTGTGGCGAAGATAAAAGAATAAAGAGACAATAAAACAGTTGTAATTCCAATGTGCATTTGGTATAATATTTCAAGTGGCTATGTCAATATATTCACGAATGAAAATAAAAGTAGGAGGGCTTAGTTAGATGAAAGGCTATACAAGCGAAAATATCAGAAATGTTGCGCTGTTGGGACACGGCGGCTGCGGAAAGACTACTTTCCTGGAAGCTGCACTTCTGGCAACGGGAGTAATTTCAAGATTAGGAAAGGTTGAGGATGGATCTACGGTATCCGACTATGACAAGGTGGAAATCGAAAAGGGATATTCCATTAACTCTACGCTGGTACCGGTTGAATATAACAAGGTAAAGATCAACTTCGTCGATACGCCGGGATTCTTCGATTTTGCAGGAGAAGTACAGGGCGCACTCAGAGGCGTTGAAGCTGCCGCTATTTTAGTAGATGCCTCCTCCGGCATCCAGGTAGGTACGGAAAAGGCATGGGATGCATGTAAGAAAGCAGGTTCACCTAAGTTCTTCATTATCAACAAGATTGACAAGGAAAATGTGGATGTAGATGCTACTATTGCTCAGCTTCAGGATAAATTCGGAACATCGGTTGTTACCCTTGACGACAGAGACGCCATTTCCGAAGCCATTGCTGAAGTTGACGAAGAATTCATGGATATTTACTTCGACGCAGGCGAATTTACAGACGAGCAGTTCAGCAGAGGGCTGACAAAAGGCATCCTTCAGGGAGATATCGTTCCTGTTTTCAAGTGCTCCGCCGTTACAGGCGAAGGCGTTAAGGAAGTTCTGCAGGAAATCATTGATTTCGTTCCCGACCCGACAATTGAGGGATACAAGGCTCTTAACGATAAGGAAGAAGAAATAGTAATCAAGGCAGATTCTTCAGCCAAGCCGGTAGTGTTTGTTTTCAAGACCCTTGCGGACTCTTTCCTCGGAAAGATTTCCCTCGCAAAGGTTGTAAGCGGCAAGGTAACTTCAGGTATGTCATTACATAACTTCAGAGCAGAAAAGGATGAAAAGCTCGGTTCTGTATTCTTCATAAGAGGCAAGAATAAGGAAGACTGCCCTGAGGCAGCGGCAGGCGATATTGTTGCACTGGGCAAGCTCGAATACACCAAGACAGGTGATACATTATCTGAAAAGAACAATCCTGTTACAATTGCACCAATCGTCTTCCCGCAGCCGACTCTGTTTGTGGCAATCGAGTCTACGGACAAGGGAGCTGACGATAAGCTTTCAACAGGATTTGCAAGACTGACGGAAGAAGATCCTTCACTGGTTCTCCAGAGAAATAAAGAAACACGCCAGACATTGGTAGGCGGACAGGGTGAAAGCCAGATTAATATAGCCCTCAGCAAATTAAAAGACAAGTACGGCGTATCCGTAAAGATCGTTCCGCAGAAAATTGCTTACAGAGAAACCATCAAGGGTACATCTGATGTACAGGGCAAGCATAAGAAACAGTCAGGCGGTTCCGGTCAGTACGGTGATGTTCATATTAGGTTTGCACCTTCTCAGCAGGAATTCGAATTCACGGAAGAGCTTTTCGGTGGTTCCGTTCCTAAGCAGTATGTTCCTGCAGTAGAAAAGGGTCTGCTGGAATGTATGGAAAAGGGTCCTCTGGCAGGATGCAAGGTTCAGAATGTAAAGGCGACATTATATGACGGCTCATACCACCCGGTAGACTCCAACGAAGCGGCCTTTAAGATTGCAGCTTCCCTGGCATTCAAGAAGGGTATCGCGGAAGCTAAACCGGTACTCCTTGAACCTATTATGAAGCTTGAAATCCTCGTTCCGGATGATTTCGTAGGTGCGGTTATGGGTGATCTTCCTACAAGAAGAGGCACAGTAATGGGTATGGATCCGCAGATTGGAGGAGGACAGCTTCTGCACGCAGAGGCTCCGCAGGCTGAGCTTTTTGACTATGCAATCGCACTTCGCTCCATGACACAGGCAAGAGGTTCCTTCACTATGGAATTTGCAAGATACGAGGAAGTCCCTGCGATGAATGCTCAAAAGATTATCGAAGCACACAAGGCTGAGGAAGAAGAATAAAAATTGCAGATATGTGTTAAATGATATAATAA
>CAKMLH010000016.1 GCA_927797855.1 uncultured Clostridia bacterium | reverse complement strand
TTTACCGTTACATCCCATTCTCTCTTTGTCGGAGCTTTGCTTCCTACATGCTGATAGCCTACAAGAACCGGAGGATCACCTGCATATATAGGGTGGTCACAAGCTGACAGGCTTCCTGATTCTGTCATAAAGGCTGACAGTGCTGCAGCACTTGTGAAAGGCTGGTCAGTAAATGTAAGCTGGCTTCCAAACGCATCAAACTGCTGGGTGTCAATGGTTTCCCATGTGCCGCCTGCAATCTGTCTTTCCAAGGTTGCAACTGCATCAAGAGCAGCATCACCCATAGGTGTGTGATTATTGCCATCAAATCCGGTATTTGCATCTACCTTTTCGACAGGCATGTTTATAACCGGAAATACATCTACATCAAGGGGTTCACATGTTCCCGGCTTTATATCCGGTTTTTTTGTAAGCTTAAGGAAGCCTCTTACCGGGTCATCAAGGCCTGATACGAAGCCCTGAGTATGATTAGTTCCACCGTTTGTGGCATAGCCCCAGAAATACGGTCTGTAATATTTTTCATTAGCTCCTTTTCTGTATTTCTCAGCACGAATAGCCGCCTTATTCTTATGTCTTACTATGAGTGTCTTTTCAAGGAGGCTTTCGTCTTCAACGGTAACTGAGTATTTTTTGGTATCCTTGTTAAAGGTAATTGATATTCCCTTAACAGGCTTATCTTTTTCATCTACCACTTCAAGGTCGCTTCCGTTTCCTGTTCCGTTAAGCTCTTTGGTATACGGTAAGGTTGCACCTTCTTCGATTAAAATTGAGGTAGGATTATCTTTATTTGTTGAGGCTACGTTTCTGTCAAAGCTGTTACCCTTCTTTATCTCGCTTGCCATGAAGTTATATATGTCTATAGCAGGTGTTCCTGCTATATGGCGGGTGTAGTGAGAAGCCTCAATAGGAGATGTGGCAGAGCCCTTATAGCCTGTCTGATAGGATAGACCGTTTGCCCTTCTTTTAAAGTCCTTATCCCTGAAGTCCTGCTGGCATTCCCACACAAGGCACTGTGTGGCAGCTACCCATGCACCGAAGGTATAGTCGCTTCTGCTGCCGTTCCTACCGTAGTGTTTTGACTCCTTAAAGCCAAGGTCAAAGAGCTCATCGTTGCTGTTTGTGACAGGGCCGTAAAAGAGAACCTTAAATATGTTTTCGATAGCATAGGATTTGCCGGCATTTTGATATGCCTGCGTCATTTCAGCCCTTTCTCTATCTCTTGCATTCATATTGGCAGTATTCTTCTGGGTTACGCCGTGCTCAACGCAGAACACCAGAGGATTTACTCCGTCACCTGTGTTTATGTTATATACATGCATAGGAGAGCTTGCCTCCGTGCAGCTTCCATCATCCCTCAGCCTTTCTTTGGCATAATCTACATAATATATCTGCATATACCGTGAGGATGTCATGTCGTACGCTGAAAGCTTTTTACTTTCAAGCCAGCCGCTTATTCCGGTCACTTTAGCTGCATCTGCCTCTTCTGCAAGGCTGAATAAGCCGCTGGGAAGGGACGTGATGATAAGGGCAAGGGCTGCAATCATTACAAGGTGGCCTCTTGCCAGTCCTTTTAGTTTTCTTATGGTTTTTTCCATAGTCTTTTTTCCTTTCTTTAGATTTTTATATATATTTAAAAAGAGCCTCAGGGTGGGCTCCGTGAAAATGGGTATTAAAAAAGTGCGGGGGTTTTCCTCGCACTTTAGTTACGGGTGTTATTTATCTGTATGATTTTACAGATGTGAGGTTTACTTTTGCATCCTTAAGCTTTGAGCTTGTCCGGCTTGCGGGTGCGGGTGCCGGTCTTATTACCAGCACAGCTTCTGCTGATGCACCTGCCGGGGCGGCAGTTGTGAGTAACATTTTCTTAATCTTCATAATCCAATCCTCTCTTTCACCAAATCTAGAAGAAAACTACAGTTCATATTTTTTCACTCTTGCAAATGCTTCTTCATATACTTCAAAATCCTCACGCATTCCGATTATAATTATAATAACCATTTCGTCAATGTGTATTGTTTGATAAACAATTCTTATACCTGCACCCTTGATTTTTACTTTTAGAAAGTTTGAAAGATTCTTCCCGCCTTTGTTTCCCAGTGGCTTACCGTAACCGCCTTCATAACTTGGAAGAGGGTTTTGTTCTATCTTTGCCAGTGCTTTTCTTACAATTTTTTTCTTACTGCCATCTAATTTGTCGAAGTCTTCTTCTGCTTCAGGTAGAAAAGTCAGTCTCCACTTCACTCAAAATCAACCCCTTCAAAATCCTCAATGTCCTCTTCTGTGATTCCAAATCTTCTATCGAATTCTTCACGGCTTATCAGCTTATCTGCATTAAAATTGTCCATTCGACTTCTTGCTTCGGCCATAAGATACATATCCTCAAGTTCATCTATGATTGCAATGTACTCCTCGGGCGACAATAATACACATTCCGCAACATTATTTTTCATAACAACTTTTGTACCTGATTGCTTGACACTTTCAAAAATTTTCCCTGCCATACCCTTGTTAAACATAGAAATTGGCACTGTGTTTTCGAGCATACTTCTAACTGGATTCATAAGTCCTTCCTCCTGCTATCCTTTTCTTACTACCAGTTTATTATATAACAATGAATTTGTCAATAAATTTATCGTTAAATTTGACGAGTATGCTCTTTTAGCTTAAGTACCCCCATCAGCTGCTCAAAGGTCAGATGCAGCTCCTGTATTGGGTATATCTGTATAAACTCAAAAACCCGGCAAGCGGTATTCCGTCCCGGGTTTTATTGAATTACTGTATTATTTTTTTCCTTATTTATTCTTGCTTTGCAGCCATGCATTTTCTCTGTATCAGCTTTATTATCTCCACAATTGGAATTACCATGAAGGCCATGCCTAAAGCCACAAAATACTCCGTCAGGCTGATATGCTCAAACTCAAAGGCTGCGGCAAGAAACGGCACATAAATGACAACTGATGTGAATACCAGGCTTGCCAGACTTGCAAGAAGCAGGCTCTTGTTCATATGCTTGATACTAAACAGACTTCCCCTCTGGGATCTCATGTTGAAGCTGTGGAAAATCTCAGCCATTGAAAGGGTCAGGAAAGCCATTGTTGTTCCGTCGGGACTGTCGGTAATCTCCCATACACCGGTCTCCATAAAATGACCTACGAAATATGCGCACAGTGTCAGCGCTGATACTACCAGCCCCTGATAGACCATATCAAAGCCCATGCCGCCTGCAAAAATGCCGTCGGTAGTCTTACGAGGCTTTCTCTTCATAATTCCATCTTCAGGTCTTTCAACACCTAGAGCCAAAGCCGGGAAGCAGTCTGTAATCAGGTTTATCCAGAGCAGATGAACAGGATGCAGGATTGTAAAGCCCATAAGTGTGGCCGCAAAAATGCTCACCACCTCACTCATATTTGATGCCAGAAGGAACTGAATAGATTTGCGGATATTGTCGTAAATTCTTCTTCCCTCTGAAACAGCCCCCACTATGGTTGCAAAGTTATCGTCAGCCAGAACCATATCTGCTACATTCTTCGTCACATCGGTTCCGGTAATTCCCATCCCCACACCTATATCTGCAGATTTGATACTCGGAGCATCGTTTACACCGTCTCCGGTCATAGCAGTTACATAGCCTTTCTTTTTCCACATGTTCACTATTCTTACCTTATGTTCAGGCTGAACACGTGCATAGACACTGATATTTTCAATTTCCTTTTCAAACTCCTCGTCGGAAAGTTCATTAAGCATTGCTCCCGTTATTGCACGCTTCCCTTCCTTGAGAATTCCAAGCTCGCGTCCTATGGCAGATGCAGTGTCAATATGGTCTCCCGTTATCATTATCGGTGTGATTCCTGCTTCGTTGCACTCCTCTATGGCTGCTTTAACTTCAGGTCTTACGGGATCAATCATGCCCACAAGACCCAGGAAGCAGAGGTCATGCTCAATTCCCTCCGGTGATACATTCTGCGGCATTTCATAATAAACGGTCTGTGCCGCCATCAGGACACGTAGAGCTTTGTCTGCCATGTTTTTGTTTGCTGTCAATATATGCTGCTTATCTTCATCGGTAATTTCACAGACTTTTCCGTCTTTGTATATTTTCGTGCATTTCTTGAGCACTTCATCAGGAGCACCTTTTGTATACTGAATGATCCTGTTGTTTTTTGCATCTTTATGAAGGGTTGTCATCATCTTTCGTCCGCTGTCAAAAGGAACCTCGCCTACCCTCGGCAGGTTTTTCTGCACATCGCCCTTTTTCAGCCCCAGCTTGTATGCATAGTTAACAAGAGCGCACTCCGTAGGCTCGCCTGTTGCGCTGTCTTCGCCTTCCTCTATTTGGGCATCACAGCAGAGAGCCATGGCCTGAGCCAGCAGCTTTTCGTCATCTCCGTAATAGTCAACTACGGTCATCTTGTTTTGAGTAAGGGTTCCCGTCTTATCGGAACATATTATCTGTGCACACCCCAGGGTTTCAACTGCAGTGAGCTTTCTGATAATGGCATTCCGCTTTGACATATTAGTTACTCCTATGGAAAGCACAATGGTCACAACTGCCACAAGGCCTTCAGGAATGGCCGCAACAGCCAGACTTACAGCAATCATGAAAGTATCCAGGAAAACCTCTCCTGTAATAGTATCAGCCCTCATCAGGCTCACGCCGAATATGACAACGCAGATTGCAAGAACCAGTACGGTGAGAATCTTTGAAAGCTGAGCAAGCTTAAGCTGCAGCGGTGTCTTGCCTTCTTTTGCCTGTGAAAGAGCATCGGCGATTTTACCCATTTCCGTGTTCATGCCTGTAGCACATATAACAGCTGCACCTCTTCCGTAAACAACAGTGCTGCCCATGTAGACCATGTTTTTTCTGTCTCCAAGGGGAACGTCCTTTTCATCCCCCAGGCTGATTACATCTGTTGTCTTTTCTACCGGAACGCTTTCCCCCGTAAGGGCGGCTTCTTCCACCTTCATACTGGCGCATTGAATAATTCTGCCGTCTGCAGGGACACTGTCTCCGGCTTCAAGCATAATCACGTCACCGACTGTAAGCTCCTCGCTTTTTACGTGCACAAGCTTGCCGTCTCTCAGGACCTTACTTGTTGCCGCCGACATTTCCTGAAGGGCCTCGATGGCCTTTTCAGCCTTGCTCTCCTGTAAGATGCCCAGTATGGCATTGATTATGACCACTGCAAGGATGATTATAACATCGGCAAAACTCTCACCGGAATAATAGGATGTGACACCTGAGATTGCGGCAGCTGCAATCAGTATGATAATCATAGGATCTGCCAGCTGAGTTAAAAATCTCCTAACAATAGAATCCTTCTTTGACTCGGCCAGTTTGTTTCTGCCCTTTTCCTCAAGCCTTTGCTCCGCTTCTTCAGAAGAGAGGCCGTGGGAATCTGAATTTACCTCTTTAAATGCCTCATCAATACTCTTTAAGTAATACTTCATCTTTTCTCCCCTTCTTTCCGGAGTCTATAAAAAAAAGACTCCTACCATTTACTAAACGGTAAAAGTCTTACTATTTAAGATATCAGCGAATCGCCGCCATAAAAACGGACGATCGTAATGACGCAAATACCACACAAAATGTGCCAGTTACTCCCTCTTACTTTTTGTCATTATACTACCGTAAATCGTATTGTGTCAATGTTTTTCCAAATTTTATTCACTGAATTAAATCCAGGGCACCTATCTGTCCCTCGTCACTGTAGGCGCGGCATATTCTGGTGTTCATATCCCACTGAAAGCAGACCAGCATGGAGAATAATATCACCAGGGCTGTGGTTATTATCAGATTCTTCATTATTCTTCCTCCGGATTATCAGGTTCATTTCCATCATCTGATTCCTTACTGTTAAATACTATAATTCCGCCTGTTGTATACTGCTTAACATTTTCATCTTCCGAAAGTCCCATCATCCCCGCAGGGCCTATAACTCCGTAAATTGGCATGGTTACGGAATAGTCTGCCGGACGGCTTTCTTCATTTTCCCCATCTGCACCGTATCCCGTGACCTTTACCGATATTTCCGACGGAAGGCAGTGCAGTATTTTTGAAAGATTGTTCTTCAGACTGTTGATATCTTCATTGTTTATACTTCCCGTCTCCTGAGAAAGTAAACGGAATTCCTTTATTTCATGCTCAGCTCCCATAATCCTGGTATATGTAGTCTGATTTGCAGCAAACTGCAGCAGGAACATCATCAGTATAATAATTGAACCTATGGTCGTGATTAAATCCTTCATTACCCATACTCCTCCATAGTTCTTTCCATTACCTTCAGAGACACATTTTTCAGGCTGCCCGGGTCGTCTCCCGCCATCATATTAAAAATAAGGCATCCCAGAATCACTGTTCCTATTATAATAATAATCTGTTTCACTCCTGACCTCCCGAAGCGCCCCCGGAGCCCGAACCGCCTCCGGAGCCTGAAAAATCAATGCTGTCCATTATTGCCTTGGTTCCTTCTTCCATGATATCATTGGCCGCCGATTTAAGTGAGTTGTCGTCCCCCAGGACCAGGGTATTGACTATAAGGGCACCCAAAAGAATTGTTCCTATAATGATAATCAAATTTTTCATATTTTTTCCTCCCATATTGTTAATTTTTTCATGGCTTATAGCCTCTAAAACAAATGCTCCAGCATCCCGAGGGTATCCATAAATACTACCACAACGGCAAAGTTAATCAGAAGTGCAAAGATTGAGGCGGAGGCCAGTGCTGTTATTATGACGCTGTTTCGCTGAGCTGTCTTAATGGCTGCGGTGGTTCTTTCCTCCGCCATCATACTCTGAAAAACTTCCATCTGCTTAACCGTTTCCGCGGGATTGATCTTATCCAGCTTTGAGAGTATAGATGCAAAATTTTTCCCCGCGCGGCTCTCCGTTTCTGCAGCAAAGGCTTTAAAGGCTTCCTCATCTCTGCCGCTTCTGTATAAAGCTATGAGCTTCTCATATGCCGGCCTCAGGGCTGCTGAATTTTCCATCAGGCTTTCAAAAATAAAGTCGGCCGACAGTGGCTTTTCCTTCTGAACCAGTGCCAGATTCTTAAGGGTTACAGCACTTCCGTATATTTCCCTGTCAATCCGGGCCCTGTTTTTTAAAGATCCAGCCTTGTTCTTGAAATGCAGGCGTTTATTACTGCTCCTGCCACGTAGATAATTAAAGAAATTGTAAACCATGTAAGACCCGCCTCCGTTTTAAATTGGTAGTAAAGGAATTTTTCCGGGGAAAGACCGAAAAAGGCCACTCCTGCTGCTGCAGTGAGAACGTATGAAACGGGAGCCAGATATTTCAGTATAAGAGCAGCTTCGTTATTTTCCCGCCTGGCAAACTCATCTACGCGCCTGGCTCTTTTGACTGTATCGGCAAGGTCCGCCAGTGCTTCGCTCACTTCCACACCTGACATGAGGGCAAAGCCCATATTTGATGCGAGAATATTTCCCCATGAGGTATTAATGGAAAGTCTGAATTCACGGAGAAGGCTTCCTATGCGGTCTTTTTCTGCCGTATTTAATCCCTTTGTCAAATTTAAAAGAAGCCTCCTTGAATTGGGGGCTTCCTCAATTGAAGATGCAGTCTGCTCAATAGCCTGCCGCATATTGCAATAATGTATCTTGTAATTTTCCAGAAGTTCCGTCACCAGAATTTCCCCTTCTCTTGAACTGCTTACCTGAAGCTTTTTAAGCCGCAGTCTGAGGAGGCCGTAGGGAAGAACTCCTGCCGCAAGAGCTGCCGAAACAGTGACAGACAGGGAAACTTTTCCCGCCAGAAGAGCTGCTGCTGCCAAAGCTGAGCATGACGATACTGTCCAGAATGCCTTAATGCTTTTATGGGTTCCCATTCCCAGAGTAATCTGGAGAAGCAGTCTTATATGGCTGTAGACAATATCCCCGAGTCTTCCTTTAATTTCTGCCTCCCGCCTTTTCTCATTAATATCCTCTTTAAAACTCATGACCCATTTTTCCACGGCTTCCTTCAGCTGCAAAGCCACTTCATATATGCTATTCCACATAAGTATGGTTATCCCTGCTGCAATGAGCAATATGAGAAAAAGTTCAGTCATAAGCTCCTCCTCTCAGGGTTCTCCATGATGTTAGGTCTGTAATAGCGCGGATATATTACCGTTTTCTCTGTGATTGGATTTCTTCTTTCAAGTTCTTCCATGATGTCCTCCATTTCTTTCATCTGCTCCGGCAGGAGACCTGCGATTTTTTTCTTGTCTTCCCCCATGTGGTGCTTCCATTTCCAGTCATCTGCTGCAGCATCATAGCTGCAGATCTTATGAACCGAGGGCAAATCTCTGTGGCCGTCGTAGCAGTACTCCCAAAGGGCTTTCAGTCTTTTTTCCCCTCTGTTTTCTTCTCTGCTGCACAATTCAAATACATAGCTGAAACCGGAAAAAATCTGCTGTAACACTCCCTGAAGGCTGCCTCCGTAGCTTTCACAGATTCGTGATGCCATACGGAAGGGCAGATTAACAGGATCCGTGGTATGTACTGTGGCCTTGCTCCGATGTGTCCCTGTGGAAATAATATCCAGTGCCAGTCTGAAGGCCGCCGCATCACGCATTTCCTCCAGAAGCACATAATCGTTATCTCCTCTCACAAGAGATTTTGTCAGGTCCTCCAGTTCTCTGCCGTCAGCTACAAGCTGCATTACGGGAGCATGGGGCATCAGCCTGTGCCATGGTGTCTCCGGGTCTGTGGAAACCGCAAGTCCCTCAAGATTACTTTTCTCACAGCACTGCCACACCTGCATGAAAGTAGTTTTCCCTGATCTTACCGGTCCTGCAAAGATTACGTTAAACCCGATTGCCGCCATTGTACGGAACAGTTTTACCGCCTCCGGCGGAATTGTCCCCCTCTTTACAAGCTCTTCGAAGGTAAGCTCATTCATAATATATTTTCTGAAAACCATCACGTCCTGGCCTTCTTTTGTGCGTTCACCTGAATAAATGGTTATTCTGATGCCGTTTCTAAGGTATACCTCGTGAAACCCCTTCTCCAGTCTTTCTCTGGGAGAGCCTAAGAGAAGCGCCCTCTTAAGCTGATCTCTCCTTCCGGCTTTGATAATCTGAGGCTGAAGCTGAGACACTCCGTCTATAAGGCAATAAAGCCTGTCTCCAATGAGTTTGGCTGACGATGATTTTCTGTAGCTTTCAGTTTCGTCGTAAACCCATGGAGCAAGGCCCGCAAGACCGTAAAGCTCATTGAAAACTCCCTCTGTGAGATTTTTATACCAGGGCGGATAGTCCCCGTTCTCCATTCCCTCATCATATATTATCTGACAAATATCCCTTCTGTATTCCTCCATATCCTCCTCATATCCCATTATTGCTCTTTTTTCTCTCTCCAGCCGCAGCATTCTGCCTGCTTCATCTGCAGCTTTCCAGCGATCCTCCATTGCGGATTTCACGCGGCCGCATACTTCCTCAAAAGTCATGGACGGTCTTCCTCCTTTCCTGCCTTAATAGTACAGAATCACAAATTTGTTGCCCTTTTCAGCCAGTCTGCCAAGGAGTGCTGCCTGCTTTTCATCTACGACAATTTCAATCAGACTTACCGATGAGGAGCTGGTCAGTCTTTCATCGTCTCCGTAATGAACCTCCTGGTTGGTACCGTCCCGCACATATGCAACCACAGCATCGGTAACCGGCTCACCTCCGCAGTAAAAAAAAGCTCTGTCCCCTCGCTTTAAAGTCTGAGGGAAAGCTTTCAGCCACTGAGCCGGCACGGACAGAATGTATTTACCTTCTTCCGGGCCCACTGCAAATACAGACTCCTGAAAATATTCTCTGTAAAGTTCGGTTCCCGCCGGAACAAACTGTGCCGTCTCCATGCCGATAATCTCATTGCCTTCATCGCTGAGGATTGCACCTTCTCCGGGATTTTCCGTCTTTTTCTCCCGTAGCATCTCAGAAGTGATAAGAGTATTTTTGGGCAATGAATCCTTAAGAACCAGAACTCTGTCATAGGTAATGTTTTCCCTTCCCCACATTTCCCAGAAACCAAGTGCTCCAAGAGAAAGCAGGATCAGGGTTATACCTGCAATTTTTTTCTTCATTATGCATTTTCCTTTCTTTAGTTTCAGGCTCTCTAACTTTTTCGGTGGCTTGACCCATGCTCTAACTTTTATGATGGTACCAGAACGAAATCATGACCGCCCTTCAAAAGGCAATACCATTAAGTTAAGGAACACTCCGATGTTGTAAAAAAATCAAATAAGCCACTATTTTTACAACATCACACCTTTTCCAAAGCTTTTGGAGGCCGTCTCTTGAGTGCCATGTTGTAAAATCCGGGAGGTCGAAGTTATTTTTACAACGTGATTTAATTTTATGTTGTAAAAATTCTGCAAATCAAAAAAAAGTACAACATTCACGACTTTTCAGTTACGATTTAAAGGCCGATGTGAGTGTCATGTTGTAAAAAAACTTGTTTCAAGTCAAATTGTACAACGCCGATAAAAAAGACAGACAAAACTAGAACATAGTTCATACTCTACCTGTCTTAACCTCAAAAACCACCACGAAAGTAAGACCACCATAAAGGTCAACCATGGAAAAAGTTAGAGCACCTCTTCCAAAGCAAAAACGCCCTGCGGTTCTCTTAAAGAACTGCAAAGCGTCTCTTGACATTTTATTACATTTACATAATAGCACACTGAAACGTTACTTTCAGCACAATTTTAGAAATTTTTTCAAATTTTTTTATTTTTTTACAGAATACACAGGTTTTCTGCTACGTTATACAGGAAAACCTGCTGCCACCTTTTCCATGTATTTGGATGGCACTGGTCATCGTAAGGCACATCGTGAACAAGTTTATTCTCAATGCCTTTCCGGTATTTTTCCGGTACAGAATCAAAAGCTCTGACAATGGCGTCTATTCTCCAGGAAATATTGGCTATTTCCACAGCTTTTCCCCCAGTGGCATCACACACAAAGCCGCCTTTGTATCCTCCTCCGTACCATTGTATTTTCCTCTCTCCCACTGCGTATGCATCTCTTCTCAGTTCTTCAAGACGCTCCTGAAGCCTGAGGAGATCCTTAACTGCCCACAGGGCCTGCCTGTACACGGGCTGAGGCAGTACGTGGCTTTTCATCTTTTTCTGCTGATAATCTTTCATAAGTTTTCCCCCATAGTTTATACTACACCATGCGTTCAAACTCTTTCCCTTATTTATGTTTTAACATAATATTACATCATTGTCAATATAAAACTCTATTTAGCATCTCTGGAAGCAATGATAATTCCTGCAATTGTCATGAGCATTCCTACCACAGTATACCAGCCCCAGCTGTCTCCGCCCCAGATTATTCCGGCTGCAACACCTACAACGGTAATTGAATTGGTCTGTATGCATGTGGCCAGATCCGCCCTCAGCCTTGAAAGTGTATAGTTAAAAATCAGGTATGCGCCGAAGGAACATCCCACTCCCAGATAAATAAGCGACCACATTGAAGAGCCTCCCGACAGAAACACTCTGTAAGGGTGAAGTCCGTTTCCCTCAAGAAATGAAAGCAGATTGAAGAAGACCCCGCCTGCCAGAGCAAGTCCGAAGGTGGTTTCCATAGTTGAGAACTCCTGGCCCAGCCGGTTGGATATTATGGTATAAAGGGCCCCTGTTGTAACCGCACCTATCAGGCACAGGTAGCCTGTCAGCTTTCCTCCTGTTGAAAATTCCGGTGAGAACAATATAGCTGTTACAATACCGGAAAATCCGATGATAATGCCGATGCCTGTACGCCGTGAAACTTTCTGTTTAAAAAACAGAAATCCTTCAATTACCACCATAAGGG
This sequence comes from uncultured Clostridia bacterium, assembly GCA_927797855.1. Classification (GTDB taxonomy): domain Bacteria; phylum Bacillota; class Clostridia; order Peptostreptococcales; family Anaerovoracaceae; genus SUG1106. The sequence goes on along the minus strand of CAKMLH010000016.1, from coordinate 6,787 downwards.
GAATCACCGCAATTATTATAGAGCTTTCCGATGAGGTGGTCAGATTGATTCCCCATGCTTCCAGAATGGAATAAATACAGGGCTGTATTGCCACGGCTATGGCAAGGAGCCTGACATTCTTTCCCTTGAAATTGATTTTTATAATCCCTGTAACTGCAAGAAAGCAGAAAAGCACAAGGGACATTCCCCAGCGGACAGCAAGAACCTCTATGGGCTCCAGCTCTTTAAGAGCCACTTTTGTACCTAAAAAAGACAGGCCCCATAACAGGGCCAGTGCCGTAAACAGTAAATATAAAATTACTTTGTTTCCCTTTCCGGAATCAGACAATCTAGCCACGTCCTTTCAGAAGAGCATGTATTCTCTCATTGAGCATTTCAAGTGCAACCTGGTTGTAGCCTCCCTCAGGGATGATGACATCCACATATTTTTTAGTAGGTTCAACAAACTGCTCATGCATGAGCTTCACCGTGGTCAGATACTGGGTGACTACTGATTCCAGAGTCCTGCCGCGCTCGTGAACATCACGCACTATCCTTCTTATTATCCGGACATCGGCGTCGGTATCGATAAACACCTTGATATCACACATATCCCGAAGCTCTTTGTTTTCAAATATCAGTATGCCCTCCACAACGATAACTTTCGACGGATGCACGGTTACCGTCTCGTCTATTCTGTTGTGGATTGTAAAATCGTAAACGGGTCTTTCTATGCTCTCGCCGTTAATAAGCTTCTTGATATGACCTATCATCAGATCGGTATCAAATGAGTCGGGATGATCATAGTTGAGTTTTTTACGTTCCTCAAATGGAATTTCATTGTGAGCTTTATAATAGAAATCATGGCTGAGAATGGTTATGGTATCGCCGAACTCTTCCTTTATTTTCTGAATAAGGGTGCTCTTGCCGGAGCAGGTACCCCCTGCAATTCCTATTACAATTACGTCTTTCATATAGCTCTCCTGTTTATTGTTGCTAAAAATGCATCTGCTGCAGGCTGCCTTAGAGTTTTCTCTCTTTATCCTCATCGCAGGAAGCGCAAAAACAGTTTGCTTTATTCGCAGAGAATTAAACTAACTCGCCTTATAGGCTTTAATGTGCTCAAACAGAGTTTAATTCTTACTGCTCATATGGCGCAAGCCTGTTTACCGCTTCAAACTGCTCTTGCGAAATCGTTCGAAACCTCTAAGGCAGACTGCTGTCATAAGCAAATTTTTAGCAAAGAATTAAATATGGCTCCCGTGGGTGTGCTAAGCGAACCTTTCGACCGAGCACGGCTTCATAGCAGACGAAAGCGAGCTAAGACTTTGGTTATAAAATTGCACCGTTCAAGCACCAATGGTGCGCGTTTGCAATTTTATCCAAAGTCTGCGCGCGGTCTAGCTATGAACTGCGAGGGAGACGGTTAGCGTGCATACCCTCGGGCACCTGTTTAATTCGTACTGTAATTTGCTTATAGCAACCTGCCTTCTATTGTTCGCTTAGCGGCTTTGTATCTCTGTCTTCTGCTGTAATCGATGAACCTAAATTGATGGACGCTTTTTCAAGTTCCAGAACTATGTTGTTTATCTGCTGCAGCTTCTGAGCGGAAACCTGATTATCCACAACGCCCTGGGCTGTTCCCAGAATGTTATCAAGCTCGGAACGTATTGAAACGATCTTTTTCTTAAGATTTTCAATATCCTCATCGTCCATGAGATCTCTGGTCACTTCGTCCTTGCTCAGGCATGTTCCTGACGGCAGATCAAATTCCGAATTGGAGTGTATAACAGTCGGTTCATAACCGTAAACCTCTTTTATTTTAGCCGCAAAGTCGTTCTTAGATTGCTCCTCGCCGTGAACGATAAAGATTTCCTTAGGCGGAGTCTTAAAGCCGCCCAGCCAGTCTAAGAGTCCCTGCTGATCTGCATGCCCTGAAAATCCCTGAAGATTATAGATCTCAGCGGCTACCATTACAGGCTCTCCGAAGAGTTTTACCTCCTTGGCGCCGTCTATAAGCATCCTTCCCAGGGTTCCTTCAGCCTGATAGCCTACGAAAACTATGCTGTTTCTGCTGTCCCACAGGTTGTGCTTAAGGTGGTGCCTGATACGACCTGCTTCACACATTCCGCTGGCCGAAATAATAATCTTAGGCGTCTTGTCATTGTTAAGCATCTGAGAATCTGCAGTATTTCTGGTGAATTTAAGGTTTTTGAAATCCAGAGGATTATCTCCGCTGAGTATGTAATTCCTTGTCTCTTCATCAAAGACCTGAGCATTTTTCTTAAACACTTCTGTGGCTGTAGTAGCCATAGGGCTGTCTATATAAACATTTACCTTTCCCAGTACGTCGGAGTACTCAGGATGCTGTTCGTAGAACATATTGAACTGATATATGAGCTCCTGAGTTCTGCCTACAGCAAAGGAAGGAATGATAACGCTTCCGCCTCTTTTAATGGTCTTCAGAACAATCTTAATGAGTTCATCTATACTTGTAGAATTGGCAGGATGGAGTCTGTTTCCGTAAGTAGCCTCCATAATCACATAGTCTGCCTTCTTTATTTTCACAGGGTTTCTTAAAATAGGCCTGTCCATTACGCCAAGGTCACCTGAAAAGACGATTTTGGAAGTTGTATCGTTTTCGGTTACCCAGATTTCGGTAATGGCCGAGCCGAGAATATGTCCCGCATCGTTGAATACGATCTTTACATGATCGTTGAGTTCAACAAGCTGGTCGTAGAGAATCGGTTTAACCAGCTTTAATGCATTCTCCGCATCTTTCACTGTATATAAAGGCTCAACAGCAGGCTTTCCTGTTCTCGCATTCTTTTTGGTCTGCCATTCAGCATCCTTTTCGTGAATGTAAGCGCTGTCCTTGAGCATTACTTCGAGGAGGTCAGCTGTAGCATCAGTACAGTATATGGCTCCCTTGAAGCCTCTCTTTACCAGAAGAGGAAGTCTGCCGCAGTGGTCAATGTGAGCATGGCTTACTATGACACATTCAATTTCTTCAGGATCAAAGGGAAAAGGCTCATTATTGAGTTTTTCCATTTCCTTGCCCCCCTGGAACTGACCGCAGTCCAGGAGTATCTTATGGTTATCTGTCGTCAGAAGGTGACAAGAACCTGTTACTCCGATTGTTGCTCCGCAAAATTTTATCTTCATTATCTCTGCTCCTTTACTTGTAATTCCAAAGCTTCCTGTCTGCCGTGGATATACCCTTTGCTCCCGCCTCAATGGCGTTATCAACATCTTCTTTAAATTCCACCAGTCCTCCTGCAAGTATAGGCGTATTTACCTTCCGTGCAAATTCAGCAATTTTTTTGCATACCACTCCCGGCATTATTTCCACAATGTCGGGCTTTGCGATCCTGATAGAATCAACGGCCGTATCAACAGAATGGGAATCTACGATGAAGAAACGCTGCACCGTAATAAGTCCTATCTCCTTGGCCGGTTTTATCATGCCGGTCTTAGTGGTCAGAATGCCGTCTGCACCTTTTTGCTTTACAAATTCCAGCCCGACTCTGTCCTTTCCTATTCCCTCGGCAAAATCCATATGAATAAACAGCTTCTTTCCGGCCTCATGGGCCTTCGCAATCTGCTCTTCAATGGTGAGAAGACTCGAGTAGAGAAGGAAAATAATATCCACTTTTGAAGCCAGCGCAGCCTGAAAATCCTCTTGGGTTCTTACAGCCGCAGCTACTTTTCTTTCTGTAAACAAAGACATCTCCTCATCTCCTGTCTGAATTCAAAATCAGAGGAAAGACCTCTCCGCTATTACATTTGCGCCGGTATCCTCTATATTCTCTATTATAATATCTCCGGCCTCAATTGGCAATATTAAGGTTTTACAATTTATCACTTTCATACAGGATGACAGTTTCTCACGAGGCACAGGTCTGTCTGTCTTTACGGGAACTATAACCCCGCCTTTGGCATACATTGTCGTGGTCAGTGTTCTCTGAGGAGCTGTTACCTCCTGAACAGCGTAGCGCTCGCCTCGCTTGCATGTATTTCCTGTTACGCGGAAAGCCGGCTGAGCCGGTTTTTCAGGATGGGATTCTTCGGTAGTTAAGGCTTCCACCTGTATTTTGCATCCCATAGGGCATATTGTGCATATAACAGTGCTGCCCTTTCCGTCCTCTGAAACAAGATTCTTCACGCCTTTCTTCTGAGTGCTTGGCACAGGTTTTGACGAACCTCCTGCACCGGAAGTTTCACTGCCTGTCAGTGGCAGCCCCTGTGCATACAGAGCTGCACTCCGCCCTGCGATTTCACCCTCATCGGAAACAAAATCCACCAGTTCGTGAACCTTAACCACATTGCCGCAGGCAAAGATTCCGGAAACCTTAGTCTGCCTGTTTTCATCCACTACAGGGCCTCTGGTCTTAGGGTCAAGCTCAACGCCGGCTTTCTTGCTGAGCTCGTTTTCGGGAATCAGTCCTACAGAAAGCATCAGAGTGTCGCACTCAATATATTCTTCAGTACCCGGAATAGGTTTGAGATTTCCGTCAACCTTGGCCACAGTCACACCTTCCACCCTTTTCTTTCCGTGTATTTCAACTACGGTATGACGAAGAAGAAGGGGAATGTTAAAATCCTGAAGGCACTGAACTATGTTTCTGGTAAGACCGCCGGAGTCTTCCATAATCTCGCATACAGCTTTGACCCGGGCACCCTCAAGTGTCATTCTCCTTGCCATAATCAGGCCGATATCTCCGGAGCCCAGAATGACAATATCCTTGCCCGGCATATAGCCCTTTATGTTTACCAGTTTCTGAGCCGTTCCTGCTGTAAACACTCCCGCAGGTCTTGTTCCAGGAATGCTCAGTGCGCCGCGGGGTTTTTCACGGCAGCCCATAGCCAGAACCACCGCGCCTGCCTTTATGCTGAAATACCCTCTTTCCTTGCTGACCGCCGTTACTGTTCTGTCCGGAGTAATGTCCACGGCCATTGTCTCAGTCATTACGGTAATGCCCAGGCGGCTTACCATTTCCTCGTACCGCTGCCCGTATTCCGGACCTGTCAGTTCCTCTTTAAATTTATGAAGGCCGAAACCGTTGTGTATACACTGCTGAAGTATGCCGCTGAGTCTGGTTTCTCTTTCGATTATAACAACCTCTGCCGCACCTGCATTTTTTGCTGATACAGCTGCGCTCATTCCACCGGGACCGCCGCCGATTATTACTACATCTGCTGTCATTGTCTTTGCTGCACTCATTATTTTTCACCTCCGGTCTTGGTTCTTTCAAAGGTTATTTCAGAACCCTTTCCCGATTTTGTCACCTTTTCAAAAGGTATCTTAAGTTCCTCAGAGAGAAGTTCGGCAACTGACGGCATACAGAATCCTCCCTGACAGCGGCCCATGCCTGCCCTTGTTCTTCTCTTCACTCCGTCAATGTCCCGGGCAGGAGGGTTTCTGTGTATTGCATCAAGAATTTCTCCCTCGGTTATTTCTTCGCAGCGGCACACTACCCTGCCGTAGGAAGGATTTTTGGCAATAAGGTCGTTCTTTTCTTCCGTTGTCATATTCTTAAAGCGGACTATGCCCTTAACCTCCGGCTGATAGTCTGCCTTAATCTTTCCCGCTGCGCCGGCTTCAAGGAGGATTTTTTCCACCATCTCTGCAATGGCCGGTGATGCAGAAAGCCCCGGTGACTCTATTGCCGCACAGTTGATGAATCCCTTCTGTGGACTTTCTATGACAAAATCTCCTGTATCTCCGTGAGCCCTCAGCCCTGTAAACTGAGTTATGACCTTATCAAGAGGGATGGAATCAAAAAACTCCGCCTCTTTTGCTATTACGGAGGCAAGGCCCTCTGCCGTAACTGACTTGTCTTCTTTGTCATCAATATCCTCGGAAGTAGGCCCCAGCAGAATATTTCCATCCACCGTCCTTACTGCCAGCACACCTTTTCCCATAACTGTAGGCGTTCTGAAAATTGTGGCGTCCACCAGGCCGCCTGCTTCCTTGTCAAGAAGAAGATACTGACCCCTCCTCGGGTTTATGCTGAAAGGGCGTCCGCCTGCAAACTTTGCCACTTCGTCGGAATGTACTCCGGCGCAGTTTATTACCACTTCCGCCTGAATCTTTCTGCCGTCCCGTGCGGAAATTTCATAAAATAAATCTTCTCCCCGTTCATCAGCTTCTCTTGTCACAATTGATGTCACTTCAAAATCAGTCAGAAGCTCCGCTCCGTTATCCATGGCATTTCCTATGGAATGAACGGTCAGCTCGTAAGGACAGACCACAGCCCCTGTAGGCGCATAAAGAGCTCCTGTAATCTTCCTGGAAAGGTTTTTTTCCATCTTCCGTGCAGTATCCCCGTCTATGATTTCCAGGCCCTCAACGCCGTTCCTGCGTCCTCTTTCAAGAAGCTCCTCCAGAGTCTTCATGTCACGGTCATCAAAGCCTACAACCAGAGTTCCGTTTCGGCGGTACTTTACATCCAGCTGCCTGCATACTTCCTCCATCATCTGTGAGCCCCGCACATTGAGCCTGGCCTTGAGGCTGCCCGGCTCCGGATCATAGCCTGCATGAACTATTCCGCTGTTTGCCTTGGACTGGCCCATGGCCACATCGCTTTCCTTCTCGAGAATTACCAGCTTTCCCTCATATTTTGACATAGCCCGTGCAATCATGCCGCCGACCACGCCTCCTCCGATAATCGCTATTTTATACATTTCCCTCTCCTTGTAATTTATTGCAACAAAAAAACACGCCAAAACAAAGGCGGCTTCCGCGGCTCCCGCCGCTTTTCCGCCCTTTTTTCAAACAAGCGTCTCACTCTTCTCTGCCTCGTGC
>CAKMLH010000015.1 GCA_927797855.1 uncultured Clostridia bacterium | reverse complement strand
GATTTTAGAAAAGAAAGCAGCATTGCCTTTCAAAACCCTTACGCATTTTATGCACGGTGCTAAAAAAGCCATAAAGAAAAGGAAGCCATTTCTGACTTCCTTGTTTTTCTCTCTGTTAACTTTCCAACCTTGCGGCAACGCCGTAAGATCTGAAGAACCAGCTTCAGATTTCCGAAGAAAATCCTAGCCGAAGTATCTTTCCAGAAGACCCTTGAGAGCCTTGCCGTGTCTTGCTTCGTCTCTTGCCATTTCGTGAACGGTATCGTGGATAGCATCCAGGTTGTTCTTCTTTGCGCACTTTGCAAGGTCGAACTTGCCGGCAGTAGCACCGAATTCGCAGTCAACTCTCCAAGCAAGGTTTTCTTTAGTGGAAGCCTTCATGTTAGGCTCTAAATCTTCGCCTAAAAGTTCTGCAAACTTAGCTGCATGCTCAGCTTCTTCGTAAGCAGCCTTTTCCCAGTAAAGACCGATTTCAGGATATCCTTCTCTGTGTGCGATTCTTGCCATGCAGAGGTACATACCAACCTCTGAGCATTCGCCGTTGAAGTTAGCCATTAACTGTTCAAAGATGTACTTCTTGTCCTCTTCGCTGATGTCAGGATTGTTCTTTACAGTCTTGCCGTAAACACCGAATTCGTGCTCTGCAGCGAGAGTCATTTCGCCTTCAACCTTCTTGAACTTGTCAGCTCCAACGTGACATACAGGACATTCTGCCGGTGCTTCCGGTCCTTCATAAACATATCCGCATACTGTGCAAACCCATTTCATAATTCACATACCTCCATAAATTTAATTTATTTTTATCGTTTTTGAAAATGAACCAAAATAGTACTGATTTTGTACTAATTTTATTGTACCACATCTGAAGTAAGATAAACAATGAAGAAAAATAATTTTTTATGTGTTTTTTCGGTGACGCTGCAGGCGGTGACGGGAGAGACAAGGGTGACTCAGCAGGCGAACTAAAGGAGTTTGCTTCTCAGTTCGTTTTCTATAACTCTCACATCAATATTTCCGTTAACATCTCCGTATGTGACAATCAGGTTGTCCCAGGGAACAATTCCCGCTGACTCGTAGACTTCCATCTTTCGCTTATGCCGCAGCATGTACTCTCTGTTATGGGGCATTCCGCAGTGTTCCGCATAAAAAACCTTTGCATCCCGGATGCGTATAGCAGCAAAGTCCAGAGCAAAAGTATACGGGCCAATGTGCAGAACCGGTTCGTAGCGGAAAGGGATATTTAGGCGGTACATTATTTCCGCATGAAGAACCTCGTTTTTTGAGCGCATTTTTTCTCCCCGGGATGTGGTATGTATTTTTTTATCCGGCATGTAATCGCTCTGCTCGTATGGCTCTTCGCACCAGGCTTTGACTTTTGCAGCAATACGGGCGTTGACGGAAGTTCCGTCGCTCATAAGATTTTCAAGAAAACCGGTACGGGAATCAGGGAAAAAGTACTTCTCAGGAAGGGTCCTGTACACCTGTGGAAGGTTCCGGATTATTTCTCCGGGGTCCAGAGAAAAGTACTGCGATTTTGCACCTGTCAGGCACTGGATGTTGCTGCCTATAGCCTGCAGAGCTTCTTTCAGGTAGGCTTTGCGGCACAGATGCCGGAGGGTATCCGGGTCCCTGGAAATTCCATGCCTTTTGCATTTGCCATCAATAATCTGCGCCTTGAGATAGTTTTGCTTGCCGTTCCTCCTTACACTCCAAAGGCACCCGGGCACATTCAGTTCCAGCTGCTCTAACTCGGCGTTGTATTTTTTTCTTAAATCCTCCAATCGGCTCAACATTGCGTCGAAATCCATAGTGTAATAGTCCATGTAGCACCTCCTATGTTGTAATATTTTTCGATAATTTATGACTCTTACAACTGAATTATATTTTGCGTTGTATAAAAAACGGGTAGCTACGAAATTGCACAACCTTCCTTTAGCCAGAGTGAATGACGAAGACTCTGCAAAGAAGAAATGTTGTTTTTTCAACACTGCAAATCAATAAAAAACAACATCTGTAAATATTATACATTGAACTGAATTACAAATCAAGAAATAATTTACAGCAATTAAACAAATTTACATCGCGCAACGTCCACGGGCGCCCGCCCGGGCCACCCACAACATCCCCGGGCCGCCCACACCTTAACAAAAAATTATCTGGCGCCGGGCGCCAACCCATAGTAAAATAAACGGGGGAGGTGACCCATTGAGACATACATCGCTATTAAACGATAAAATGAAAGAGTCTATTTCTTCGGTACTGCCAATAACCTGTATCGTTCTTTTGCTGTGCTTTACAATAGCACCCATTCCTAACAATATGCTTATGTCATTCCTTATGGGGGCGGCCCTTCTCATTGTGGGAATGGCTTTCTTTACCGTTGGCGCAGATACCGCCATGACACCTATAGGAAACAAGGTAGGAACCTGCATAACAAGGTCAAAGAATATCTGGATTATAGTATTCGCCAGCTTTATGCTGGGCGTCATAATAACCGTTTCGGAGCCTGATCTGACAGTGCTGGCAAACCAGGTGCCGACCATACCCAACGCAGTCATTATAGGAACCGTAGCTCTGGGAGTGGGAGTTTTTCTGGTGATAGCCATGTTGAGAATACTGCTTGGCATCAGTCTTCCCACCCTGCTTATAGGATTTTACATAATCGTATTCGTACTGGCTTTGTTCGTTCCGGCAGACTTCTGGGCGGTGGCCTTTGATTCCGGCGGCGTGACTACAGGACCTATGACAGTGCCTTTCATCATGGCGCTGGGAGTCGGCGTCTCTTCAATACGAAGTGACAGACACGCGGCGGGTGATAGCTTCGGTCTGGTGGCACTTTGCTCCATCGGTCCTATCATTGCAGTTCTGGTGCTGGGGCTCATTTATCCGGCCGAGGGCACATACGTACCCGTGGAAATTCCGGAAATTGAGACATCCAAAGACATGATAATCCTTTTTGCACGGGCGTTTCCCACATACATGAAAGAGGTGGGCATTGCTCTGGCACCTATTGCGCTTTTCTTTGCCCTCTTTGATATATTCGTAATCAGACTTAAAAAGAGACCGCTGTTAAAAATCATATCCGGACTTGGGGCCACATATATAGGTCTTGTGCTTTTCCTGACCGGTGTAAATGTGGGATTTATGCCATGCGGTAACTATATCGGCAGGCTTATAGGCGAAAAAAGCTACAGCCCCGTACTCATACCTATCGCCATGGTCATAGGATATTTCATAGTCAAAGCTGAGCCGGCGGTGCATGTGCTCAACAAGCAGGTTGAGGAGCTTACTGCAGGCTCCATTCCGGAAAGAGCAATGGAGCTTTCTCTTTCCATCGGCGTGGCTGTATCCCTGGCCCTGGCCATGATAAGGGTTCTGACGGGAATTTCGGTAATGTATTTTCTCCTGCCGGGATATGGGGTGGCTTTGGCACTGTCTTTTGCAGCACCTAAGATATTCACGTCTATAGCCTTCGACTCCGGCGGAGTGGCTTCGGGACCGATGACGGCGACCTTTCTTCTGCCTTTTGCCATGGGAGCCTGTGAGGCCATAGGCGGGCCGGAAAGAATAGTCAGCGACGCTTTCGGAGTGGTTGCCATGGTTGCCATGACACCCCTTATAACCATACAGCTTCTGGGAGTGGAGTATAAGTTCAGGACAAGAAAAGAACAGGCGGCCAGAGAAAGAGTATACTCGAAGATCAGCGCCTATACAGACGAGGACATTATAGAACTGTAGCGGAAGGAGGAAAACAGTCATATGGAAAGTTTATATCTTGTCATTGCCATAGCGGACAGGCGCAACACAGAGAAGGTCATAGAGACTTTCCGGGAAAGCAATGTCTTCACTACGGACATAGTGCTGGCAGCAGGAACCGCTCCCACAGAAATACTGGATTACCTCTATCTGTCCCCTGAGGAAAAAGCGGTGGTCTTCGGAGTTGTGACCCATGGGGGACTTCTGCCCCTGCTGAAGAACTTCAAACGGAAACTCTACATAGATCTGCCGGGAAACGGAATTGTGGCTGCGGTGCCCCTTAACAGCATAGGAGGCAAAAGGAGCCTTGAATACATACTTGACGGCCAGACCCTGAATACGTCGGCAAGACGCACAAGACAGTCAGGAGCAGAGGAAATGGAGGAAAGAATGTCAATTAAAACGGATTTCGAACTGATTATAGTAATAGCCAACGAGGGCTACAGCGATATGATAATGGAAGCCGCCAGAGAAGCGGGAGCCGGCGGAGGCACTGTGCTTAAGGCCAAGGGCACCGGAGCGGAGTACACGGAAAAATTCTTCGGATTTTCCATAGCCAGTGAAAAGGAGATGCACCTTCTGGTTACACCGGCTCAGGGGCGGAACGCCATAATGAAAGCGATAATGGAAAAAGCAGGCCTCGACAGCAAAGCCCAGGCAATAGTATTTTCATTGCCCGTCAGCAATGTCATGGGGCTGAGAATGCCGGAATAAACCGCAAGAACTGGTACCAATTTTAGAACCACAGTTGCCAAAGAGAGGATTTTTTGTTAGACCACACAAAAAATTGTGATAAAATACAGTAGACGTAAATAAAATTTGTTATGTATACATAAAATGAACAAAAAAGCGTTGCATTTCGAACACAAAAGGTATATAATTAGAGCATCTTTACCATGTTAAAGGAGGACGAAAGAGAGATGAAAAAGAAAATAGCGTTATTACTCGTTTTAGTAATGCTTTTCTCCCTGTTTGCAGCAGGCTGCGGCGGCGGAGATGAAAAAGTTGTAAAGATAGGTGTTTTCGAACCTGCTACAGGAGATAACGGAGCAGGCGGAAAGCAGGAAACTTTAGGTATTCAGTATGCCAATTCAATTGCTCCGACAGTTGACATCGGAGGAGAAACATATAATGTTAAGCTCGAAATTGTAGATAACGAATCATCACCTGAAAAAGGTATTTCAGCAGCACAGAACCTGGTAACATCAGGCGTATCCATCATTCTCGGTACATACGGCTCAGGCGTTGCTATTGCAGCCGGAAGCACATTTGCTGATGCTGGTATTGCAGCAATGGGAATCACCTGCACAAATCCGCAGGTAACGGCAGGAAATGACTACTACTTCAGAATCTGCTTCTTAGATCCGTTCCAGGGAACAGTTCTTGCAAACTATGCATGGGAAGACGGCCACAGAAAGGCATACTGCCTCAACAAGATGGGCGATGACTATTCTGCAGGTCTTGTAAACTACTTCTCAAAGGCTTTCGAAGCACTGGGCGGCAAGGTAGTAAAGGAAGAATTTGAACAGGGCAACGCAGACTTCGCTGCCAACATTGCAACAGCAAAGAAGAACGGATGCGATGTATTCTTCTCACCTGTATCCACAGAAGCGGCAGCTCTTATCATTGACCAGGCTGACGCACAGCAGATCGGAATGCCGATTCTTGCAGCTGATACATGGGATTCAAACGTAATCCTTAACGCAGCTAAGGGCACTGACCTTGACATCGTAGTAACAACCTTCTATCAGGAAGGCGGCAACAAGGACTTCGATGAAGGCGTAAAGGCATGGATTGAAGGAGACTCCACAAACCTTGCAAACAACGGCGGAAATTCAGAAATCGCAGCTGTAACAGCAATGGGATATGATGCATATTTCGTAGCTCTTGAAGCTCTCAAGGCTGCAGGCTCAACAGACCCTGCAAAGGTTCACGAAGCTCTTCCGGGCGTAACTTATGACGGCGTTTGCGGTACAGTTCAGTTCGGCGAAAACGGCGATGCTGTAAGAGACATGGCTGTTGTAAAGAAGTGCAACACCGAAACAGGAACCTGGGAATTCGTAGGAAACCAGTACGTAAAATAGTAAGAAGCGTCGAGATGTAGGTTATAGTAAGTTACATAGATGTTGATTAATATAATACTTGCTATTTATTGCAGCGGAAGCGGGAGAACCTTCTCCCGCTTATCGTTGCTTTTGCACGTTTTAAAAGAACCATTGCAAGGGAGAAGGCCGCAGAGCCGGAATCCGAGGCCGCAGAGCCATTTCCGACCTTCTCCTTTGCAATGGTAACAGCAAAATATTGTTTGGAGGTACATAAATGAATTTTTTTGTTGAAAATCTGCCATATATTCTGGCCGGTATCTCCGTAGGCGGACAGTATGCTCTTATTGCCATAGGATACACCATGGTTTACGGCATATTAAGACTTATAAACTTTGCTCACGGAGATATGTTCATGGTCGCAGGACTGGTGATGGTTTACATTGCGGCTTCTGTGCCGATTTACATCGCTATTCCTATTGTAATAATATTCACAGTAATTCTGGGATGCACAATCGAGGTGGTTGCATACAGACCGCTGAGATCAGCACCGAGAATGTCCGTTATGATTTCCGCCATAGGTGTCAGCTATCTTTTGCAGAACACGGCACTTTATGTTACAGGCGGACTTACCCAGACATATCCGACCATTCCTTGGCTGGCAAAGACCGTAACCATCATGGGCGCACACACCAAGATGGTAACGCTCATAACTCCGGTGCTTACAATCCTGCTGGTAATCGGCCTTGTACTTCTGATTAAATATACCAAAATCGGTATGGCTATGAGAGCCGTTTCAAGAGATTTTGAGACATCACAGCTTATGGGAATAGATATTAACAGAGTAATCAGCGTAACTTTCGTTATCGGTTCTTTCCTTGCGGCCATCGGCTCAATACTTTACTTCTCCAACTATACGGGAGTAATGCCGACTTCCGGTTCCATGCCGGGACTTAAGGCTTTCGTCGCCGCAGTATTCGGAGGAATCGGATCCATTCCGGGAGCGGTTATAGGCGCGTTTATCATCGGTATCTGCGAGAACATCATAAAGGGTATGAAGCTGACCGTATTCTCCAATGCCTTCACCTTTGTACTGCTTATCGTAATACTCATGGTTAAGCCGACAGGCCTTTTCGGTGAAAAGAACATAGATAAGGTATAGGAGGCGGAATGAGATGATAGAATTGACAAAAAGAAAGAAAACTACTCTCAGCATTGCTGCATGCCTTATAATTCTGGTGGCCATCTATGTTGGAAACATGCTGGTGCCGCCTACATCGGGCATGAGAATGCTCTTTACTGTTCTTGAAAAAGGATCTATTTACGCCCTGGTAGCAGTTTCAATGAACCTGCTTAACGGATTTACCGGACTCTTTTCTCTGGGTCAGGCAGGATTCATGCTTATCGGTGCATATACATACGCAATCTTCTCCATTCCTGTGGGAATGAAAGACAGCGTGTACCAGTACTTTGACGGCGGACTGATTAAATTTTCCATAACGGAAAAACTGGGCAGCGCCCTGGGCGGCGTTATGGGCGATTTCGGCACAATGCTGGGTGAACATATCGGAATGATTTTCCTTATGATCTGCGCAGGCCTTCTGACAGCCGGTGTTGCGGCCTTAATAGGACTTCCTGTTTTAAGGCTCAAGAGCGATTACCTGGCCATTGCCACACTGGGATTTGCTGAAATCCTGAGAGCTTTCTTCCAGTGGAAAGCGGCCGGCCCGATTACCAACAGCTCAAACCTTTTGAGAAGCTATACTACATACGATACTCCGCTTTTCCCTGTAATTGCAGCAGGAATCTGCATCGCCTTCATAATTCTGCTCATCAATTCATCCTACGGAAGAGCCTTCAAGGCCATCAGAGATGATGAGATCGCTGCAGAAGCTATGGGCGTAAACCTGTTTAAGCATAAACAGCTGAGCTTCATCATAAGCTCCTTCTTTGCAGGACTGGGCGGAGCGCTTCTGGCAATGTTCCAGAGCTCTATTGCATCAACACCGTTCACTTCAAACATGACCTATGAAATACTTCTGATTGTAGTAATCGGAGGTATCGGCTCGGTTACAGGCTCCATCATAGGCGCTTTCCTCTTCGTGGCATGTTCCGAATGGTGGCTGAGAGGCCTCGACTCAGGTACTTTCCTGGGCATCAGCGCGGCCTTCATGCGTCCGGGCTTCAGAAAAGTGGTATTTGCCGTAATCATCATGTGCATCGTGCTTTTCTACAGCCGCGGAATCATGGGAACAAAGGAATTCACCTGGGAAGGCTTCCTGGGCTTCTTTAAGAGACTTTTCACAGGGCAGGCATTAAAAGGCAGGAAAGAAAAGAAAAATAAATCTTCAAAAAACAATCACAATACGAACACAGATAACGAGAAGGAGGCACAGTAAAATGAGTAAAGACAATGTATTACGTGTTTCCGACATCACTATGCAGTTCGGAGGCGTTGTGGCAGTAGACAATCTGAGCCTTGATGTAAACAAGGGGGAGATTATAGGTCTCATCGGGCCTAACGGAGCAGGAAAGACCACTGCCTTCAATGTCATTACGGGAGTATACGCTCCTACCAACGGCTCCGTTGCCCTTAACGGAGAAGTTATTGTGGAAAATCACCCGCAGGGAAAGATGAAAGCCCAGTATAAGGGCAAAAACGACGGGAAATATACAGATGTCAAGGTTCTTACACCTGATAAGATTACAAAGCTGGGAATTGCCAGAACATTTCAGAACATAAGGCTCTTTAAGGGCATGTCCGTATTTGACAACGTGCTGGTTGCCATGCACATGAATATGGACGCAGGTCTTTTCGGAGCGGCTCTCCGCAGCAAAAAAGCAAGGAGCGAAGAGGCTGAAATGAGAGAAGAAGCCATGAGACTTCTTCGCATGTTCAACCTGGAAAACAACAAAGACGACCTGGCTACATCCCTTCCTTACGGCAAACAGAGACACCTGGAAATTGCAAGAGCCCTTGCCACCAAACCAAAGCTCCTTCTTCTGGACGAACCTGCAGCCGGTATGAATCCTCAGGAATCCGATGAGCTCATGCATCTGGTGGAAAAAATCAGAGACGACTTTGACCTGTCAGTACTGATGATCGAACACCACATGCAGGTTGTAATGGGAATCTGCGAGAGAATTTACGTTCTGGACTACGGCGCACTTATAGCAGAGGGCAATCCGGAAGAGATACAGAATAACCCGAGAGTAATCGAGGCATATTTGGGGGTGGATGAATAATGTTAAGCATAAGAGGATTACATGTATATTACGGCGGCATTCACGCCCTCAGAGGTATAGATCTGGATGTTCCCGACGGACAGATTATTTCCCTTATAGGCGCCAACGGCGCAGGCAAGTCCACCACACTGAAGTCCATCATGGGTCTGGTTCCCAAGTCAGAAGGAACTATCATGTGGAATGAAAAGAACATTACCAATATTCATACCAAGGAAGTCGTAGGACAGGGCATTGTGCTGTGTCCCGAAGGCAGAAGAGTATTTCCGGATCTTACCGTTGAGGAAAACCTGAGAATCGGTGCATACCTTAGAAACGACAAGGATGGAATCCAGAAGGATAAGGACTGGGTTTACGACCTTTTCCCGAGAATGAAGGAAAGAGAATGGCAGCTTGCCGGAACACTTTCCGGAGGCGAACAGCAGATGCTGGCTGTGGGAAGGGCCCTTATGTCAAAACCTAAGCTCCTCATGCTGGATGAGCCTTCCCTGGGACTTGCACCTCTTGTTATAAAGGATATTTTCGCTATTATTAAGGAGATTAAGGCAGCAGGCGTAAACGTGCTCCTTATTGAGCAGAATGCCAAAGCCGCTCTGGAAATTTCCGACTACGCATACGTAATGGAAACGGGAACCATCACCATGTCAGGTCCGGGCAAGGAACTTCTTAACGACGAAAGAGTAAAGAAGGCCTACCTGGGAGAATAAAAAACAGGGGGAAAATCAATGCGTAAAGGATTGAGAAAGGTACTTGCCGCAGTGCTTGCCGCTTCGCTGGTTATGGGACTTTCCGGCTGTACCACCTACAACAATTTTAAAAACGCTTTCTTTTCGGATGGACAGGCTGCCTCCGAGAGAACAATAAAAATAGGCATATACGAACCTATGACAGGGCAGTATAAGGAACAGGGAAAGGAAGAAGCTGCAGGTATTGAGCTGGCACATGAACTTTACCCTGAAGTGCTGGGCAAAAAGATTGAGCTGGTTTATGCCGACAATAAATCCAACATATATGACGCGGATACGGCCATACAGGAGCTGCTTACAAACTCGCCTTCAGTGGTGCTGGGAAGCTACGGTGAAACCCTTACGCTGGTTGCCAGTGATTATATCAAGGGAGCCAATACACCGGCCATCACCATTTCCAGCACGAACCCGCTCATAACGGCCAATAACGATTATTATTTCAGTGCCACTTATTCCGAAACCAAACAGGGCGACGCCCTTGCGGATTTTGCTTATACTTCCCAGAAAAGAAATGTGGCCGCTACCGTTAAGATTGCCAACGATGACACTGCCACAGCCACTATTAAGAGGTTCACCAATAAAATGAAGAAACTCGCCGGCTCTGCTGGCAGCCTGGCGGGAAACTTCGTCGTATCTGCGGACAGCCAGGACTATACGGAAACCATTGAAAAAATCAGAAGTTCCGGTGCCAAGGCTGTATTTCTGGCAATGCCTCCGGCTTCTGCCCAGTCATTTATGGAGCAGTGCGTGAAGAACAATTTAACCCATGTGCTTTTCCTGGGAACCAAAAGCTGGAATGATAAAAGCCTGCTGAAGTTTGTAAGAAAGAATGAAAAGCTCAATGTTGCATTCTGTGCGGAACAGACTCAGGTCAACGATTCCGAACTTTACAATACATTCCTGGGAGCATATAAGGCAAAATACGGAGATTCCAAGGAGCCTTCAGGCGGCGCCGCAGCAGCTTTCGATGCATACATTATGGCTGTAAAGGCAATTGAGGATGCATATAACAAGATGGCCGCCTCTGACGTTGAGGAGCTTGTAAAACAGGCAAAATCCGATGCAGAGGGCAAGGCCATAAGGGACGCCTACAACAAGACTATGGAAGAGGGAATCCCAGACGGATCCCACATAAGAGAGGCTCTGAGCAAGATCACTGAGTTTAAAGGGGCTTCCGGTCTTATCAATTATAACGGAAACAACGAGCCTTCAAAATCAATAGCTATAAACCATATTCAGGCGGGAAAGGACATGCCTGTATACGTGGTAAAATAATAATAAAGATACAATCTTGAAAGGAAGTTTAAAATGGAAGAAAAAATCAAAGAAGCTATCGGACAGATCAGACCGTTCCTTCAGAGAGACGGAGGAGATATTGAGTTTGTAGAGCTTACAGAGGACAATATTGTAAAAGTAAGGCTTCAGGGCCACTGCGCAGGCTGCCCGGGCGCACAGATGACCATCAAGGGAGTTGTAGAAAGACTTCTTAAGGAAAGCTACCCTGAAATCCAAGGTGTGGAAGCGGTTCAGTAATGGATTACGAAAAGTACCTTGAACTTAATAAGGACGAAATGATTTTCGCTCTCCGTGACGTTGTTTGCTCAAACAGCGAGGAGGGCGAAAAAATTATGGGGAAAAACGGAGAAGTCTATCCCTTCGGCAGCGGTGTTCAGGAGGCTTTTGAAAAGGTTCTGGAGCTGGGAAAATCAATGGGCTTCGAAGTAAAAAACGTGGATAATTACGGCGGCCACATAGACTTTCCCGGAAAGACAGACCGCATTATGGCTGTCATCGGCCATCTTGATGTGGTTCCCGCGGCAAGCGGCTGGGACTTTGACCCTTACGGCGGAGAGCTTATAGACGGCAAAATATACGGCAGGGGAACAACTGACGACAAGGGCCCCGTCATTTCCTGCCTCTATGCCATGAAGGCCCTCAAGGACGCAGGATACCGGCCGGAGTGCACTATCAGACTGATTCTCGGTCTTGATGAGGAAACTCACTGGGAAGGCATGAAATATTACTTTGACCATGAGAGAAAGCCGGACTTCGGCTTTACGCCCGATGCTGATTTTCCTGTAATAAACGGGGAAAAGGGCATGCTGGTCTTTGAATTTGCAAAGAAATTCTCGGAGACACGTTCAAAAGGCCTGAAACTTCGCTCCCTCAGGGGCGGAACGGCTCCCAACAGTGTTGCCGACCACTGCCGGGCTGTTCTTTACAGCGAAGAAAAAGAGGCTTACGACAGGGTAAGAGAAAAGGCTTCCGGCTTCAGAGAAGAGACAGGCTATAAGCTCAATGTAAAGGGAACAGGAAAGTCTCTTGAAGTGACAGCCACCGGTATTGCGGCTCACGGAGCCAAGCCGGAAAAGGGGCTCAATGCCATCAGCATTATGATGGACTTCCTGGGAAGGCTGAATTTCATATCGGAAGACCATAACGAATTTATCGATTTTTATAATAAATACATCGGATTCTGCCTGGACGGCTCCGAACTGGGAGTCGCCATGTCCGATGAGCCTTCGGGCCATCTTATTTTCAACGTGGGTATGGCGGAGATGGACCAGGAGGCAGGCAGGCTTACCATTAATATAAGGTACCCTGTTACCGCCGACGGCGAGGAAATACTTGCCCGCCTGGCATCAGTTCTGGACAGGTATGACATGGGCCTTATCCGGCAGGAGCACAAAAAACCTATTTACATGGATATGGACAGTCCTATGGTTAAACTTCTTCTTGAAATCTACAGGAAACACACCGGCGACACGGAATCTCAGCCCCTGGTAATAGGCGGCGGCACATATGCGCGCTGTGCTGAAAATGTGGTTGCCTACGGTGCCATGTTCCCGGGAGATCCTGATCTCATGCACCAGAAGAACGAGTTCATAACCGTGGAGCGGTTTGTTCAGATGACAAAAATTTACGCGGAAGCTATTTACAAACTGTCTTCCGGGGAATATAATGTTTAGCGTACAAACGAAATCTGTTTCAGGGCGAGGTGAAAATCCTCACCGGCGGTATAGTCCGCGAACGCATTGCAGCTGTGAAACTTTCGGACAGGCAATTGAAATTCCGAAAAGCTGTGGTGCGCCGATCAGGTGAAATTCCTGAACCGACGGTTACAGTCCGGATGGAAGAAACACGATAATGCGGCACCTTTTTTGCGGTGCGAAAAAGTATTTCAGTGTAACTTTTCGAGCCTTGATTTTTATCAGGGCTTTCATTTTTCCTGACAGATTCCTACGAAAAAGAAAGCGAGGAATATGTTATGACAAACACACAATCAAAGACGGCAAGACTTGCCAAGATGGCCATGCTTGTGGCAATTTCAATCGTACTGGTAGCAATTGTAAGGTTCCCTATTTTCCCGGCGGTTGCCTTTCTTGAATACGACCCGGCGGATATTCCGATTATGGTAGGAACCTTCGCCTTCGGCCCGGGAGCAGGAATCCTTCTTACGGTGGTGACCTCGGTGCTGCAGGGCGTTACTGTAAGTGCCAAAAGCGGGGCTTACGGCATAATCATGCACATTATTGCCACATCAACCCTTGTCATCGCGGCGGGACTTATATACAGAAAAGAAAAGACCAAAAAGCACGCCATAATGGGTCTTCTCTGCGGCACTGCTGCAATGACTCTTATTATGATAGCTGCAAATCTTGTGATCACGCCTCTTTTTATGGGCGTGCCGCGCTCAGCGGTCTGGGATCTGATGCCTTTTATTGCAGCCTTTAACGTTGTAAAGGCAGGGGTCAACAGCCTTGTAACTTTCCTGATTTACAAGAGAATTTCGCCGTTCCTGCACAGATAGAGGAAAAACTTTATGGAAATCAAGAGAACTCTTAAAATTAAAAATGAAGAAGAGACCAGGCGCTTCGGCCTGGATCTGGCTCATGAGCTTAAAGCCGGGGACGTTGTTGCTTTAATTGGCGACTTGGGAACCGGCAAAACCGCCCTGACCAGGTACATTGCAGAGGGACTGGGCATCACGGCCCGGGTCAACAGCCCCACTTTCACTATAGTGAAGGAATACAGGGAGAGCAGGCTTCCCCTCTTTCATTTTGATGTCTACAGGGTTTCGGACCCTGACGAGCTGTTTAACATAGGCGCCGATGAGTATTTTTACGGCGACGGCGTATGCGTGGTGGAATGGGCTGACCTGATTGAAGAGCTGCTGCCTGAGGACACCAGATACATCTATATAGAGTACGGCCCGAAAGAGGGAGAAAGGATATATAAATGTTCATTTTAGCAATTGAGACCACGGGCCCTTACGGCTCCGTGGCTCTCCTTGACGGGGACGGAAATGTTCTGGGATATGAAGTTTCCCGGGATACTATGAGCCACCTTAAGGATCTGATTCCCATGGTGGATACCGTGCTGAAAAAGAGCGGCGTCTCAAAAAACGAAATAAATCTCATTGCGCCTTCCGTGGGGCCCGGCTCCTTTACGGGCATCAGAATCGGCGTGTCTACGGCGCGGGCTCTTTGCCAGGCTCTGAGAATCAGGGCTGTGGCGGTGCCGACGCTGGAGGCATTTTGCTTCAAGGAAAGCGCCCCGGCCGCTGCCCGGTGCCAGGAGGCCGGCGTTGTAACGTCTGCGGCTTGTGACGGCGCTGCAGATTGCGAGGCCGCTGACGGCGGCGGCTCTGCAGCGTCTGCGGTATGTGCCATCATCAACGCCCGCAGAGGTCAGGTCTACGGCATGATTGACGGCTTTATGAAGCCCGGACCTTATATGCTCACAGACGTGCTTGAAGTGTACAAGTCAAAGCTGGAGCCCTGCGGACGCAGGATGATTTTCTTCGGAGACGGCATAGACGCCTATGAAAAAGATATAAAGGAAGCTTTGGGACAGCCGGGCCCGGGCTATGAATTTGTGCCGGCAAAAGACAGGTATCAGGATGCCGTATCCGTGGGAAGATGGGCGGCTGCACACCTTCGCCGCCATGGAATCGAAGACTCCACAGTGGACTTCGAGAACCTGCTGCCTGACTATATGAGAAGAGCGGAGGCCGAGCAGAAGCTGGAAAGCGGCCAGCTGCCAATATGCAAGGGGCCGCGGCAGGAGTAGCGGCGGGCTGTTTCCCTTATTTTCCGGTTATGTTGTATAAGAATATCGAAATCAAAAATAAAAACAACATAACCCTTAAAAAGCCTCACCAGAGGAGGAGAATCCGGCGCTCAGGTTGTAGAAAAAGCAAAAAAACCAATGTTTTTACAACGAAAATTCATTTGACGTTGTAAAAATGACCGAAATCAAGTGATTAATACAACATCTTGGACTGCCGAGGAACTGAAAAGGACTGATGCAAAGGCTGATGTTGTATAAAACCTGAGTTTTGGCAGAGTAAAACAACGCAAGTAAAAATTTTACAGCAATATAAGGCTACCGGAAATAAAAGAAAGAAACATCATGGCGGATTTAATTATCAGACAGGCCGAGGAAAAGGACGTCCCGGCCATTGAAGAAATAGAAAAACAGTGCTTTACAGTTCCCTGGAGCTATGAGTCCCTCCACAAGGACATAGTGGAAAACGGACTGGCCTTTTATGTGGTTGCCCAGACAGACGGAAGAGTCTGCGGATATGTGGGCATATGGAAAATTCTCGATGAAGGTCACATTACAAATGTGGCTGTGGCCCCTGAATTCAGACGAAAACATATCGGCCGGGCCATGCTGCAGGCCCTGATTGATGTTACTTCTCAGGAGGGCATAGAAAAGTACACCTTAGAGGTTCGTGCATCCAACCAGGCGGCAATCAGGCTTTACGAAGGACTGGGATTCAAGGCGGAGGGCATCAGGCCGGGGTACTACGAGGACAACGGCGAAGATGCCGTCATTATGTGGAGGTAAATCAGTGAAAGACGGAAAATTCCTTACATTGGGTATAGAGACAAGCTGCGATGAGACGGCCATAGCAGTGCTGGCAGACGGCAGAACCGTGCTGAGCAATGTCATTTCATCACAGATAGACATATTTAAAAACTACGGCGGCGTAGTGCCTGAAATCGCATCAAGGCACCATCTGGAAAACATAAACGGCGTTCTTGCCCAGGCACTTTCTGATGCCGGAGTCACCCTTGATGACATTGACCTTATAGGTGTAACCGACGGGCCGGGACTGGTGGGAGCCCTTCTGATGGGAGTATCCACAGCAAAGGCGCTGGCTTTTGCCAAGGACATACCTCTTATCGGCACACATCACCTCATGAGTCACATCAGTGCCAACTATATAGAATACCCGGAGCTTGAACCGCCTTTTATGGCCCTGATTACAAGCGGCGGCCACACGGAAATCGTAAGAGTGGACGACTACTTAAGCTGTGAGGTGCTGGGAGGAACCAGAGATGATGCTGTAGGAGAAGCCTACGACAAGGTGGCAAGAGTGCTGGGCCTGGGATATCCGGGAGGACCTAAAATAGACAAAATTGCAGCAGAGGGAAATCCTGAAGCTATTCATTTCAAGAGAGTGTACCTGGAAAAGGACAGCTACGACTTCAGCTTCAGCGGACTTAAAACCTCTGTGCTTAATTATATAAATCATGAAAAACAGGCGGGACGCGAAATTAACAGAGCTGACGTGGCGGCATCATTTCAGGAGGCGGTCATGGACGTGGTAACGGAAAAGGCTGTTCAGGCGGTAAAAGCAAGCGGAATGAAAAAGCTGGTCATGGCAGGAGGCGTTGCAGCCAACTCACGGCTTAGAACCAAGCTGGGGCAGCTTTGCGACAGGAGCGGAATAGAGCTTTACAGACCGCGGCCGTCTTTGTGCACAGACAACGGCGCTATGGTTGCCTGCAGCGCATATTATAAATACAAAAGCGGACAGCGGGGAACCATGGAAATGGATGCGGACCCCGGCATGCCACTGTAGCCCGCAGACGGAGATGAGATAAATGATCATTCTATCGGCAAACAGTATTTCAAAAATTTACGGTACAGACGTAATCATAGACAAAGCCAGCTTCCATGTAAATGCCGGCGACAAGGTAGGCATAGTGGGAAGAAACGGCGCAGGCAAAACAACCCTTTTGAACATGCTCACAGGAGAACTTGGCATTGACGAAGGGGAGTTTTTTGTGTCCCAAAGCACCCGGATAGGCTATCTGAAGCAGCGGGACAACTTTCTCAGAGAGAACACGGTCATGGAATCCATGGACAACATTTTCAGCCATCTTCATAAATTGGAGGAAGAAATCCACCTGACAGCCGATAAAGTTGCCGCCAATCCCAGTGACAGGTCACTTCAGGAAAGGCTTGACAGCCTGCAGCAGCAGTACGCAGACGGCGGCGGATACACATATAAATCGGAAATCACGGGAATACTAAGTTCCATGGCTTTCGGGCCGGAATTTTACAATAAAAAAATATCATCCCTTTCAGGAGGCGAGCGTACCAGACTTGCACTGGCGGCTCTGCTGCTGGAAAAGCCCGACCTGCTCCTTCTGGACGAGCCTACAAACCATCTGGACATAGGAACCCTGAAGTGGCTTGAGCAGTACCTTTCCGCATATAAAGGAACCGTTATGATCGTATCCCACGACAGGTATTTTCTTGACAGGACGGTCAGCAGGATTTTTGAGGTGGAAAACCACAAGGTCTATTGCTACGAGGGCAATTACACCGCCTTTGCCGCCAAGAAAAGCCAGCGCAGGGAGACGGAGCTGAGAGCCTACAATAACCAGCAGCGGGAAATCGCCCGTCAGGAAGAAATGATACGCCGCATGAAGCAGCATAATACGGAAAAGCTGGTGAAGCGGGCACAGTCCAGGGAAAAGCGGCTGGAGCATATAGAAAGACTGGAGCGCCCCGAAGGTGAAGCCGGCAGAATGAAGATCCATTTTAAACAGAACTTTCAGTCGGGAAACGATGTAATCTCAGCTGAGGGCCTTGCCAAGGAATTCGGACGGGGAGGGGAGAAAAAACTGCTCTTTGAAAACGTCAGCCTGGACATCAAGCGAGGGGAGCGCATATGCATTGTGGGTTCCAACGGTGTGGGAAAGACCACCCTGCTCAGGATGATCATGGGAGAGCTCACCCCTACGGAAGGCCGCCTGAAACTGGGACACAATGTGGCTTTCGGCTACTACGACCAGGGTCAGCTTCTGCTGGATGAAAAAAACACGGTGCTGGAAGAGCTGAAGGAGTCATACAGGCTTTATACGGATACGGAGATGAGAAGCATACTGGGGAGATTTCTTTTCCGCGGCGATGATGTTTTCCTGCCTGTGGGAAGCCTTTCCGGAGGAGAAAAGGCAAGACTGTCCCTGCTGAAGCTGATGCTTTCCGGAGCAAACACCCTCATACTGGACGAGCCTACCAACCACCTGGACATTGACTCCAAAGAGGTCTTCGAGGCGGCCCTGCTGGAATTTCCGGGAACGGCGGTCATCGTCTCCCACGACAGATATTTTCTGCAGAAAATCCCAACCAGGATTCTGGAGCTCACAAGGGAAGGCATAAACGAGTATCTGGGACAGTATGATTACTATGTGGAAAAGAAGGAGCAGCCGGGCTCCGGCAAGAAATATCTCAATGAAATGCGCGGTTCGGCAGGAAATGCTGTGGCGGCAGCGGAGAAGGGCGGTGCAAAGGGCCTTTCGGCAGCAGAGCAGAGAGCACTGAACAAGCAGCGTGAGGCCGAGGAAAGGCGCCGGGCGAGACTTCTTGAAAAACTGGAAAATGAAATTGCGCAGCTGGAGGAAAAGGACGCGCAGCTTGAGAGGCAGCTTCTCAGCCAGGAGAATATGGCCGACTACCAGCTTCTTGCAAAACTGAGCAAAGAGCGGGAGGAGGTTTCCGCAAGACTTTCGGCGGCATACGAAGAGTGGGCACGGGCAGAAGAGAATTTCACCCAATCTACAAGGAATTGTTAAAATTTTCTCTTGCATTGACATATAAAAGTAATTATAATAAAGCATAGTTTTAAAATGAATGGAGGACATTTGATATGATTTTCGATAAGATTAAAGACATCATTATAGAACAGTTACAGGTTGAAGAGTCCGAAGTCAATATGGACACCAATCTTATGAAGGATCTTTCCGCAGACTCCCTTGACGCCGTTGAGATCATCATGGCTATCGAGGACGAGTACGGAATCGAAATTCCTGACGAAGAGGCTGAGAAAATGCAGACAGTGGGAGACCTTGTAAGATACGTTGAGGAAAACAAATAATCATGAGCACGGGCAATACTAAAGAAAAACAGATTTCGAGGGCTGTCATCAAGAGGCTGCCAAGATACAGAAGATACCTGGGGGAGCTTAAGAAGAAGGGAATCGAGAAAATTTCCTCAAAGGATCTGAGCAGACTCATCGGGTACACGGCTTCCCAGATCCGCCAGGACCTGAACAACTTCGGGGGCTTCGGCCAGCAGGGATACGGCTACAGCGTGGATTTTCTATATGACGAAATCGGCTCTATCCTGGGACTGGACAGAAAGTATCAGATTGTAATCGTAGGCTACGGCAGACTGGGTCAGGCCATGGCCAGCTATATTGCCAACAACGAGAGCAGCTTCCATATTGCCGGAATATTTGACGTTAAGCAGATTATTCAGGATGTGGAGTTTAAGGACGCGCAGATTATGACCTGCGGCAACCTTTCCGGCTTTGTTAAAAACGAAAACATAGACATTGCCGTGATTACGGTTCCCGCGGAAAAAGCCCAGATCGTTGCGGACACCGTCTGCGATGCGGGAATCAAGGGAATCTGGAACTTCACCGCAGTTGACCTTGATCTGCCGGAAGATGTGGTTTGCGAAAACGTACACGTAAGCGACAGCCTTCACGCGTTGGCGTACTACATGAAAGACAGATAAATACAAATAAAAAAACAACCGGCCTTGACGGTATAAACCATTAAGGCCGGTTATTTTTTTAAGTAAGTAAGTAATTAGCCCTCAACAGGTGCGTCAACAGGGCATGCGTCTGCACATGAACCGCAGTCGATGCAAGCATCAGCGTCTACTACATAGATGCCGTCTCCCTCGGAGATAGCTTCTACAGGGCATTCAGCTGCACAAGCACCGCAAGCGATGCAGGCGTCTGTAATTTTATAAGCCATTTCGTTTGTCCTCCTATTAAAAAGATATATCTTTCGTGACACAATTATAGCAGAATGGGTTATAATAGTAAAGTGAAAAAAGATGAATTTTTCGTGACAATGTTGTATGGATGCGGAAGAATGTTGTAAAATAGTACAGCCGGGCCAAACCGGACAAGACCGGATACA
>CAKMLH010000014.1 GCA_927797855.1 uncultured Clostridia bacterium | reverse complement strand
CTGTAGATTTCGTACCCGGAAGCACCCTTTACCTCATTCCACTTCAGAGTAATTTCGTCATCATCTCTTTCCACTGTTTTAATTCCGGAAGGAGCAGCAAGAGATGCGGCAGCAGCTGCATCAGCAAATCCTGTTCCCACCGGAATCATAGTAACTGCCAGAGCGGCGGTTAAAACTGCGGCTGCAAATTTTTTTCTTAAGTTCTTCAATGTATTTGTCATGATTAAATCCTCCTGTTCTTATCTGTTTGATGATACTAATTTACTACAGTAAAATTAAAATAAAATTAAAAAAATAAAAACTTTAAAAATTTTTCCAAATATGATATACTGATAAAAATTAATTTTTTAGGAGAAAGGCAAATGCTTATTTCAAGAGAGTTAGACTATACCGTTCGCATAATAAGGGAACTTAGCAAGACGAAGATATGCAATGCATCACAGATTGAAAAGGATGAATGCATGAGCAGGGATTTTGCCCGAAAGATACTGGGAAAACTGAAAAAAGCCGGTGTAGTATCTGCAGAAAGGGGAACCAACGGAGGATATTATCTTAATGTATCGCCTGACAGCTTAACCCTTTGGGATCTTAAGGAAATAATAGAGCCGGGACCTGTGGTTAATAAATGCATGAACGATGGATATCAGTGCCCTAAAAACTGCAGTACGCCTTGCTCTGTGCATATTGAATGTATGCGCCTTGAAAAAATAATCGAAGAGGAGATGCAGCGAAAGACTCTTGCTGAAATAATCGGATTAAATCAATAAAATAACAGATAAAAATAGAGACAAAAATAGCAAAGAAAATAAAGCCGCAATGTTGGCTTTTTTCTTTTTTTGTGATATGATAAAAACTGTATAAGTATGTACATTACGAGGAGGTTATCCCATGAGAATTATTTTAGATGGTATGGGCGGAGACAATGCTCCGGCTGCAGTTGTAGAAGGTGCGGTAATCGCATCAAAAGAGATTGAACATGAAATTGTTATAATCGGACAGGAAGAATTAATACAGAATGAACTTAATAAATACAGATATAATCCCAAAAAGATTTCAGTGGTCAATGCCAGAGAGGTAATTACCAATGAAGAAGCGCCGGTAAGGGCGGTACGCTCCAAGAAAGATTCTTCAATAGTAAGAGGAATCAACATGGTTAAAAACGGCGAAGGGGATATTTTTATTTCTGCAGGAAGTACAGGTGCGCTTCTTTCCGGAGGACTCTTTATCCTCGGAAGAATTCAGGGAATAGACCGACCGGCTCTGGCAAGCGTATATCCTATAGTAGGCGGAACACCGTCTCTTCTGGTGGATGCAGGAGCCAATGCCGAGTGCAAGCCTAACAACCTGCTGGAGTTTGGCATAATGGGAAATATTTATATGGAAAAAGTAATAGGAAGAGAAAATCCAAAGGTAGGCCTTGTGAATATAGGAACGGAGGCTGCCAAGGGCAATACTCTCACTAAGGCCGCCTACGAGCTTCTTGAACAAAGCGATATGAATTTCATCGGAAATGTGGAGGCCAGAGAGGTGCCTAAAGGTGTTTGCGATGTTATAGTATGTGACGGATTTACGGGAAATGTGGTTCTGAAGCTTACCGAGGGGCTCGCATGGAATATTCTACAGGTAATCAAGAAAAAATTTACCGACGGAGTTAAAGCCAAGCTGGGTGCAGCGCTGCTTATTGATAAGCTGTCTGAACTCAAAACAGAGTTCGACTATTCGGAATACGGCGGAGCACCGATTCTCGGTGTAAAAGGGCCTATTGTTAAGATGCACGGTTCTTCAAGTGCAAACGCAGTAAAGAATACTATTTTGAAAGGAATTCCGTATGTAGAGGAAAAGGTTGTTGAAACCATTCAGAACTCCGTACTGGAAATTGAGGAGATTACCTTAAGTGAATAACAGGCAGTTTGAAAAAATAATCAGATACAATTTTAAAAACGAAGAATATCTGGAAAGGGCCCTTACCCACAGTTCATATAACAGGGATAAGAACACCAAGCACATGGATAATGAGCGTCTGGAGTTTCTGGGAGATGCATTTCTCGATGCAATTGTCAGCGTGGAGCTTTTTCATCGCATGGAAAACGTTACTGAGGGAAGACTGACAAAAACAAGAGCTTTGATTGTATGTGAGAATGCTCTGGCTGAGGCAGCCAGAAAAATTGATCTGGGAAGTTTTATTAATATGGGTCACGGAGAAGACAGCGCAGGAGGAAGAAGCAAGGATTCAATACTTGCCGACGGAATGGAGGCTGTCATCGGAGCACTTTTTCTTGACGGGGGATACGATACAGCCAAAGAGTTTGTGCTGAATTTTCTCGGTGACACTATCGACCAGGCAATTGAAGGAAAAATTTTTCTTGATTATAAATCTGAAGTACAGGAAATACTTCAGGGGCGCGGCATACCCGTTAACATTTCTTACGTAATCGACCGGGAGGAAGGCCCTGCTCATGATAAAACCTTCTTCGTTCATATGGAATGTAACGGCCAAAGCTTCGGAAGCGGCTTCGGAAAGAGCAAAAAAGAGGCCGAACAGAGTGCGGCCAAGGAAACACTTGCCACTCTCAAGAGAGGAGAAAATATTTAGATGTATTTTAAAAGACTGGAAATGCACGGATTTAAGTCTTTCGCCGATCCCGTGGTTATAGAATTTCATGAAGGCGTCACGTGCATAGTGGGCCCTAACGGAAGCGGCAAGAGCAATATAAGTGATGCTATAAGGTGGGTCCTTGGAGAACAAAGCCCGAAGATGCTCAGAGGCGGCAAAATGGAAGAAGTTATTTTCTCCGGAACTGCCAGCAGAAAATCCAGAGGCATGGCCGAAGTAACTCTGGTTATTGACAACTCCACAGGAATTCTTCCTATTGATTATAATGAGGTGGCTATCACCAGGAGAATGTACCGCTCGGGGGAGAGCGAATACCTTATTAATAATAATAACTGCAGACTGCGTGATATAAGAGAGCTTATTATGGATACAGGCATAGGTGTAGATGGATATTCCATAATCGGCCAGGGAAAGATTGCAGATATAGTAAGCAGCAAACCGGAAAGCAGACGTGAAATATTTGAAGAAGCTGCCGGTGTTGTTATGTATAAAAGCAAAAAAGCCGAATCTGAAAAAAAGCTTGCCTCTGCAAATGCTAACCTTGAAAGAGTAAACGATATAATAGGCGAAATAGAGGGAAGAATTGACGGACTTCGTGAAGACAGCGCCAAGGCAAAAGAATATCTTGAACTTAAGGACAGATACAGAGAACTTGAAATTAACATTACGCTGAAAAATGTAGAAAAACTTAATCTGTCCAACGACTCCATCAAAGAGGACCTCCGGCAGCTGTCCCAAAGCATCGAAGAAATTTCCGCACGGAGAAAAGAGATGGATGACACTCTTTCTGCAGGAAGAGCCAGAAATGAAAACCTTGAAAATCTCGGCAGCCAGGCGAGGGACAAGCTTCTTGCCAAGGTTGAGGAAATAAACGGGCTCACAAACAAAAGCCAGCTGGACAGTGAAAAGCTGGCGGGCATAGAAAGAGACTGCAGCAGAATAAGAGAAGAGATCAGGCAGTTTGAAGAAAAGCTTGAGAGAGAGACAGAAAATGCCCAAAACCTGGAAGATAACAAATCTGCCGTTCTTGAAAGCCTTAAAAAGGAAGAAAGCACATTAAGCGAAAAGATTAACGGGTACAATCATGTCACGGAAGAATCACTTAAGCTCAGTGAAAAAATAGAATCCGGCAAGAACAGGATGTATTCTCTTCACAGCGAAGCATCGGCAAAGCGTTCCGAGGCGAGAAGTTCCGAGAGCTATAAGGAATCCCTTCTTAAAAGAAAAAATCAGATTATATCAGAAGGAGAGGAAATAGAAAAAAACACCAGGGCATACAAAGATGCTGGAGAAAAAGCAGCGGCACTTAAGGAAAAGAATAAGTCTCTTATTTCTGATATTTCACATAAGATCCAGCAGATAAAGGCTGAAAAGACAGATCTGGCTGCTAAAGAGAGAAAACTTTCCGAGCAGTGCGATGATATAAGAATAAAGGGGAGCCAGCTTGCCGCCAGAAAAAGAACCATCGAAGAGATGGAGAATAACTATGAGGGTTACAACGGAGCAGTAAAGTTTATAATGAAATCTGACCTGAAGGGAATTGACGGAGTTGTAGCCGAACTTATGAAAGTTCCGGCCGGACTTGAAATTGCCGTTGAAACAGCCCTTGGAGGCGCAATGCAGAATATAGTCTGTGAAAAGGACAGCAATGCAAAGGAAGCCATAAGGCTGCTGAAATCCAGCAAAGCAGGGCGGCTGACCTTCCTGCCGGTAGAGTCTGTCAAGAGTCAGCCGGCCAGAGTCAGCGATGCAGTGAGAGACAGCCGTGGCTTTAAAGGAATGGCTTCGGACTTGATCAGCTGTGACATACGCTACAGAGGGATTTTTGACTATCTTCTGGGAAGAGTGGCTGTTGTTGATAATATGGACACTGCTGTTTCACTTTCCAAAAAAACAGGCGGCGCCATCAGATTTGTGACACTGGATGGGGAAATCATCAATGCCAGCGGTGCCATAACAGGAGGAAAATATAAAAACGCATCTGCTAACCTTCTGGCACGCCGCAGCGAGATAGAGACACTTGAGGGGCAGATTAGGGCCAAAAAGGAAGAGTACTCACAGGCATCGGACAGGCTGAGCACCATTCAGGAAAGACAGAAGAAGCTTTCTGAAGAAGAAGATACTCTCGAACAGGAAAAAAGAGAACTTGAGCTTGAAGGTGTAAATCTGGACGCACAGCTTAAGGCTCTTACGGAAAGCGGAAAAGAGATAGAGCAGAACACCGCAAGAAATGAGAGAGAGCTTGAATCAATCAGAAAAGATTGTGAAAATGCGGAAAAGATGTCGCAGGAGGCTTACCGCCTGGCAGAGGAAGCTGAAGAAGAAATAAAACGTCTGGATAAAGAGGTAGAGCTTTACCTTGAGCAATATGAGAATCTCAGGGAAAAAGTATCTGAATCTGCAGAAGAGATAACAAAGGCCAGAATTGCAAAAACAGACTGGGATAATAAATACGAGGCCGTATGTCAGATGCTGAGCCGCGTTCAGGATGATATCGATGAACTGACGATTCAGATAGACGACAGAAAAGAAAGGCTTGAAGCTCTGGAAGAAAGCAAAAATAAAATTGTTTTCGGTTCAGATGATGCTGAGGAAGCTGTACAGGCCTGCATAGATGAAAAAACTCAGCTAGAGGATTACATATCGCGTATTTCCAAAGAGAAATCCCAGCTGGTTGAACAGCTCAACTCTCTGAACGCAGAATTTTCCGCAGAAGGTGAGAAGCTTAACTCATATCAGGATCAGAAGTATCAGCAGGAAATAAAACTGGCCAGAAATGAGACCCAGCTGGACACCATAAAGGAAAAATTATGGGATGACTTTGAAATATCCTATGCTCAGGCACTGGAATACAAAAAAGAAGACTTTTCATTTACACCTGCGGTTAAGGAAAGCAGAGAAATCAGAAACCGGATGAGAGAACTGGGTGATGTCAATGTGGGCGCCATCAGAGAATATGAGCAGGTAAGTGAAAGATATGCATTTCTGACAGAACAGCGGGCCGATATAACCGGTGCTATGGAAGAACTGCAGGCCATCATTGATGATATGGAAAAGACAATCAAAACCAGATTTAAGGAAAACTTTGATCAGGTTGTGGTTAATTTTGAAGAAATATTCAAGGAACTTTTCGGAGGCGGCCATGCTGAGCTAAGACTTGACAACGAAGATGATCCCCTTGAAGCAGGCATTGAAATAATCGCTCAGCCTCCGGGCAAGAAACTGCAGAATATCAATCTGATGAGCGGCGGCGAGAAGACCATGACTGCCATTGCTCTTATGTTTGCCGTTCTTAAGACAAAGCCGACGCCTTTCTGTATACTGGACGAGGTTGAGGCCGCTCTTGATGACACAAACATTGACAGATTTGCTTCATATCTGAGAAAGTTTAACGAAATTCAGTTTGCAATCGTGACCCATCAGAAAGCAACAATGGAACATGCAGATGTACTTTACGGCGTCACAATGCCGGAACAGGGCATATCCAAAGTGCTTTCACTCAGACTGGGAGATAAATTTGATATATAGGACAGGAAAGGAGAAAAAATGTCTCTTTTTAAAGAAAAAAAATCTTTTTTCGGCAGGCTCAGCGAAAAGATAGCTGACGCTGTAATGGCCAGAGCTGAAGTCGATGAAGAACTTATGGATGATCTTGAAGAGATTCTCATAACTTCAGACATCGGCATGGATACAACGATGAATGTAATGGCCAGGCTGAGAGACAGAATCAAAAAAGAATATATAACAAGCCCTGACGGTGTGACAAAAGCACTTAAAGGTATTCTGACAGAAACTGTAGACAAGGGACAAAGGCAGAAACTCAGCGACAAGACACCTCTTGTAATAATGATGATAGGAATCAACGGAGGAGGAAAAACTACCACTATAGGAAAGCTTGCCCATAGACTGAAAGCTCAGGGTGATAAAGTAATGCTTGCCGCTGCAGATACATTCCGAGCAGCTGCAGCCGAGCAGCTGGTTATATGGGGTGAGAGAAACGGAATAAATGTAATCAGGCACAAAGAAGGAGCGGATCCTTCAGCCGTTATTTTTGATGCCATTCAGTCGGCAAAGGCAAAGAATATAGATGTATTGATCTGTGATACTGCAGGACGACTGCAAAATAAAAAAAATCTTATGAACGAGCTTGAGAAGATGAACAAAGTAATCGCCAGAGAGTTTCCCGAGGCAGAAAGAGAGACGCTTCTTGTACTTGATGCCACAACAGGGAAGAATGCTGTGTCTCAGGCAAAGGAATTCGGTCAGGTGGCGGATGTTACAGGAATTGTTCTCACAAAACTTGACGGTACAGCTAAAGGCGGTATTGCAATAACCATTGCCGATGAATTCGATATGCCTATTAAGTTTATCGGAGTAGGCGAAGGTATAGAAGATCTGGAGGAATTCGATCCGGAAACCTTTATAGGAGGAATTTTTGATGAGTAAACCTATAGTGGCCATAGTCGGAAGGCCCAATGTGGGGAAATCCACTTTTTTTAACAGAATAGTAGGACGCCGTATTTCAATAGTAGAGGATACTCCGGGAGTTACACGTGACAGAATATATGCTGAAGCGGAGTGGAATTCCATTCACTTTGCTCTTATAGATACGGGCGGCATAGAACCTTCAAGCTCGGACGTGATCCTTTCTCAGATGAGGGAGCAGGCGCAGATTGCAATGGATATGGCGGATGTAATCCTTTTCCTGACCGACGGAAAGGAAGGGCTTACCCATGCTGACAGAGAAGTGGCGAGCATGCTTATGCGTACGGGCAAGAAGGTGATTCTTGTAGTTAATAAAATTGACAACCCGACAAAGCTTCCTGAAGATTTCTACGATTTCTACGAGCTGGGGCTGGGTGAGCCGATTCCTATTTCTGCTGCCAATATGCTCAACTTCGGAGATGTGCTGGATGAAATAGTGGAAAGCTTTCCTGAGGATATGGAAGAGGAAGACGAGGATACAATCAAAATCGCCGTTATCGGCAAACCTAATGTGGGAAAGTCATCTCTTATAAATTGCCTGCTGGGTGAAAACAGAGTTATAGTATCTCCCATTGCCGGAACAACCAGAGACAGCATAGATACCCCTTTTGAAAAGGACGGTCAAAAATATATTCTTATTGATACAGCGGGAATAAGAAGAAAATCCAAGGTAAACGAGGATATAGAAAGGTACAGCGTTGTAAGAGCCGTTGCGGCCATTGAAAGATGTGACGTCTGCCTTCTGCTTATTGACGCTGCAGAGGGAATTACAGAGCAGGATAAGAAGATTGCCGGTGTTGCCCATGAGGCAGGTAAGGGCATTGTAGTTGTGGTAAACAAATGGGATCTCATTGAAAAGGAAACAAACACAATGAGGGACTTTAAACGCCTTATAGACGCGGAAATGCAGTTTATGTCTTACGCACCGTCTGTTTTTATCTCTGTAAAGGAAAGGCAGAGAGTTTTTCAGGTAATTGAGATGGCAAAATATGTAGCAGAAAACAGAGCTATGCGTGTACCTACAGGACAGCTCAACAGCCTTATTGCAGATGCTGCAATGATGAAGCAGCCGCCTTCAGACAAAGGCAGAAGACTGAAGATCTACTATGTTACACAGGTTGGTGTCAAACCACCGCTCTTCAGCTTCCAGATCAATAAGAGAGAACTTATGCATTTCTCATACGCCAGATATCTGGAAAACAAAATCAGGGAGGGCTTCGGATTTGAAGGCACATCCATTAAGTTTGTTTTCCGTGAAAAAGGTGAGAAAGAGGAGTAGAATATGTACTGGAAAATCATAATTTCTATTATTATCGCTTATCTTTTGGGTAATATTTCACCTTCTATTATATTGGGAAAGCTCCACGGAATAGATATAAAGAAGGAAGGCAGCGGAAATGCAGGCACTACCAATGCTTTGAGAGTGCTTGGCAAGAAAGCGGCCCTTATAACTCTGATAATTGACATCGGCAAAGGTGTTTTAGCAGTTGTTATAGGAAAGCTCATCGGAGGAGAGGCGGTAGGCTATTTGTGTGCACTGGCTGTTTTTTGCGGCCATATATGGCCATGCTTTTACAGATTTAAAGGGGGCAAGGGAGTGGCCACAGCTTTCGGAGCAATTCTTGCCGTAAACTGGATTCTCGGACTTTCTGCCCTGGGAATTGTAGCTGTAGGAGTCGCTCTGTCACAGAGAATGTCGGTGGGTTCACTGCTTGGATCCGTTACATTTCCGTTAATATGCTGGCTTCTTGAACCAGACTTTATCCATATCGGCTGTATTATGGCTGTTATTGTTCTTATAAAGCACAGGGCAAACATAGGAAGACTTTTCAGAGGAGAAGAGCCTAAGATGAACTTTAAAAAATAGTTGGAGATAATATAATGTACAATGATAAAAAAGTAGGAATTATCGGCGCAGGCAGCTTCGGAACAGCCCTTGCAATGGTTCTTGCAGGCAAAGGCCATCATGTGACCCTCTGGGCAAGGAAGCCGGAGCAGGTTGAAGAGATGAAACTTACCGGGGAAAACCACCATTATCTTCCCGGCGTAAAGCTTCCGCCGCAGATTGAGTTTTCAGATGACCTGAAGGAAACAGCGGCAGATAAAGACTATATTGTTTTTGCCGTGCCTGCCCAGAGCTTTCGCAGCGTTCTCACCAGGACCGCAGGGTTATTCGACCTGTCAGTTCCTGTGGTAAATGTGGCGAAGGGAATTGAAAAAGGCTCCCTCCTGCGTCTTTCACAGGTGGCAGAAGAGGTTATTCCGGGAATTAAATATGCGGCATTGTCGGGGCCTTCACATGCGGAAG
The DNA here is from genome assembly GCA_927797855.1 of uncultured Clostridia bacterium. GTDB lineage: Bacteria > Bacillota > Clostridia > Peptostreptococcales > Anaerovoracaceae > SUG1106. Next base: position 11,682 of record CAKMLH010000014.1, on the reverse strand, counting down.
AGGTGGCAAGAAAGCTTCCGACTACAGTAGCGGCGGCAGCGCACAGTCATAACCTGGCACAGGAAATTCAGGAACTTTTTTTTACAGACAGATTCAGAGTGTATACCAACGAGGATCTTGCAGGGGTGGAGCTGGGAGGCGCCCTTAAAAATATAATCGCCCTGGGAGCAGGGATCTCAGACGGATTGGGTTTTGGAGACAATGCCAAGGCGGCCATGATGACAAGGGGGATAACGGAAATGACCAGGCTGGGTCTTAAGATGGGGGCGGAGATGAAGACTTTTTCCGGACTTACCGGAATAGGGGATTTAATCGTTACCTGTACCAGCATGCACTCAAGAAACAGGCGCTGCGGAATTTTAATCGGCGAAGGAACAGAACCTGAGGAGGCTATAAAAAGAATAGGCATGGTTGTTGAGGGTATATCCACAGCTGAAGCCGCATATGCACTGGCACAGCGATATAACATTGAAATGCCCATAACGGAGAGCATTTATCAGGTAATTCACGGTGAAACCGATGCGAAAAGTGCAGTTGCCGCTTTAATGAACAGAGAGATGAAAAATGAAATGCACATCTAACGATGATATTATAGAAAGGGCAGACCAGATTTTGAAAAAGAAATTTCATATTACCACCTTCGGCTGTCAGATGAACGAGCATGATTCCGAAACCATTGCGGGAATGCTCCTTGAAAGAGGATATGAGCAGGCCAAGGAAAGGAAAGATGCAAATATTGTAATCTTTAACACCTGCAGTGTACGGGAAAATGCTGACAAGAGGTTTTTCGGCACTTTGGGACAGTTAAAAAAGAAGAAGATGGAAGAAGGGGAAAACTTCACCGTATGTGTTTGCGGCTGTATGATGCAGCAGCAGCATATTGTAGATACCATCAAATCAAAATATCCATGGGTTGACATAATTTTCGGGACACATAATATACACCAGCTGCCGGAATTATTGGACAATCTGTATAATGAAAAACACAAGCAGCTGTCAGTATGGCATGACGGCGGCGAAATTGTGGAAGGCCTTCCTTCAAAAAGGCTGTTTAAACATAAGGCTTTTGTGAATATCATGTACGGATGCAACAACTTCTGCACATACTGTATTGTGCCTTATACCAGGGGAAGGGAGCGCAGCAGAAAGCCTGAAGATATTATCAGAGAGATAAAAGATCTTGCTGCTGACGGAGTAAAGGAGGTTACTCTCCTGGGTCAGAATGTCAATTCATATAGGGGTGCAGGTGATAATGGACAGGATGTCTGCGACTTTGCAGATCTTATACACCTGATAAATGAAATAGACGGAATTGACAGAATCCGTTTTATGACCAGCCATCCCAAAGATCTTTCGGACAAGCTTATAAATACATTCAGTGAGTGTGAAAAACTCTGTCATTATTTCCATCTGCCTGTTCAGGCAGGCTCTGACAGCGTTCTTAAACGCATGAACAGAAGATATACAAGAGAGGATTACCTTGAACTTGTAAAGAAACTCAGGGCTGTTGACCCTAAGATGTCCATATCAACGGACATCATAGTGGGCTTTCCGGGAGAAACTGAGGAAGACTTTGAAGAGACTCTCAGCCTTTGTGAAGAGGTCAGGTATGATTCAGCTTTTACATTTCTTTATTCAGTGCGAACCGGAACTCCTGCAGCCGAGTATGAGGATCAGATTCCGGAAAATACTAAACATGAACGGTTTAACAAGCTGGTTGAAACAGTAAACAGGATTTCTGCAGAGAAAAATGCGGAATATGTGGGAAGAATCGAGAAGGTTCTGGTAGACGGACCTTCAAAAACTGATTCGGCCATTTACAGCGGAAGGACAGAAACTTTCAAGCTTGTAAATTTCCCGGGCACTCCGGAAATGACGGGAAGAATTATTGATGTCATGATTACATCTTCAAACACCTTCAGCCTTGAAGGAGAGGCTGTAAGCTGTGATGAATAAACTCGTATAATATATTTTGCTCATATAAAGAAAGGAAATACGGATAATGGATATTTTCTCGGTCATTAAACTTTTAGGCGGATTGGCTATGTTCCTTTACGGAATGGAGATTATGGGAGACGGTCTGAAGAATCTTTCAGGTTCAGCCCTTAAAAAAGTTCTGGGAAAGGCAACTCAGAATGTTGTAATGGGTGTTATAACCGGTATGCTTGTTACGGCAGTCATCCAGAGTTCCACTGCCACTATTGTGCTTACTGTAGGACTTATCAGTGCCGGAATTCTGAATTTAAAGCAGGCTGTCAGCATTGTAATGGGAGCAAACATCGGAACCACAATTACAGCTCAGATTATAAGACTTATGGATATTGACTCATCGGGAAGCATGATTCTTGAGTTCTTCAAACCTGATACTCTGGCACCGGTGGCTCTTGTGGCAGGTATAATTCTCATAATGTTTGTTAAAACACCTAAGAGCAAAACCCCGGGGGAAATATTCATAGGTTTCGGAGTACTTTTCTCAGGGTTGCTGAATATGACTGCAGCAGTAGAACCTCTGGCTGAGTCGGATACTTTTATTGATATGATGCAGAGATTCAGCGACAACCCGTTTCTTGCCATATGTGCAGGCCTATTAATTACCGTCATTGTTCAGAGCTCATCTGCAACAGTAGGTATGATACAGGCCATTTCAGTAACAGGTGCAATGTCATTTAATCTGATTTATCCTCTGATTATGGGAATTAACCTGGGAACATGCGTCACCACTGCCATGGTATGCTCAATAGGATCCTCCAAGGATGCCAAACGTACCGGAATAGTTCATATACTGTTCAATGTAATAGGAACTATTTTCTTCATGATAGTGATGTCACTTATTAAAGCAGCCGGAGGACTTCCGAACCTTTGGGAAAGCATTGTAAACAGTGGGGATATAGCAAATTTCCAGACCATTTTCAACCTGGTAACGGCAATAGTGCTGGTTCCTTTTGCAGGAGTTCTTGTAAATGCATCTCTGAAAATAATCAAATCTGAGCCGTCAGATGCTGAAGACAGGGCAGACCTTGCTGTTCCTGATGAAAAACTTTTCCAGGTACCTGCTATGGCTCTGGATGAATCAAACAAAGCCATTACACATATGGGAGAGGTTGCACTGAAAAACCTGAAGAGAAGCTGCCGCCTTGTGAAGAAATATGACGAGGGCAGGGTTAATGTAATCAACGAAAACGAAGACAATCTTGATATGTTTACAGACTCCATGGACAGCTACCTTGTTAATCTGTCAGGCTATGTAGAGACGGAACACGATAATCAGCATATCAATATACTTATGCAGGCAAGCACAAACTTTGAGAGAGTGGGAGACCATGCAATAAATATTATGGAAGTTGCACAGCGAATCAGTCAGGACAGGCTGGAATTATCAAAGTCTGCCCTTGATGAACTGAATGTTGTGGAGGAAGCTGTTATTGAAATAGTGGACATAACCGTGGAAGCCTTCAGAAATCTGGACAGCGAGAAGGCAAGAAATATCGAGCCACTGGAAGAAGTTATCGATGACATGGTTGTAAAACTGAAAGACAGGCATGTAGGCCGTCTTAAAAAAGGTCAGTGCACTACAGCAGGCGGCATGGCATTTATCGATCTTATAACAAATCTGGAAAGAGTTGCTGACCAGTGCTCCAATGTTGCACTGCTGATAATGAGCCATAAGGACAGCTCTATCATAGGAAACTATCACGGTTATATAAAAGAGCTGCATAAGGGCGGAGAAGTGACCTACGATGCTGAACTTGCAAAGAGAAAAGAGCAGTATCTTAAGAGACTTAACGATATTATGTAGCAGCGATTTGAAGACGCGCCGTATAAAAGACGACGCGTTTTTTTGTGCGGTGATGTAATGAAAATGTAATAACAAAGGATTGGAATTCATATATTCATAAAAAAAGCAGGGGTTTTACGGAGGGGTATTAAATGATAAATGCATCTATATATGAAGATATTGCAAGCAGAGCCGCGGGAAATATATTTGTAGGAGTTGTGGGCCCTGTAAGGACGGGCAAATCAACTTTTATAAGGCGATTTATGGACATTATGGTTCTGCCGGCAATGACCGATCAGTTCGAAAAGAACAGAGTTATGGATGAGATGCCGCAGAGCGGTGAGGGCAGAACCATAACCACCACAGAGCCCAAATTCATTCCGCCCGATTCTGTTCTGGTGTCAACCAAAAAAGGAGCAAAGCTTAACGTCAGACTTGTGGACTGCGTAGGATATATGGTGCCCGGAGTTCTCGGCGATAAGGAAGAAGGAAAAGAGAGAATGGTTTCAACGCCGTGGCAGGATGAAAAAATACCTTTTACCGCTGCGGCAGAAATAGGCACGGAAAAAGTAATAAGAGACCATTCGGTTGTCGGTGTTGTAGTGACCACAGACGGCTCATTCGGCGAACTGCCGAGGAACAGTTTTATTAAGGCGGAGCAGCGGACGGTCAAGCAGCTTGCAAGTCTGGGAAAGCCTTTCGTTATAGTGCTTAATTCAGCGGCTCCCGAGAGCCCTAAATGTCTTGAACTGGCTGCAGAGCTTGAAGAAAAGTATGAAACACCTGTAGTACCGGTGAACTGCCAGCGAATGAATGAAGGAGATTTTGACCGGCTTTTCAGTCATCTCATAAATCAGTTCCCTTGCTGTCAGATAGATTTTATGCTTCCGGGATATCTTGACGCACTTTCGGGAACTCATTGGATAAAGGCTACAATAATCGAAAATGTAAAAAACTGGATGGGAGCATTTAATACTATAGGGGAAGCTATGGACACATGTCCTATGATTGCTGACGGCAAAATAATAAAAGAAATTAAAATTGTCAGAGCAGAAATGGGAAAGGGAACATTAACTCTGGAACCAAAGCTTGATGAGAGCCTTTATTACAAGGTAATAGAGGAGCTTATGGGGGCAGCGGTTTCAAATGACAGTCAGCTTTTTATGCTTCTTAAGGAATATTCACAGGCAAAGGTTGCATATGACAGCATAAAGAGTGCTCTGGAGGAAGCCAGGAGAACAGACTATGGTATAGTGGCACCTAAGCTTTCAGAAATGGTCCTTGAAAAGCCGGAGGTGTTTAAACAGGGTAATAAATATGGAGTGAGGATGAAAGCCAAAGCGCCATGCATGCACATAATAAGAACAGATATTACAACAGAGGTTTCTCCTGTAGTGGGCACCGAAAGTCAGTCCATAGACCTTGCAAACCTTCTTACGGAACAGTTCGGAAGTGAGGAGGATATATGGGAAACAAATCTTTTCGGAAAATCTCTTAAAGAAATGGTAACGGAGCAGATGGAAAGCAAGGTGAACAATGTTCCCGACGCACTTCGCAGCAAAGTTCAGCGCTCTCTTCAAAAAATAAGTGACGAAGGCAAGGATTATTTTATCTGCATAATACTTTAAAATAAGCACAAAATATCCCTATGGAAAAGATTAGGGAAAAGAGCAGTGTGATATATGTATCCGTCATCACTTCTTTCATAACGACTTTTATGGGAAGTGCACTTAACCTTTCTGTTCCTGCACTGGAAAAAGAGTTTCATGTCAGCGCAGGAACAGTAAGCTGGGTAATCACAATTTATATGCTTACGTGTGCATCCTTTGCGGTGCCATTCGGACGGCTGGGCGACAGAGTTGAAAGACGGAGAATTCTTTATATGGGAATTCTCATCTTTTCCATCTCATCGGCAGCCGCAGTTTTTTCTGCGGGCATAGGCTTCTTCCTTGCCGCAAGAATAATGCAGGGTATCGGTGCTTCAATGATTTTCAGTACTAATATCGCAATTCTTGTGGGCGCATTTGACGAAGATATGAGAGGAAAGGTTCTGGGATACTCCACCTGTGCCACTTATGTAGGCCTTTCCGCAGGACCTGTGGCAGGGGGAATATTAAATTATAATTTTGGATGGAGATCCGTATTTATTGCCACTGCCATTGTATCAGCCGTGGCTTTTTGTGTTGCTTTTTTCAGGCTGCCTTACAGTAAAAAAACGGAATTTGAGAGAAAACCGGCAGATCTGGCCGGTAATATTTTATTTGTCATATCAGTCATACTGCTGATGTACGGAATATCATCTCTCAGACAGGGCAGAGTGTCACTTTTTATTTTAGGATCCGGCATTGCATCCTTCATAGTCTTCATATATAGAGAGTCTAAAGCCAGAAATCCCTTAGTAGATTTAAAGATTTTCAGAGACAATCCGTCTTTTTTATTGCTTAATCTTGCTGCAATGATAAATTACGGTGCAAATTTTGTAATGTCTTATATGCTGTCTGTTTATCTGCAGATTATAAAAGGGATGACTTCTCAACTGGCAGGAGTAATACTTGTAACAAATACGGCTGTCATGGCAGTTCTTTCGCCTTATATGGGGAAACTGTCGGACAGGCTTTCTCCGTCAAAGCTGTCAGCTCTGGGAATGAGCCTCTGCGCAGCATCACTCTTTATCTTTTCAGGGCTGACACAGGACACTTCCACAGCAAAAATAATATTTACCCTGGCACTGTCAGGGGCTGGCCTGGCCCTTTTTTCCGCCCCCAATACCAATGCTGTAATGAGCTGCGTAAAAAAAGAGGATTATGGGGTGGCCTCATCCATACTTTCCACTATGAGGTCAATGGGCCATTCTTCAGCCATGGCATTAGCAACTGCAATAATAGGACTGTACATGGGGACGGAAAGCATGACATCAGCACAGCCGGATTCCATAATGACAACAGTTCATGTTATCTTTTCCCTGTTTGCCGCCTTATGTATACTTGGAATTTTTATGGCTATAAGGAGAAAAATGTGATATTATAAATGATATATGACGACTATGCACAACCGTAGATCTGGGAGGTTTTGAAGTGGAAAACAAATTACAGTATTATATAAGAGTTTTTAAGGGAGCAAGCTTTCAGAAGTTTTTTAAGGTACTGGATAACGCACACAAAAGATCCGGTAAAAACAAGGCTGTTCTCTTTTGTGATATTTTATATTCCATGGCCCGTTACGGCGCCGGTTACAATGATTATGTAACTTTCGAGTTCTGGAATCTGAATCACAAGCAGAGAGATACTTACCTGACCCGCTTCAGAAGCAAGAAGCTGATGATGCAGATGAACGACCACAGCTATGCCCACATTTTTGATAATAAAAATGAGTTCAACGAAGTTTTTAAGGATTTCATCGGAAGAGAATGTATCGACCTTGAAACGGCATCAGATGAGGACATAAAGAAGTTTTACGAAAGCCGCCGGAAAGTCTTTGCAAAGATGAAGGATTTAAGCTGCGGCATAGGCTGCGAGCTTCTGGAAAAGGACAAATTTGAGGATGCAGACGCTTTTGTGAAATATGTCCGTGAGAAAGGGTTTGCCACTATCGAGGATGTAATAGAAAATCATCCGGATGTTGCCAGGCTTTATCCTTTCTCTGTCAATACCATCAGGATAATAACCCTGCTGGATGCCAAGGGTGAGCCTCACTGCCTTTATGCAGTGTTTAAAATGGGTAAAGACGGCCGAGTTGTTGACAACTACGGACTTCACGGCCCGGTGGATATGGAAACCGGCGAGTTCCTCTTCCCGGCTCATTCGGGAGATACTACTGCGGGTATTCACTATACCGAACACCCTTACAGCCATATTAAGCTTGTAGGATATAAAGTGCCTTACGTTAAGGAAGCTATAGAACTTGCAAAAAAAGCAGCTACTGTAGTTCCGCAGATGCGTTACGTGGGCTGGGATGTGGCAATCACACCTACAGGACCGGTAATAATCGAAGGAAACAATTACTGTGCCCACGATTTCTGGCAGCTCCCTGGTCAGACTCCCGGCGGCATAGGAATTCTGCCTAAGATAAAGGAAATAGCTCCCGAATTCAAATATTAATTTAAACACAGACTGAAAGGACCATTTTAAGATGGGAAAACTTAGATTTTACATTGCACTCTGGGCCGCCAAGCTTTCAATAGTGGCTCTTAAAATTACAAGACACAACGGCACCAACTTTCCCGGCGTTCTGGCTCTGAAGATATGTCCTCAGTTTCTTAAATATGCAGGCAAACCGGAAAAGATAATCGCTGTAACGGGAACTAACGGCAAAACAACGGTATGCAACATGCTTCTGGACATGCTTACAATGGACGGTATAGATGTTCTGAACAACAAGATGGGGTCAAACATCAATTCGGGAATAGCCTCCAGCCTCATTTACGGAAGCAGCCTTTCAGGCAAATGCAGATATAAAGTCGGCGTTTTTGAAGTGGATGAAAGGTCGGCTCTGAGAGTATTCCCCTATATGAAGCCGGAATACCTCCTGATAACCAATCTTTCCAGGGATTCTATAATGAGAAACGGGCATCCGGAGTACATAGCCGGAATACTTGACAGGTACATTCCCGAAACAACAAAGCTTGTTCTCAATGCGGACGATCTGATTTCATCTGCTGTGGCACCTGAAAACAGCCGTGTATATTTCGGGATAGAAAAGATGCCGGGGGACATAAAGGGGTGCATAAACCTTATAAATGATATGCAGATATGCCCAAGATGTCATCACATGCTTGAGTATGAATACCGCAGGTACAATCATATAGGCAAGGCTTACTGCCCGGTGTGCGGATTCAAAGCCCCGGAATATGATTATGCCGGAATTAATGTAAACCTTGATGATATGAAAATCGACGTCCGGGATAAGGAGGGAACGGGACATTACAGACTCCTTAATGAAAGCGTCTTTAACATTTATAATGTGGTGTCGGCAGTTGCCCTTCTGCGTGAAATGGGATATTCACACCAGAAGATTCAGGAATTTTTTGAAAAGCTTAACATTGTAGGCACCAGATACGATGAAGAGCATGTTGGTGACAAAACCTTATACAGACTCCTTGCAAAGGAAAAGAACGCTTTTGCCACATCAAGAGTATTTGACTATATTTCCACCCTTCCGGGAGATAAAGAAATTATCCTTATGAACAGCTGCCAGGGTGACATGAAGCACTGGTCAGAAAATACGTGCTGGCTTTATGACTGCGATTTCGAGTTTCTTAACCGGGCCGATATAAAAAATATTGTGGTATGCGGCCCGAGACGTCTTGACCACAGGCTCAGACTTCTTCTCGCCGGAGTTTCAGAGGACAGAATTTCCTATGCGGAAAAGGAGATGGATGCTCCTAACAAACTGAAGCTCTTTGAAAATGATAATGTTTTCGTATTATACGGCACCGATTCTATCAGCCTGGGTATGAAAGTGGCAGATAAGGTGCTTGGTATGATGAAGAAAGGCGCCGGAAACAGAGAAGGAGGCGATAAATAATGGAAGGCAATATAAGAGTGGAAGTGCTGTTTCCTGAAATCGCCAATCTTTACGGCGATCTGGAAAACATAGAATATATTAAAAAATCCTGCCCAGATGTTGAAGTTGTTCATTCCCATCTGACAGAAGAGCCGGAATTTATGAAGCGTACTCCCCAGCTTATTTATATGGGCACACTCACTGAAAACGGCCAGAGACTGGCAGCGGAAAAACTGACTCAGTACAGGGATAAGCTGGTAAGCATGATAGAAGAAGGGGTACACTTTCTTATAACAGGAAATGCCCTTGAAGTATTCGGAGGCCAAATAAAAGATGCTGACGGCACCTGTGACTGCGGCCTTGAGATTTTCCCTATACATGCCAAGAGAGATATGATGAACCGTTTCAACTCACTATATCTTGGAAAATTCGAAGATATTGATATTGTGGGATATAAAAGCCAGTTTACCCATTCATGGCGTGACGAGGATGCATCTGATGAAGCCTTTGAGAGCCTGTTTGAAACAAAACGCGGTCCGGGGCTTAACCCTTATATAACAGGTGAGGGTATCAGAAAAAATAATTTCATGGGAACATATGTTATAGGCCCTCTTCTGATACTTAACCCACCTTTCACCAAGCGGCTCCTCAGGGATATGGGAGCAGGTGATGTTACTCTCGCATTTGAAAAAGAGGCCATGGAGGCTTATGAGGCCAGAGTAAAGGAATATTCGGACCCTAATACCGGATTTTATTATTAAGAAAAAAGTTTTATGCCCCGGAAGGAAAAAAGAATTCCTCTTCCGGGGCATAGTTTGTGATGTAAAAAGTTATGTCCTTCTCATAAGCTCAGGCTTCCGGAATGATCAAAATGGTGCCTACGAGCATGTTGTAAGGGTCGATATCGGGATTGGCACGCATGAGGCTGTCGAGTCTTATGCCATGCTTTTTGGCGATTAAGTATAATGTGTCGCCGGCAATTACTGTATGGGTTTTGCGCGGCAGCTCTTCTTCCCTGTCCGGAAGCTGATCCTCGGTTCCGGGTATGCAGAGTCTTGTTCCAATCTGCAGATTGTAAGGATTATCGATGTCATTAACTTTCATAAGCAGGCTGACAGGGAGCTCATATTTTTCAGCGATAGAATATAAAGTATCGCCTTCATTGATGGTATAAACATCAATACAAACTAGGTTTTTGCTCATAAAAAACCACCTTTCAAAGAGGCAAATGCCGATTTTCTTCTAATATAATATTTTCAATGAACGAAAAATGTGCTAGAATGGTCATAATATTTTTTATCTGAAAGGAAAAGGGTATGAAGGAGAAAATTCAAAATTTATTCAGAAATGTTAATCCTGCAATGCTGGTGATTATAATTGTTCTGCTTGCAGATAACATTCTTAACAATAACATGACCGTAGGTCAGTGGTTCTATTCTAAACTGATTATTCTGCCGGGAATTTTTATCGGCCTGACTTTCCATGAGGCGGCTCACGGCTATGCATCATACTTTCTGGGAGACCCCACTCCTAAGCTGCAGGGAAGGCTTACACTGAATCCTTTCAGGCATATGGATCCTGTGGGTTTCATTGCACTGCTCTTTGCAGGATTCGGATGGGGAGTGCCCGTTGAAATCGACCCGAGATACTACAAACACAGAAGGGCAGACGAGTTTATAGTGTCCATAGCAGGGGTGGTCACAAACTTTATTATTGCATTGATTTTTTCATTTATTGTTAAATTTGTCAGTGCCCGGATGTCATATGATTTTTACATGGGAATAGGCGAAATTATTATTCAGATTCTGGTTTATGTGGTTGCTATAAATATTGTCCTGATGATATTTAACCTGCTTCCTGTACCTCCTCTTGACGGCTTCGGCATTATCACCCAGATTTTCGACCTTACAAAATACAGCTGGTATTATAAATTGTATAACAACGGTTTCCTGATTCTGATGGTACTTATTATCTTCAATATCACAGATAAAATAATCGACCCGCTGTACGGATTTTTTATGAATCTGCTGCTGTAAAATTCTATATGTGATGAAATCTTCATAAAATTATTAGCACTCTAACATATAGAGTGCTAATTTTGTCTTTACTTTTTGTTTTTCGGGGTATATTATATATACATAGAGAAAAAGAAGGAACAAAGTCCAGCGGTGATATGTCAAGCGAAAAATGAGTAAAAAAGCATATATTTTTTTCGCACAGCTTCGAGAGCAAAAAACACCCACCTAAGCCCTGTCGGTCAGTTTTCAAAAATGAGCAGGGCGCAGCTCGTCAGCAAGCAGAAATTCTTTCTACTTTGCCAGGCGGTATAAGCGATTGTCTTTGAGCAGTGCAAAGACTAACCGCACAAGTTTACGGGCAGTTAATGCGAGTGCACGTTTGTGTTG
>CAKMLH010000013.1 GCA_927797855.1 uncultured Clostridia bacterium | reverse complement strand
CCTCATCATAGGCTGGGGCTTCCCTCATTTCAAAAGTGATTGCTCCTGTAGGACAGGCAGGAAGACAGTCTCCCAGACCGTCGCAGTAGTCCTCCCGGGTAAGCTTTGCCACTCCGTCTATCATGGCGATGGCACCTTCATGACAGGCAGCGGCGCATGCTCCGCAGCCGTTGCATCTGGATTCGTCTATTTTGATTATCTTTCTTATCATGTGTTTAATCTCCTTTTCTGTTTGACTTTTCTCCTGCATTATATTACAATCCAAGGGCAAAGTATGTTGTAAAGACAACAAAAACGGAGTTTTTTATGGAAAAATATAAAGAAAATCTTTACAGATGCTCTCTTTTCGAGGGAATGACACCTGCAGAAACAGAAGATGCCCTCTCATATCTGGGGGCAAGGACAGTTAAGACACGGGCAGGTCAGGTTGTCCTTTCGGAAGGTGATATAGCCTGTTATATAGGCGTGGTGCTTTCCGGCAGTATCAGAATTGTCCGGGAGGATTTTAACGGAAACAGAAATATTCTGGCTGAGGTTCAGCCGCCTGAGCTTTTTGCTGAAGCCCTGGCAGTGTCCGGTGCTGAAAGGATGCCTGTCAGTGCAGTCTCAGCAGGAGATGGCCGGGTGCTCCTTCTGGATTGCCGCAAAATACTTTCTCCCTGGGAAAAAAGCTGCTCCTTTCACAGCAGGCTCATAAGCAATCTTCTCAGGATTGTGGCAGACAAAAATATGATTTTAAGTCAGAAAATAGAGATAATATCAAAAAAAACAATCAGGGAAAAGCTCATGACATACCTTCTCATAGAATCGGAAAGAAGAAATTCCACTGATTTCGAAATTCCGTATGACAGGCAGGAGCTGGCGGATTATCTCGGGGTGGACAGAAGTGCAATGAGCGCAGAAATCAGCAGAATGAGAAAGGAAGGTCTCATTGAAAGCAGGAAGAGCAGATTTAAGCTCCCTTGACTTGAAAGAGTTTTCAAAGTATAATGTTAAGGATGATAAGGAGGATTGACCAGTGAGGATATTGACTATGCTTACGGGAGTTCTGTTCATTGGAGCAGGAATTTTCCTGGTGGCAAACGGAGGAGTTACTTTTTTATCAGTTGCTTTCGTAGTGGGAGTAATGTTCGTAATCGCAGGCATTGTAGAGTGCCTTTCATACAACAGCTACAGAGGAGACAATGTAGAAAAGTCCTGGATTTTAAACGATGGTCTTACTACTTTTGTACTGGGAGTGCTGATTCTGCTCAATAAAATTTCGGCGGATGCCGTGGTTCCTATGATCCTGGGCCTTTGGGTTCTCATAACAGGCATAAGGAATTTTGTCCATGCCTGGGAGGACATTGAGTACAGGGGAAGTATGTTCTGTGACCAGCTGATTGTTGGCCTTCTGAATATTATTTTCGGACTGTATGTATTCTTTGACAGCGAGATATTCAATCTTGCGTCTATTACCATGATCGGTCTGTGCGTTATCGTACAGGGCATCAACATTCTGCATGTAGGTGCAACAATTATTATTATCAAGCCGAAGTTTATCAAAACAAAAGAGGAAATGCTGGAGGCCGCTGCTGCCAAATTTGAGGAGGCTCATGCCAACGCCAAGGAGGCTATCAAGGCCGCCAAAGAGGCTCAGGCTGAGCTGAAAACAGTGGAACGTACTCCGGAAGAGCTTCTTGACCTGGCTCTGGCTCCGAAGCCGGGAACGGAAGAGGATGAAAATGGCAAAGAAAATGAAAACAAACTTTGATTATGATATGGCTGTAATCGGCGCCGGAGCTTCGGGGCTTGCCGCCGCTCTGACTGCTGCCTGTATGGCGCCGGAGCTTTCTGTTGCCGTCTTTGAAAAAAAAGAGACTGAAGGCAAAAAACTCAGCGCAGCGGGAAACGGAAGGTGCAACCTCTCCAATATCAGATGCGAGCATCTGGAAGAGGTAATGGACTTTTTCGGAAAGGCTGGCATTGCGGTTCGCAAAGACGAAGAAGGCAGGCTTTATCCCTACAGTGAGGAAGCGGGAGAGGTTACATCTCTTCTGACAGCCGGTGCTGAGTCAAGGGGAGTGAAGATACATCTTAACAGTGAAATTACAGGAATGGAAGCGTTGCCGGAAGGCGGCTTCCTTCTTTTCGCTTGCGGAAAGAAGTCAGAACCCGGAGCTGAAACTGTCAGGGCGAGGACCGTTCTTATAGCAGCCGGGGGAAAATCATACGCTTCTATGGGAACAACGGGAGACGGATATGTAATGGCGCGGAAGCTGGGACATGATGTTACAGGACTTGTACCTGCCCTTACGGCCGTAGAGGTTTCAGAAGACATAACTGCACTGAAAGGTGCAAGAGTCAAGGCCGAGGCCTGCCTTTACAGGAACGGTGAAATGATTTTCAGCGAAAGAGGTGAGGTTCAGTTCAGAGCCGACAGCCTTTCGGGCATATGCATAATGAATATGTCCAGATATATAAGACGAGGGGCAGATTATCGCATCGGGCTGAATATTACTGCAGATTTCAGCAGAGCAGAGCTTGAGACAATACTCAGAAATAAATTGTCCCTTAAGGGATTGTCTGCAGCAGAGGCTCTGAAGACTCTGGTCAGACACCAGCTTGCATTTACGGTGCTGAAGCAGGCCGGTATAGAGCCTGATGAAGAGGGCTTATCCATTCTTGCTGACGCCGGCAGATTGGAAAAACTGGCAGATGCACTGACCTGTATGAAGTTCAAAGTTAAAGGACTTAAAGGGTGGAACGAAGCTCAGGTTACAGCAGGGGGCGTAAAGCTCTCTCAGGTGGACCATATGACTATGGAGTCAAAGCTGGTGCCGGGACTGTTTTTCAGCGGTGAAGTGCTGGATTATGACGGACCATGCGGCGGATACAATCTGCATCATGCATGGCTGACGGGAATCCGTGCAGGAAAGGGAATGGCATTAAAATGTACAGAATCCATCAGATAAAGCTGAAGTTAGGAGAAAAAACCCATATTCTCCCGGAAAAAATACTGAAAAAAATGGGGCCCGCCGCAAAGGGCCTTGCTATAAATAAATGGAAGATAGTTAAAGAGTCCATCGATGCACGTGACAAGGACAACATTCGCCTGGTGTATTCGGTGGATTTTGACGTGGTTTCTGCCCGCAATCCGGAAAAACACGTTTCTTTGAGAACAGGTTCAGGAACCGGGCTGGAAGACGCACCTGATATGAGTTACATTCCGGTTTCAAGTGACCCTCAGGCGGAACCGATGAAGGACAGACCTGTAATAGTCGGCTTCGGTCCGGCAGGAATGTTTGCAGGGCTGGTTCTTGCAAGAGCAGGATACAGGCCTGTAATACTGGAACGGGGCCGTGACGTGGACGCAAGGACGGCGGCCGTGGAGCATTTCTGGAAAAAGGGAGAGCTTGACACGGAATGCAACGTGCAGTTCGGAGAGGGAGGTGCCGGAACCTTCAGCGACGGCAAGCTGACTACGGGAATCAAGGATCCACGCATAAGAAAGGTTCTGGAGGAGCTTGCAGGGGCAGGAGGACCGGAAGATATTCTTTACAGGCAGAAGCCTCATATAGGTACGGATATACTCAGAAATGTGGTAAAGAACATACGTGAGGAAATCAAGAGCCTTGGAGGGGAAGTCAGGTTCGGCTGCCGTGCAGACGGAATATGCTTGGATAAAGGCCGGCTTAAAGGAATCTGCCTTTCCGACGGCAGCACCCTTGACTGTCAGGCGGCCGTATTTGCTATAGGACACAGCGCAAGAGACACCTTCAGATGGATGCGGGAGGAGGGCATTGACATGTCCCCCAAGCCTTTTTCCATAGGGGTTAGAATCGAACATCCCCAGGAAATGATAGATATAGCCCAGTACGGTAGACCGGCGGCGGAGCTGGGACTTCCGGCAGCCGATTATAAGCTTAATTACCGCTGCGGCAGCGGCCGGGGCGTGTATACTTTCTGCATGTGTCCGGGAGGAGAGGTTGTAATCGCATCTTCCCAGAAGGGCGGAGTAGTGACCAACGGCATGAGCTATCACGGCCGCAGCAGCGGAACTGCCAACAGCGCTCTGCTCTGTGATGTGAGAGTCAGCGACTTTGAATCCGATGATGTGCTGGCAGGTGTTGAGTTTCAGGAAAAATACGAAAGACTTGCCTACGAAAACGGCGGCAGAAACTACAGAGCGCCCAGATGTACATGGGGTGAGTTCCGAAGTGCCGGAAATGATGAAAGAAAATCCTGCAGCGATGCCTTAGCAGTGGAAAATTCCCTGCCGGAGTTTGCACGAGATGCAATCAGAGAGGCAATGCCTCATCTTGGGAGAAAACTTAAAGGCTTTGACAGAGATGATGCTGTTATGACTGCCGTTGAGTCGAGAAGCTCATCTCCTGTAAGGTTTGCAAGAGATAAATCTATGACAGGAAGCCTGGGCGGCTGCCCTCTTGAGGGATTCTATCCCTGCGGAGAGGGAGCCGGTTATGCCGGAGGTATAATGTCGGCTGCAGTAGACGGAATTAAGGCTGCAGAGGCAATAATAAAGAAATGGAAGCCTTCTCAATAGTTCCTTTGAGCCGGTTATTCTTCAACAAGACAGGCTCCGGTCATTTCAGAAGGCACAGCAAGGCCCATAAGCCGGAGCATTGTAGGGGCAATATCTGCCAGCTTTCCTTCGCCCTTTCTGGCGTATTCCGTAAAGGTGCACGGTTCCTCTGAAATGTGTACAAAAGGAACAGGGTTGGTGGAATGTGAGGTGACGATGTTTCCGTTGTCATCCAGCATATAGTCCGCATTTCCGTGATCTGCAGTAAGGAGAATCTGACCTCCGGCGTGAAGTACTTTTTCCGTAATCTGAGCCACGCAGCCGTCAAGTGTTTCAACGGCCCTGACTGCAGCGTCAAATACTCCCGTGTGACCGACCATATCGGCATTGGCAAAATTAAGTATTATTACATCATATTTATCTGTTTCAATCTCTTTTATGACCTGGCGGGTAACCTCAGGGGCGCTCATCTCAGGCTTAAGGTCATAGGTGGCCACCTTAGGGGAAGGAATAAGAATCCGGTCCTCAAGGGGGCTTGGCTGTTCTGCACCGCCGTTAAAGAAAAATGTAACATGAGCGTATTTTTCCGTTTCAGCAATGCGCAGCTGGTGAAGACCCAGGGATGAAAGATATTCGCCCAGGGTGTTTTTTATTGTCTGAGGAGGAAAGGCAACCTGAACATGGGGCATATGGGCATCATACTGAGTCATGCATATATAGCAGATGTTTTCAGGTCTTGACTTGCGAGGAAAAGCATAGGTGTCAAATTCGTCGTCAACAAAAGCTCTTGTAAGCTCTCTTGCTCTGTCGGGACGGAAGTTTACAAAGATAATTCCATCGCCGTCCCTGACTGAAGCTTCACTGCAGCACAGGGTCGGAAGAATGAATTCGTCTGTCTCACCGGCACTGTAAGCTGCTTCAACTGCATCAACACCGGAAGGTGCTTTTCTGCAGCCGCATTCTGTGCCCAGGGTAAGGGCATCATAAGCCTTCTCAACTCTGTCCCAGCGCTTGTCACGATCCATTGCGTAATATCTTCCCGATACCACACCTACTCTGCCCAGATCTTCCTTTATCATGAAAGTTTCTATCTGACGCATATATTCAATGCCGGAGGTAGGCGGTACATCTCTGCCATCCATAAAACAGTGAAGAAACACCTTTCTGACACCCCGTTTTTTTGCCAGAAGAAGTGCCGCTTTGATATGGTTTATGTGGCTGTGGACGCCGCCGTCTGAAAGAAGGCCGAAAATGTGAAGGGCGGCGTCTTTCTTTTGGAGTACGTGGTCACAGGCACGGTTCAGAGCGGAATTTCCATAAAAAATGCCATCATCTATTGCTTTTGTAATCCTGGTCAGCTCCTGATATACTATGCGGCCGGCACCTATGTTCAGATGGCCCACTTCGGAATTGCCCATCTGACCTTCAGGAAGGCCTACGGCAAGACCGCTTGCATTAAGCTTTATACTGGGATATTTTTTAAAAATACCGTCAAGATTGGGGGTTCGTGCAGCCTTGACGGCATTGCCGTATTCCGAAGGGTTCAGTCCGAAACCGTCGAGTATCATCAGCATGGCAGGTCTTTTGTTTATTTCATTCATTTGATTCGTTTGAGTCATTTGAGCACCTCTTACATAATATGTGTTTGCCTTGTTTACTTCAAAATTATACTCCCCACCTGATGGTTATGTCAATTTAAGACTTTTGTGCCATTAAGCAGGATAAGCGGATAATCGTCTCATCTGATAATGGGATCAGACCTTTGGATGAAATAAAAGGAAAATACTTGAAGTATATACATAAAAATATTATAATGTAAATATATAGAATTAAAATTCTGATTTAACGGGGGATTAAAATGAACTATCTGTACAACAGGAACAATATTTTGGCGCGAGTGGCCGAGGCAGCTCTGCAGCTGGTATTTCCTCTGTCCACCTACTGCCTGTGCTGCGGCAAGCCGGTGGACAGCACAAGGAGCTACAGCATCTGTGATCACTGCATACACCGTATCAGATGGGGAAACATAGTCATAGATCTGGAAGCCGAAAGCCGCCGCCTGGGCCGTGCCTCTCACCTGGATTCCGCCGCCGCCTGTATGAAATACGGACTTTACGAGCGCAGGCTCATATTCGACCTGAAATATGACGGCCGCACATATGTTGCCCGTGCCATAGGAAAAATAATGGCCGACCGGCTGGCAGCCCAAGGCGGCGGCCCGGTTGACACAGGCGGGCCGGGCGGGCCGGCCTGCCCGGACGGACAAAACGGCCCGGCCCGCCATGGCGGCGGCTTCGATTATATAGTCCCGGTGCCGGTGCACCGGGACAGAGAAAGGGCTCGCGGCTTTAATCAGGCTGAAAAGATGGCACGGCACCTTTCCGGGCGGATTGGGGTGCCGGTGCTGCCGCGAGCCGTCATAAGGCATAAAAACACAACGGCACAGCGGAGCCTTTCGGCGGAAGACCGGTATTTCAACCTGGAAGGCGCATTTTCTTTAAATCCCGGGGATGCAGAGAGAATAAAGGGCAGCCGCATACTTCTCCTGGACGATGTGTACACCACGGGGGCCACTGCTCACCGCTGCGGTGCCGTGCTTAAAGAAGGAGGGGCAGCAAGGGTGGACTTCATCGCTCTGGCAACAGGCAACGATTTTGCGTATGGTTATTTTGATGATAAACAACGTTAAAGCCAGTCTTTCGTATGCAGAAGCCGCCAAAAGCCGACCTTACGAATATCAAAACCGTTTTCCCCTTGATAAGGAAGGAAGAATATAGTTTCCTGCCAGAATAAACTCAAAATGCTGTAATCCATTGATATTGCATTAGGATACGTTTACTGCTTTTCCAAAAGAATGGTCTTGTAAATCATTATAGTGCAAAAAAATAAACCTGTTTTGCTTAAAATCATTGAAAATTAAAAAAACAAGTTTATTTAGTGGCAATGGGAAGGCCTTGTACGAACATTTTGTGCCTTTCCGCATAAATAAAAATAAACGTGCCAAGCCTGAAAGACATTGAATTTACATATTAGTACGTTTATTTTCCCCCTTATCCCCTAAATACTCCTTGCCAACCCAGGCTAAACAGTATAAAATATAGCTGCTGCCCGGGTCTGTGGTTGAAAATCCAGGCCAGGTGCGGGCAAAAGGATCCACGTAAGCTGCAGAGCAGGAAGCCGCAGTGATCATGGCGTACCTTAGAAGTAAGTCCTCCGGAAATCGGGTAAAGGCAGGTGTGGGGGCAAAGACCAGGTCAGCCGGGCAGCAATAACAGGAAACTGTATGTCAATATATGGGCATACAATTTTATGTGGTTTTTATTAAAAAAACATAGGAATTTCACACAAGATGTGGTACAATTAGGACAAACATAACCAATAAGAGTCTGTACTCTTAAGGTGCAGACGAGAGGAGGTCATCACATGAAGATTATCGTAACAGGCAAGAATATTGCTATCAGTGACAAGATTCAGGACGCAATCGATAAGAGATTCGAGAAACTGGGAAAGTTTTTTGCCGATGACATTCAGGCTAAGGTTTTAATCCACCCGGAAAAGTCCAAGGTTAAAGTGGAAGCTACCATTTTTACCAAGGGGACTATTTTCAGAGCTGAAGAAGTTTCTCAGGATGTATATGACTGCATTGATGCAGCTGCAGAGAAACTGATGAGTCAGATGTCCAAGTATAAGGGCAAGCTGATGAAAAAGTATAAAGGCAAGGAGTCCATCAAGTTTGAAATGATTCCGGAAGCACCGGGACAGGAAGAGACAAGGGTAGTTAAGACCAAGAAGTTCCAGCTTATGCCTATGACAGTAGATGATGCAATTCTTCAGATGGAAATGCTTCAGCACAATTTCTTCGTATTCCTTGATACGGAAACGGACAGCGTAAATGTTGTATATAAGAGAAACGACAACGATTACGGCTTACTTGAAACTGAGCATTAATCAATAATTAAATAACCGTAAGAAACGGTCTCGCTTTGGGACCGTTTTTTTATGCACAGCAGGACAATTTACTGCTGAAAAAGCTCATGGGCGCAGCCGGCTTTCTCATAAATTAAAAAATTTTGCCTTATAGCGTAAAACTGCAACTGCAGGTTTATTCAACTCTCAGTTGAAAAGGGCTAACTTATAGGGAGAGACAAAAAAGTCAGACATCAAGGGAGATTACTTTTATGAATGAAAAAATAAGGAAGCTGGACTTGCACGAGATGGGAAGGCGCATAAGAGAAAGACGGGAGTCTCTGGATATCAGCCGGGAAATTCTGGCTGAGCAGCTTGAAGTGTCGCCACAGTTTATTGCTGATATTGAGTACGGCAACAAAGGCCTCTCGCTGAAAAGGTTTTATATTCTCTGCCAGGTGCTGAATATTTCTGCCGACTATATTCTTGCAGGGGAAAGAGAGGCTGAGTCTGAAGACGAGGAACTTATGAGAGCCAGAGAAAAAGTTATGGGGCTTTTGTGCAGGTGTGATGCCCGACAGCTTAACGGAATAGAGAAAATTGCTTCAATTTATGCTGATGGAGTGAAGATGAAATAAAGAGCTTTATTCCTCAAGGTAGTTTTTAAGCTTTTCCAGAGCCTTCTTTTCGATTCGGGAAACGTAAGAACGGCTTATGGACAGCTGCTCTGCGATTTCACGCTGGGGACGGGGATCCCTTCCGTCAAGACCGTAGCGGCATATTATCACGGTTTTTTCCCGGGGCGTCAGAACATGGTTTATGGCCTGATGGAGTTTTCCCGATTGAATTTTCAGACTGATTGAGTCGATTATTTCGTCGGTGTCAGTACCGAGGATATCGTTAAAGCTTATTTCGTTCCCGTCCTTGTCGGTGCCGATGGGGAGGCTGAGAGAAATTTCCTGTTTGATACGCTTTGAAGCACGGATGCTCATGAGAATTTCATTTTCGATGCACTTGGCAGCATAGGTGGCCAGGCGTGTGGATTTTTTGCTTGTATATGTATTTACAGCTTTAATAAGGCCGATTGTGCCGATAGAAATAAGGTCGTCCTGAGTTGTCATCGGGCCGGCATATTTTTTTGCAATATGTGCCACCAGCCTAAGGTTGTGTTCGATAAGTACAAGGCGTGCTGCCGGGTCATTTTCTTCAAGTAGTTTTACGTAGTATTGTTCTTCCTTTTCTGTAAGCGGATTGGGAAAGGAACTCCTCATAAATGTAAAAACCCCCTCTTTCGTTTTTTACTATATGCGAAAAAAGGGGCTTCAGTGCTTGACTGACACTAAAAGTGCCAGTACCTATTTTGCTGCCTGAAAAACTACTTTACTTCAAAGGACAGGCAGTCAGTGCATTGCTCCTGCGTAGGATTGGCTTCGTGGGTGCCTACTGTAATGGCATCAAGGGAGCAGAGGTTTTTAGCCTGCTCATGATACTTACACTGGTTTACAGTGCATCTGATTGTCTGGTTTGCTCCTGTGTTCATTGTTTCATCCTCCTGTACAGATAGTTTAGCGCAAAGCGTTGATTTTATCTCTGCGTTTCTACAATATTATGAGCGAAACTTCACAAAATAATACCTCTAATCGTCTTGTGCTTTTCCTGAAAAAATGGTATAATTCCTAAATAGTATTTTATTTTGATAAAATGGGATAGTTGTGTGGATTTCGATTTGCTTCTGCCGGTTTTTTTTAAAAGAATTTTCTTAAAAGAAAACTGAGAAAGCGAGGAAAAATCTATGAAAATCAAAGCTTTGCCTGAAAGCGAAAGGCCTGTTGAAAAGACCATACGCTGCGGTGTTTCCGCACTGTCCAATTCGGAGCTGGTGGCTATACTGCTGGGCTCGGGAACCCGGGACAAATCAGCCATAGGACTTGCGGAGGATATAATTTCCAGAGACTCAAAAGGAATATCATATCTTGCTGAAAGTTCAGCTCAGGAGCTTATGTCGGTAAACGGAGTGGGCCGGTCAAAGGCGGCCAGGGTGCTTGCGGCAGTAGAGCTTGGAAAGCGAATTTCAACGGCTCCCAGAGAAACAAGAATGAGCGTTGAATGTTCCGAGGACATTGCTGCAATGTTTATCGAGGATATGAGATACGAGAAAAGAGAGATATTCAAGGCTCTCCTTCTCAATCCACGGGGTGAGGTTATTTCTGTTGAGACAATATCGGTGGGAGAACTGACAAGCACCCTTGTTCATCCGAGAGAGGTGTTCAGTCAGGCTGTAAAAAAGAGCGCGGCAGGTATAGTTTTTATACATAATCACCCCAGCGGAAATCCGGAGCCAAGCAGGGAAGACATTGAGACAACTGACAGGCTCTCGGCATGCGGAAAACTTCTGGGAATCGCAGTGGTGGATCATATTGTCATAGGCGACGGCCGGTACTGCAGTATGCGAAGTATGGGACTTATGGATGGTTCCGGCAGCTGAAGGCCGGGCAGAATACCCGGAAGCAGTCAAAACAGAATAGCAATAGAATATCAATATAGAATTATTAATAGGTGGAGGTATTAAAATGTGCAGTTTATTTAAAGCTAAGGATATGGGAATTGACCTGGGTACGGCCAACACTCTTATTTATGTGAAAGACAGCGGTATTATCCTCAACGAGCCATCGGTAATTGCAGTTGAGAACCACGGCGGCAAGACTCTTGCTGTGGGACTGGCTGCCAAGGAAATGCTGGGGAAAGCACCGCAGAACATTTCGGTTATAAGACCACTTCAGGACGGAGTAATTTCCGATTTCGACAGAACGGCGGATATGCTCAGAAGTTTTATTGAAACTGCCCTCAAAGCAAAAAAAATAAGGAATTTCAGAGTGGTAGTGGGAGTACCAAGCGGAGTTACCGAAGTTGAAAAGAGAGCGGTAAGCGAAGTTGTAAGACAGCTGGGCGCAACTGAAGTGTTTATTCTTGAAGAGCCTATGGCCGCAGCAATCGGAGCAGGAATGGATGTGGACGGAACTACCGGATGCATGATTGCGGATATAGGCGGCGGAACCACGGATATAGCTATTATTGCTCTTGGCGGTATTGTGTGCAGCACCTCCATCAGACACGCAGGCGACAAGATTAACGAGGCTATAATACAGTATATGAGAAAGAGACATGCTCTGCTTATCGGCGAACGTACTGCAGAAGAGCTTAAGATAAATATCGGCTGTGCATGTATGGATGTTGACGAACAGGGAAATGAAATCATAAAAACCATGAATGCAAGAGGAAGAGACATAATATCCGGACTTCCTAAAACACTTGAAGTTACAAACAAAGATATGATGATAGCTCTTCAGGAATCCATGGACATAATAGTCGATGGAGTAAAGGGGACCATTGAAAAGGCACCGCCTGAAATTGCAGCAGATATTGCAGACAGAGGCATGGTTCTCTCCGGCGGCGGCGGAATGATACATAATCTTGACAAGCTGATTAAGAAGAGAACAGGAATGGAAGTCTCCATTGCCGAAAACGCTTTTGAGGCCGTTGCCCTCGGAGCCGGAAAAAGCCTGGAGAATATTGAAAAGCTTAAGATTTACGCTCAGAACGGCAGAAAGAGATAAGGGAGTTTACTTATGCGGTGGATAAGAGAACACAAGTTAATATCTGCCATTGTGGCAGTACTGCTTATCCTTTTGATAATTTTTGCGGTATCCGCAGCAAAGGGAGGCAAAGGAAACGGAGCAACGGGGGTTGTTAATAAGGGGGTTTCCGTTATTTCCGGAGGTCTCTCCTCGGTTACTGAAACAATAAAGGACAATGTTAAGGGGATTTTTTCCTACAAGTCACTTCAGAGGCAGGTAAGTGACCTGCAGGCCGAAAACGATGAGCTGAGAAAGAGACTGGCTGAGGTCAGCCTTGACAGAGAGGATCTGGAGCAGCTTGAAGAACTCAGTCAGGTACTGAACTTTGAATACACAAAAAAAGACTTTGACCTTGTTTCCGCAGACATTACTTCCATGGACGGCTCTAACTGGACAAATGTGTTTACCATTGACAGGGGAACCGAATCGGGAATTAAGCCCGGAGATGCTGTTGTTAACGGAATGGGTCTGGTGGGAAAAATCCAGGAGACAGGAAAAGGATGGTCAAAGGTGGTGGCACTTATTGATGAAGACAGCAATGTCAGCTTCAAGCTTGTGCGCGACAGAAAGCAGCTGGGAATAGTATCGGGGAGCGCCGGCGGCGGAATAAGCGGCTACATGATGGATGCCGGGTCCACCGTTTCCGAAGGCGATATTCTGATTACATCGGGATTGGGAATTTACCCTGAGGGTATCACCATAGGAAATGTAAAAACCGTTGTGTACAACAGCAACACGCTTCTTAAAGAAATAACTGTAGAGCCTGCGGTGAATTTCAAGGGCCTTGAAAAGGTTGCGGTGATAAAATGAGATACTGGAAGGCAGCTATAGCTTTTGCCGCGGCGTTTCTTATACAGACGTCGCTTCTGAACCTAATAAGCATTAAAGGGTATACGCCTAATCTGCTTTTCTGCCTGGTGGTTGTATTTTCCTTTCTATATGAAGACGAGCTTTACGGGCTGATTTTCGGTGCTCTTTTCGGGGTGATGTATGATATCTGTTTCAGCATCGTTATAGGACCTACAGCACTGGCTCTGACAGTTACGGCCGTATTCGTTTTAGTTGTGCGGGAATATGCCAATATAGAAAACATTATGAACCTGTGGTTTGTTTCCATAGTTTCGCTTTTTCTTTTCTACCTGATAAGCTGGAGCCTGCTTCACGCCACAGGAAACCCGGAGGGCTTTGTATTTGTACTCAGGAAGCTTCCTTGGACAGGATTATATTCCGTTGCAGTAATAACGGGCATATACTTCATTCTTATCAGAAAAAAGACAAGACATCTTAAGGACAGGTATTTCAGATGAATAAAAAACTTCTTCAGTCCAGATATTTTCAGCTTATTTTCATTATTGCCATCCTTATGCTTGCACTGGGCATAAGGCTTTTTGTGCTGACTGTAATCCAGGAGGATAAGTGGGCTGAGGCTGCAGTAAATCAGAATACAAAGGAAGTTGTCACATCTGCGCCAAGAGGAGAAATTCTTGACAGATACGGCAGAGTTCTGGCTACAAACAAGCAGGTTTTTACCGTCACCTTTAATGTAAGCGGCCTGGAAACGGAAGATATCAACAGGTCGGCATATGCACTGGTAAAACTTCTGGAGAAAAACGGCGACGAATATGTGGACAATTTTCCTATAGTCATAAAGAAAAACGGAAAATTCGTATATACCTATGACCAGAATAAAGTAAAATGGCTGAAGAGCATAGGACTTTCGGCTGATGCCACTCCCGAAGAAGCTCTTAACAAACTTCGCAAGGATTATGACATAGATCCTTCTCTTGACAGAAAGGACGCAGTTGAAATTCTTCAGGAGACCTATGGAGTCTGGCCTCCTATTTCAGTCAGAAGTATGACTTATACTTATGACCTTCAGAAAAAATCTTTCCTGGAAAAGTACAGCCCTTATGACGATGTTAAAACCGAGGACATTCCCAATCTTACTGCAGAGGAGGCATTTAATGCTCTCAAAGTTAAGTATAATCTGGATAAGCCTCTTTACGAAGGAGAAAAGGTACTTTCCGACAGGGAAGTGAGAAAGATATTTACCGTAAGGGAAGAAATCAAGAATATAGGCTATAACAAATATCGTTCCAGCACCATTGCAAAAAATGTAAGCGATAAAACGGTTGCTTACATTGAGGAGATGGGCAAAAGCCTTAAGGGCGTGGAAATCGCATCGGAGACTGTGAGAGTATATCCCAAGGGACGTCTGCTCTCTCATGTTCTTGGATACATGGGAAGTATTTCAGACAGCCAGTATGATGAATATGTTAAAGAAAAAGGATACAGCGCCGATGACCTTATAGGTAAGGACGGCCTGGAGGCCTCATTGGAGTCCACCCTTCGGGGCACAGACGGTGTCAAGACGATTCTGGTAAACAGCGGCGGAGATTATATAGAAACTCTTGGAGAAACACAGCCTACGGCAGGTAAAAATGTATACCTGACAATAGATTCGGAGCTTCAGAAGGTTGCGGAAGATGCTCTTGAGCAGGCGGTGAAGACCACAAAGACAGGCGGCGTATTTAAGAGCAAATACGGAAATATTAAAATGGCCCAGTACAGCAAATGCGGTTCAGGTGCGGTAGTTGCTTTGGACGTTGAAACGGGAGATGTCCTTGCTATGGCAAGTTATCCCGATTACAATCCGAACATCTTTGCAGAGGGTATTTCCACCAAAGCGTGGGAGTCTGTTCAGAGCAGCAATCCGAGAGATTCTCTGGCGCCTACGCCTCTGTATAATAATGCTACAAGAACTTCAGTACAGCCGGGATCAACCTTTAAACCCATTACCGCAGTAGCTGCTTTAAAGGCCGGTCTTAATCCTGACAGAATGATTTACGACAAGGGATACGTTAAACTGGGAGACAGAGTATTCGGATGCAGCGTATGGAATTCATACAGAGGAAGCCACGGATATGAGAACCTTGCCACGGGAATTCAGAACTCCTGTAACTTTTACTTTTACTGTATAGCGTCGGGAATAGACTGGAACAACGGTTCATCTCTGGGATATGACAAAAAAATTTCCATCGAAAAAATCATGGAAGTTGCCTCAGAGTTCGGATTGGGTGAAGAGACAGGAATAGAGCTGTACGAGACTATCACTCCTCTTGCATCTGCGGAAAGAAAGATGGAGGGTATGAAGAATTCCCTCTGGAGCTACCTCTATTACAACAGCGAAAAGTACTGGCCTGCAGCAACCATTAAAGACGATGATAAACTCAAAGAGGAGATAAGCACGATCACCGGATGGATGGATGAAAATCCCGACAGAGGTGAAATTATAAAGCGGATCCAGGAACAGACAACCGTAAGGAAGACTAAGGTTGAAAAACTTGCCGACGACTGTAAATATTCGTATTTTAACCAGGCTCAGT
This sequence comes from uncultured Clostridia bacterium, assembly GCA_927797855.1. Taxonomy (GTDB): domain Bacteria; phylum Bacillota; class Clostridia; order Peptostreptococcales; family Anaerovoracaceae; genus SUG1106. Next base: position 6,511 of record CAKMLH010000013.1, on the reverse strand, counting down.
GGACAAGGGGCGACGAGTTCAACATTTCCATAGGCCAGGGCGATAATGCATATACACCACTTCAGATGGCCAACTATGTGGCGACACTGGGAAACGACGGCAAGCGCAACAGGGTCAGCATCATCAAAGGCATTGAAGGCGAAGGCAATAATAAAAAGGAAAAACCATATCAGATAGATGTATCTAAAAAGGATATTAACAGTGTCCTTGAAGGAATGCGTCTTGTAACCAAGAGAGGAACTCTGGCAGGCTGCTATGCAAACTTTCCTGTCAATGTGGCAGGTAAAACAGGAACAGCCGAAAGAGCCGGATATATTAATCCAAAGAATGAAGTGGCATATGTGAAAAATCATCTCGGTGCAATTGCGCCGGGCATCTCCTGGGAGAAGGTTCAGAAGACCATGACCAAAATGATGAAAGATGATCCTAAGAAGTATCCTACGGAAAACGATACGGTAGATGACGCACTTATAAAAGCCAGCGGAAAAAAAGTAACCTATTCCGACATAAATAAATTCAAAGACACCTATGATAACTTTGCATGGACAATCACTCTTGCACCTGCGGAAAATCCTAAGATTGCAGTGGTTTCCCTTCTGATTCAGGGAGGAACATCCTATAATGCAGCTCCGGTTACAAGAGAGATCATAGGAGAATATCTGGGAGTAGGAGAAAGTACAAAGACAGAAAAACTTGATTTTTCAACAAAAATGAACTGATTGGTTTTACTGGCGAAGGAGATTGCAATGGGTAAGACTTTGGTAATAGCATCAGGAAAAGGGGGAACAGGAAAGACCATGTTTGCCGCAAATTTGGGCGCGACCATGGCTAAGAGGGGGCATAAGGTTGTCCTGGTAGATATGGACACGGGACTGAGAAACCTGGATCTGTATCTTGGCCTGGAGAACAACGTGGTTTACGATGTAAGCGATGTCCTTAACGGCGTATGCCGCATAAAGCAGGCGCTGATAAAGGATAAAAGCTTTCCCGGCCTTTTCTTTATGGCAGCTTCGCCAAGACCTGATGACGGGGAAATCACGCCTCTTCATGTGAAGGTTCTCTGCGATAAGCTGAAAAAAATATTTGATTATGTAATAATAGATGCACCGGCAGGTCTTGACGACGGCCTTGCAATTGCCCTTGGAGGAGCAGATAAGGTCATTCTCATGATTACGCCTGAATTTGCCTCCATAAGAGACAGTGAGACTGTGTCAATGACCTTAAGGGATCAGAACATAACAGATGTAAGGTATATACTCAATAAGGTCAACACCAGGCTGATGAAGGCGGGCCTGGCTCCGTCTCTCAGAGATTTCCCCCGGGAAATAACTGAAAAAATAATCGGACTCATACAGGAGGATGAGAATATACATATATCAACCAATATGGGCGTTCCTATAGTATTCATGGAGGGAACCTACATAAGTAAAAATTTTGATAATATTGCAAAAAGAATAGAAGCGCTTTAGGCTGCAGCCCGAAGCGCTTCTTCCAATATGTCATTCTTATCAGAAATTGATAGCCTTGCTGTTAACGCCTACATTCAGTATGATTCCCACTGAAATCATACTTGCTATAACGGATGTACCGCCTCCGGAAAGGAAAGGAAGGGTAATGCCCGTTACAGGCATGAGACCCATTGTCATAGCAATGTTTTCAAAGACCTGAAAAAGAAACATTCCTGTAAAACCTACCACTATCAGTGCACCGTAAAGGTCCACGGAATCTCTGATGATTCTTGTGAATCTTGCCATAAGGAGACCGTAAATCAGTACAACTGCAGCTCCGCCTATAAAACCCAGCTCTTCAACAACTACAGAGAAAATAAAGTCTGACTGCTGAACGGGAATGAAGTCAAGGCTCTTTTGAGTACCATGGAAAAGACCTTTTCCGAAAAAGCCTCCCGAACCGATGGCTACTTTGGACTGCCATACCTGATAGTTCCCCGAAAGGCTCAGGTTGTCGGGATGAAGGAAGGCTTCGATCCTCTCCTTCTGATAGTCGTCAAGGAATCTGTATACCACAGGAATGGCCGCCAGGGTAACAAGGATACACTTCAGGAAAATCTTATAATCGATTCCTGCAAAGAAAACCATAAACACCCACATAACCATGTAGACCAGCGCGCTTCCCAGATCCTCCTTCAGCACTATAAGGATTATAGGAGCGGCCACCAGACCTGCCTTTACAACTCCGGAAAACTTATTCAGTTCGTCTCTGTGCTCGGAAAGGTACCCCGCCATTATAAGAACAAAGAGAATTTTTACGAATTCAGAGGGCTGCAGCGTAGTAAAGCCCAAATTTATCCATGCTTTGGAACCGTACTGTTCAACTCCAAGGCCGGGCACGTATACCATGATAAGCAGAAGGACCGCAGCTATGTAAAGGAATTTTTCAAGGCCCATGAAGAAACGGTAATCCATATGCTGTATAACAATCAGAAGGACAAAGCCCAGGACATATGAAACAGCCTGAATCAGAACAGGCCTCGCCAGGACAATCCCATCGTCATAAACGGTACTTTCCAGCATAAGAATACTTATTGCTCCGAGAAGTCCGACTAATATTAATATAAACTTGTCCGCACTTTTTAACGGTGCAAAAAATTTGTTCATCTTGTACCCTTCTCTACACTTGACATTTTGCTCATTTAAACATTATAATATACATTGTATGGATATATCAAGATTTAATTTGTGTAAACATAGACTGAAATTTTAATAGGGAGGTGGTGCTTTAATGGTTCAAGCAATAATTGCAGGAATTATCGCACTTATTGTCGGTGCGTTGATCGGGTATATATATCGAAAAAACGTAGGCGAGAAAGCTATCGGCAGTGCTGAGCAAAAGGCCAGAAATCTGATACTTGACGCTGAGAACAGATCCGAAAGTATAAAGAAAGAGGCTCTTCTTGAGGCAAAGGAGGAGGCTCACAGAATCAGAAGCGACGCGGAACGCGATGCAAGGGAAAGAAGACAGGAAGTTCAGCGTTCCGAGAGAAGAATGATTCAGAAGGAGGAATCCTTAGACAGAAAGATTGAAAATATTGAAAAAAAGGAAGAAAGTATTACACAAAAAGAACAGTCGTTGATAAACAAACATAAAGATTTGGATGCTGCCATCGCGCGGCAGATGGAGGAACTGGAGCGAATTTCCGGGTATACGGTGGACGAGGCCAAGGCTATCCTCCTTGCCAACACCGAAAAGGAAGTGAGACATGAAGCTTCCGTCATGATTAAGGAAATTGAATCCAAAGCTAAGGAAGAAGCGGACAAGAAGGCAAAAAACATCATTACCAATGCCATACAGAGATGCGCCGCAGACCATGTGGCCGAATGTACCGTTTCTGTAGTTGCTCTTCCTAACGATGAGATGAAAGGAAGAATCATCGGTCGTGAGGGAAGAAACATCAGAGCAATCGAGACTCTTACAGGTGTGGATCTGATCATTGACGATACACCTGAGGCAGTAATTCTTTCGGGTTTTGACCCTGTAAGAAGAGAGGTTGCCAGAATTGCACTGGAAAAACTCATTGTAGACGGGCGAATTCATCCGGCCAGAATTGAAGAAATGGTTGAGAAGGCTCAGAAGGAAGTCAACGCAATTATAAAAGAGGAAGGTGAACAGGCTACTTTCGAGGTAGGTATTCACAATCTTCATCCAGAACTTGTTAAAATTCTGGGAAGACTTAAATACAGAACTTCATACGGACAGAACGTTCTGAAGCATTCCGTAGAGGTTGCTCATCTGGCAGGACTCATGGCAGGTGAACTGGGTCTGGATGTGAAACTGGCTAAGAGAGCCGGACTTCTTCACGACATAGGCAAAGCTCTCGACCATGAATATGAAGGAACTCATGTAGATATCGGTATAGAGATTCTGAGAAGATATAAGGAATCAGAGGCTGTTATAAACGGTATGGCGGCTCATCACGGAGATTATGAGCCTAAGAGTATGGAAGCTGTGCTCATTGCAGCTGCAGATGCTCTTTCCGCAGCAAGACCTGGAGCCAGAAGAGAAACTCTCGACGCTTACATCAAGAGGCTTGAAAAACTAGAAGAGATTGCCAATACAACGCCGGGAGTAGAAAAGTCATTTGCTATTCAGGCAGGCAGAGAAATCAGAATCATTGCAAAGCCTGAAGAGGTAAACGACGAAGAAATCGTATTCCTTGCAAGAGAGATTTCCAAGAAGATTGAATCTGAGCTGGAGTATCCGGGTCAGATCAAGGTAAATGTAGTAAGAGAAACCAGAGCAATCGACTATGCAAAATAGAATAGCCGTTATTGCAGAAAAAGACCAGCACGGGGGCCAATTACAGCCCCCGTTTTTTCAACGGGACATTTTTAATCGGAGGGAAAGAGATTAAATGCTCAGCATAGAAAGAAAAAATTTAAATGATGAGACCGGAGACTTTTTTCGCAAGCTGACCATAATCGGTATCCCTATGGTAATCCAGCAGATAATATCGGTAACTTTGAACCTGGCTGATACCATTATGGTGGGAAAAGTTTCGGAAAACGCTCTGGCCGCAGTGGGCGCTGCCAATCAGGTCTATTTTATATTCAGCATTGTTATTTTCGGAATTTTCAGCGGGGCTGCAGTTCATGCGGTTCAATACTGGGGTGTAGGAGATATTGCCAGCCTCAGAAAAATTGTAGGCATAGATTACACAATGTGCATTGTACTGGCGGTTCCCGCCGCAGCTGCCGTATACTTTGCTGCTCCTTTTTTTATAAGGATTTTTTCGTCAGAGCCTGAGGTAATCAGTCTCGGCACTCAATATATCAAAATCGCATGTTTTTCATATTTATTTGCCGGACTGTCATTCGTAATATCTTATAACTCAAGAGCTATTCAGGACCTGAAATATCCAACGATTATAAATGCCTGTGCTATTCTTACAAACATATTTCTGAATTACGTCCTCATTTACGGCAATTTCGGCGCCCCTGCCCTTGGGGTACGAGGTGCTGCCATTGCCACAACAGCTGCCAGAGTTCTTGAGTGCGGGGCAATGCTGTTTTCGGTGTACATAAGAAAAGAGCATCCTCTTAAAGCCGGATTTAAGCAGATGTTTTCCTATTCGCGGACTTTGTTTGCAAGCGTTATGAAGACGGCTGTGCCTGTAATAATAACAGAGGGCATGTGGGCAGTTTCCGTGTCGGCAATTTTTGCTGCATATGGCAGGATCAGTGCTTCTGCTCTGGCAGTATCCCAGATAGCCGTTACAGTAACGGACTTTTTTCAGACTGTATACTTCGGCCTGGGCAATGCTTCATCTGTGATTATCGGAGAGGTGCTGGGACGAGGCAGAAAGGATATGGCTTACAGCTACAGCAGAAAGGTTCTCAATGTGACATGGGTTCTTAACATAATAATGACTGCAGTGATTATCCTGGCAAGGACACCTATTGCTGATATATATGATTTCAGTTCCGAAACAACGGAGATGCTTATGAAGGTACTCCTTGTATATGCAATAGCTCTGGCGCCGAAGATGCTGGCATACATGACTATCTGTGCAATACTGAGGGCAGGAGGCGACACGGTTTTCTGCATGTACATAGATGTGGGATTTAATGTGGGTCTTCAGATTCCCCTGGCATATATAGGCGTACTTCTCCTGAAATGGCCTCTTCACTGGGTTATGGCTCTTGTATCTGTTGCAGATTTTATAAAAGTCTTTTTCTGCTACAGAAGGTACTACAGCAAAAAGTGGATGAACATATTTACAGGAAGAGACGAAATTTGTTGATACTGTGAAATCTTTTCTGCGCCTCTTGACTTTTAAATGCGGGAGGCGTATATTTATACTTATAGCTTAGCACTCTCGGGCATAGAGTGCTAGCAAAGGCTGTTTGACAGCAAAACATCAGAAGGGACGGAAAAAAATGAAGAAGAAACAATTTAAAGCCGAATCCAGAAAACTTCTGGATATGATGATCAATTCCATTTACACACATAAAGAAATATTTTTAAGAGAGCTTATTTCAAATGCCAGCGATGCTATAGACAAGCTTTACTACAGACAGCTTGAGGAGAACATTCCGGGACTCTCAAGAGATGATTATTATATTAAGGTTAATGCAGATAAGGAAGCAAGAACCATCGTCATTGAAGATAACGGCGTGGGAATGACCAGAGAGGAGCTTGAGAATAATCTGGGAACCATTGCAAAGAGCGGATCTCTTGATTTCAAACAGAACAACGAAGCCAAGGAGGACATAGATATAATCGGCCAGTTCGGCGTCGGATTTTATTCGGCTTTCATGGTAAGTGACAAGGTTGAGGTGAAGACAAAGGCATACGGAAACGATGAGGCTTTCTGCTGGATTTCAGAGGGCGCAGACGGCTATGTAATCGAGCCTTGCCAGAAAGAGGGAAACGGCACGGTAATAACCTTGCATATCAAGGAGAATACCGAGGATGAGGATTACGACAAGTTCCTTGAGACCTACCAGCTGAAACGTCTTATTAAAAAATATTCGGACTACATCTCCTACCCTAT
>CAKMLH010000012.1 GCA_927797855.1 uncultured Clostridia bacterium | reverse complement strand
CTGAGCTAAAACCTGAATAATTCCGGCACCCATAGTACCTGTTCCTAATACGCCAATTTTTTTCATTTTGAAATTGCCTCCTTTAGTATTAAAATCTTATTGATTTTTTAGTATTGAGAAAAGCTTTTTTCTTTTTTGTTAAAAAATTAACTTTACTTTAGATTAATTATACCACACTTTTCCCCAAATGTAACTATGAAAATATTAAGATTATTGTTTTTTTATGTGTGCAACCTTGACAACATGTCCAAAAATTGTTATTTTAAAGAGGAAAGTGACGGTTTCTGGCGAAACCGGGATGTTTTTTAATTTAAAGGAGGATTTTATCATGAAAAACAAAGTTTTAGTTGTCGCCCTTACACTGGTTATGGTTTTCAGCTTTACTGCTGCATCTTTTGCTGCAACCGGCGGCGGAGACGTGACTCAGCCTCAGAGTACGAGCGGTGTCGATTTTATTATCGATAGGACAAGCGGCACCTCTGCGGACGCGGAGGTCGTAGTCACCTTTTCAAGTGAAGCGGATGAGTATAGCGTTGTTGTTTACTTGCAGAAACAAGTAGACGGAGTATGGAAAAATGATCTTAACAATCCGGATTATGTTTTCTTCAACAATGGTTTAAACTCAAGAACAGTTATCTTTTCTCACACATATGATTCTCTTACCAGGGGAACAACATACAGGTTAAAGTGTATATGCCGTGATATTCATGGTACTTCAGAATATCGCTCAACTGTATACTCATCTTCTTTCTAGTTGATAAGGTCGTCTATGACGGCCTTTTCCTTTTGTTCCTCTATCCCCTTTGAAAAAAATACATAACACAGTACATTATCATTTACAATGCAAAAAACATCCCCATCATCACATCTTTCATAAAATATCTCACAACCGTTTTTCTCGGCATATTTTTCCTTATTAGGCAGCACAGAATATATCTCTGATCTGTTTTCATAAGCTTTCTGGCTAATCTGTATTTCTTCTTCTCCATCCCCGTACTGAACGTCAATAACCTTGCTCTCCTTTCCAAAGGTTACCTTCACCTTCTGCAGTTCAAACTCATCACTGTCCAGAAAGCGGATCTGCTCTCTTATATATTCAGGGATATCCTCCATTCTCGTATAAGTTTTTGTGGAGACTCCCACATTTTCCTCATTTTCACTGCCGCCGCTGCCTATTACCACACCGTTCCCTTGCTGTACGGTTTTAGTGTAGTCATCTCGGCCGGCGCTGGCGCTTTCTCGCATACTCATTCCGGCCACAAAGCCGCCGAAAATAAGGCACAGGGCAACACCGGCAGCAGCAGCACCTGTCAAAACTCTTCTTTTTTTCTTCCTGTTTTCCGCCTTATTAATAAGACGGTGAAATTCATCGCGGGACATCAATGTGCCCACATTCTCTTTCATATATGCGTCTTTAAGCTTCATGCCAAAGCGTTTTTCAAAGTCACTGTTTTTCACCGTCTCTCTCCTTTTTCGCATAGCTTCTGAGTTTTTCCATTGCTCTTGATGAAATGGCTCTCGTATTGCTGTAGGTCTCACCTATCATTTCCGCCACTTCCTTAAGTGAATGTTCATATGCATACCGCAGAATTATTACTTTCTTTTCCCGCTGATTCAGACAGCTCAATAAATCTGAAATTTGTTCCGTCTCAAGATCATCAAACCACGAAAACAGTGATTCGTCAAAAGGCTCTGAGTCATCGTCGGATGAAATGGAATCCATCCTTTCTTCAAGGGAAATGTCTGTCTGCCGTTGAAATTTGCCCTGCCTCACATATCTCTTTCCCACATTTCTGGCTATGGCAAGCAGCCATCCCTTTATTCGTTCCGGATCCCTTAGCTGGCCAAGGTGCTGCCAGGCATTGAGCATAGTCTCCTGCAGCGCATCCTCTAAATTCTCTGAGGGAATCTCAAATGCAGCAAGATAATGAAGAATTTCATTCTGCATTATCCATAGCTTTTCCTCCAATCCTTCTCTGTTTGGAGAATCTTCCTTTTCCGAATTCTTACTCATTTTAATGAAACATCTCCTCCGGGCTCACAACCCGCGCCCATAATAAGCTTAGTCCTTTTAAAAAGAAAGCAAAATAAACCCAGAGTTTAGAAAATAAACCAAAAGGCAAAACTTCTACAGTTTTCGCAAAAAAATAAAAAAACTGTCCGAAATTGGACTTCCTATGTCACATTTTGTATGTTTTTTTACTCTATTAAGTAGAGGGTGTTTTTGAGATGTCTGCTCCGTTATTATGACCTGCAAATTCCTTTGAAAGTGTGTGAAAATAAACGTGTCGTGTAAATTAATATAAAGGTCAAAATGCAGGCAGACAAAAAGCCGCTGTTATCATTCCTCGCAGCGGCTTTTTTATTATATGTATTACTCTTTCCTTTTCCGTTTTGTCGGGTTTTTCCCCGACAGCATCCTGTCCAGCAGCTGGTCGTAAATGGGAATGCCTCCCATTATCTCAGCGGTAATATGAGCTGCCAGAGAAACAATGGATAAAGGCAGCAGGTTGGAAAAAATCCCTGTCATTTCGCTTATAAGAATAATTCCCGTAATGGGTGCCCTGACAATGGAAGCGAAGTATCCGGCCATTCCCAGTATAACAAAATAAGCCGAATATGTATCTGTGTATCCTGCCAGCGGACTGACTATTTCAGTGAATAGACCCCCGGTAACTGCCCCAAGTACCAGGAGAGGCAGGAAAATTCCTCCAGGAGCTCCGGTTCCGAAGCTGAATATTGAAAAAATAAATTTAATGACAAGAAGTACAAGAAGGGCTTTTACTCCTACGCCGCCTTCCCCTACAAAAGAAACCAGTCCATGTCCGCTTCCCAGCGCCTGAGGATAAAAAACTGCCAGAAGAGCAATGGCTGCAAAAGGCAGCGCCGCCTTGACCCATTCAGACCTGAGCATTCCGAAAAAATCCTGTGAAAGTGCTATGCATTTATTGTAAAGCACCCCGGCAGCCCCTGCAATAACACCCAGCAGCAGAACCATCCAGTAATGGGACAATGGCAGGCTTGCTGAGACTGTCAGCGAAAACACAGGCTTCAGTCCAAAAATATAGGAAGCAACCCAATCGGAAGTTATGGCTGCTGACATGGTGCTGAGAAGGATTTCGGCAGTAAAAGTTTTCTGAAGCTCTTCAATGGAGAAAACCACACCTGCAAGGGGTGCGCTGAAAGCAGCAGCAAGGCCGGCACCTGCCCCGCATGTCATCAGAAGTCTTTCCTCTGAATGAAATCTTCCGCTGAGTCTGGAAAAGCCTTTCCCAACCATAGCCCCAAGCTGTATGCTAGGCCCCTCTCTTCCCAGTGAAAGGCCTCCTCCTACGGCCATAATGCCGCCGAAAAATTTCGCTATAATAACGCTGAGCCAGTTTGCTTTTATCTTACCAGCCAGCTCCCCTTTTACCTGAGGAATACCGCTTCCCGTGCAAAGGGGTTCTCTTTTCACTATGAAAGATACACATACGGTAAAGAAAAACAAGAGGAGCAGGCACCAGATTACTATGGAAAGTTTAGTCTGAGCAGCCTCAAGGAGTATCCCTCGGATTTCATCTATTTTTACCAGAGAAAGCCTGAAGGCGGAAACCAGCACTCCGGTCAGAAGACCTACGCCTATTCCCTCCACTATTATTCTGTATTTAATGTCTCCCAGAACTTTCAAAGCCCTGGGCATACCTTCCGCTGAATTATTTTTTCTTAGTCTGTCAGTTTTTTTGCTCATATTATAATTGCTCGTATTTTTTCTGAAGATTATGCGAAGTATAAATTGGTTGTCAGATATTCAGGGTCGCAGGTTACATCTATCCCCATTGCCCTGAGAGTCTGTTCATCTCTTTCACTTAGAATTGCCGTACAGTGAGCTCTGCATCCCTTAAGCTGCTCCAATATCTTTACAGCTTTTTCAGCGCAGGAGTTGCTCTCGGCAGAAATGGAAAGTGCCGTGAGAATCTCTTCAAGGTTAAGACTGGTTCTGTCATGATGGAGAACTCCGCCTTTCAGCTGCTGAATGCTATTAAAAACATTGGGTGCTATAAGATAGAGATCGTCCGGGATTCCCGCCAGCTTTTTAACCGCATTGAGAACTGCTGCTCCTGCCGCAACCATTCTCCTGCTGCTTCTTCCTGTAACAATGCTTCCGTCAGGCATTTCTATTGCCATTACCACCACATTTACATATTTCTTAGCACAGTTTCTTTTGTATTCCGCGTACTCTCTTGCCGGAATAACTACAGCCCTGTCCTCTTCCGAAGCACCGACTTCTTTCATAAGGAGCTCAGAACGCTCAAGCACGTCCTCGGTTATCTTGCCTTTTTTGTAGTCACACTTGGCAATCATAAATCTCCTGATAATTTCCTGAACTGCAGCTTCCTTAACGACTTCATCGTCAGTAATGCAAAGACCTATGCGGTTTACGCCCATGTCCGTCGGTGACTGATATTCGCTTTCACCGGTAATTTTTTCGATAATCCTCTTAACAACAGGAAAAACCTCCAGATCACGGTTGTAGTTTACAGCCATTTCTCCATAGGCCTCCAGATGGTATGAGTCTATCATATTTACATCTCTGAGGTCGGCAGTTGCCGCTTCATAAGCAATGTTTACAGGGTGCTTCAGGGGCAGGTTCCATATAGGAAAAGTCTCAAACTTTGCATATCTTACCTTTTTGCCCCTTCTGTATTCATGATAGAGCTGCGAAAGGCAGGTGGCCAGCTTTCCGCTGCCGCCGCCCGGGCCCGTTACAACCACCAGGGGCTTAGTAACCTCTATATAAGGATTAGCTCCGTATCCTTCCTCGCTTACTATTGTATCCACATCGGTAGGATAACCTTTTGTATATAAATGCTTGTAGGTTTTGATATCTCTTCTTTCCAGCTTGTTTATGAACATGTTTACAGCCGGCGCATCCTCATATCTTGTGACAACGACACTGTTTATCTTCAGATCATACTTTCTGAAAATGTCAATAAGACGCAGTACCTCCAGGTCATAAGTTATTCCAAAATCCTGACGGGTCTTGCTGTTGATAATGTCTCCCGAATAGATACATATTATTATCTCTGCCTGATCCTTCATCTTCTGCAGGAGCTTTATCTTGGCATTCTCATCAAAACCCGGCAGCACTCTCATTGCATGCTTATCGTGTACCAGCTTCCCGCCGAATTCAAGATACAGCCTCTCGCTGTTTCCGTGATTTATTCTCTCAAGAATATATTTGGACTGCTCTTCAATGTACTTTTCCGCATCAAAACCTATCTTTTGCATCTTATTCTCCTTCTCACATTATGTCTATTGTCAGTCTGTTTTTGCCCTCAGCCATACCTTCAAGGCTAACATTATATTCAATATCTATATTTCCCTTGAGCTCTTCCATGTTCAGGTTGTTCTCAACTCTGCTTGTCAGAACCTCGATGTCCATGGGGCCATAAGGTGTATCATATGTGCTGCTGAAGCGCTTTCCTTTTTCAAAGTAAAGCTCTGTATTAAAACCTATCTCCCCAATCCGACGCATTTTAACAGAGTCTCCCTTGACCTTCAGCGTGGTTTTGCAGCCGGTCATACCTGAGACTTCACTTTCATCGTAAATCATGTAAACGGAATCATCACGGACATACAGCTGTCCGTCGGTTATGAACTCCATCTGATCCTCTTCTTTGCCGTCGTAGCACTGCTTACCTATTATTTTTAGCGTAATATCTCTCATATCCCAGTTCTATAATCCTTTCAATGGTTTCCCCGTATTTTACTCCGGCAGCTTCCCATAGCAAAGGGAACATGCTGAACTTGGTAAATCCGGGGATTGTGTTTATTTCATTCAGATATATTTTACCCGTTTTTTTATCAATAAAGAAATCCACTCTTGCAAAGCCTTCTCCGTCAATGGATTTATAAGCTTTTACAGCCATTTGCCGGATCTTCTCTGTCACATCAGCGGGAAGATCTGCAGGTATACACAGTTTCGATGCTCCTCCGTCACAATACTTGGCATTGTAGTCGTAAAACTCCGCAGATGGAAGAATTTCGCCTACAGCTGCAGCTTCAGGATTTTCGTTTCCCAAAATACCCGTCTCAATTTCTCTGCAATCTATACATTCTTCCACCACGATTCGCTTGTCATGATGAAGGGCAAGTTTCAGAGCTTCCTCAAGCTCCCTGCGATTGGCCGCCTTGCTGATTCCTACACTTGAGCCCATATTGGCCGGTTTGACAAAGCAAGGATAACCCACAGCCTTTTCTATTTTATCGATGGTACCCTCTTTATACTTGTCTATATCTACATTGGTCACAAGCTGGTATTCGCATACAGGAAGTCCGTTCTGTCTGAATATTTCCTTAGACACAGCTTTGTCCATGGCCATGGCAGATGCAAGGACGCCGCAGCCTCCGTAAGGTATATCCAGCATTTCAAGAAGTCCCTGTATCCTGCCGTCTTCACAGTATGGTCCGTGCATGATGGGAAGGGCAAAATCAATATGATTCTTTATATCCCACGGATTTACAGCCGTAGCCGCATTTTGCCATGTGCCGTTTTCAATTATTTCCGGTGTAATATCTCTGTCACCGGATTCATCCCTGGCGAATACCTGCGGCACAGCCATCCACCGGCCGTCCTTAGTAATTCCTATATAAAAAAGATCAAATTTGTCTTTATCTATGGCTCTTATTACGGATGCCGCCGAAAGAAGAGAAACCTCATGCTCTCCTGACCTTCCTCCGAAAATGACTCCTATCCTTTTTTTCTCCATTTTAACACCTCCTGCTTTATTATATTTCTCTCACCCTTGCCAGAATTCTTTCCAGGTGCTCTTTATCAAAGAGATATTTTTTGCGGCAGAACTGGCATACCATTTCGGCCTGTCCATCCTCTTCGATTATCTGAGAAAGATCCTTTTCTCCTATGGTCATGAGGACCTTTTCAAGTCTCTCCTCGGAGCAGTCGCACTGCCATCTGAGATCTCTGTACTCCAGACCTTCCACCCTGTACTCTTCAGGCATGGATCCGAAGATCCGTTTCATCATTGATCTGAGGATGATTTCTTCATTTCCGTCTCCGGCAGCGGCAGTCTCTTCTTCCACCAGTGTGCTTATAGGTTCAAGATCCGTCAGCATGGCCTCAAGAGCATCAACAGCTCCCTCATCTGCATCGGGCAGCATCTGTATTATCATACCCCCCGCTGCCATTACGCAGCCATACACATCAACCTTTACGCCAAGAGATATGGCCGTATTCTGCTGCTCGGAAATGTAGTAGTAGGCCGTAAGGTCATCTGCAATTTCTCCGTCTACCAGAGCAATGGTGCCTACATAAGGCTCCTTAAGACCCATGTCTTTAATAACTGTCAGCTCGCCTATACCCAAAGATCCTCCCACATCCAGCTTTCCGGCCTGGTTCAGGGGAAGCTCTACATATGGGTTTGCTGCATAGCCTTTCACATTTCCGTCTGCCGATGAAGTGGCAAGAATCTGCTTCACGGGACCATCGCCTTTAAATATTACAGTCAGCTTGTCCGAATCATTTTTCAGCATCAGTCCCATAAGTCCGGCCCCTGTCAGAACCCGACCCAGTCCGGCTGTCACAACAGGTGTCGTGTCATGAATTTTTCTGGCAGTCTCGGCCATGTCCGTAGTAACAGCCAGATATACCCTGAATGACCCGCTTTTATCTATTCCCGTATATGCTTTACTCATTTTTTTCCTCCAAAGTTCTCCTTGCCAGTCCGCAAAGTTCTGATGCCGTATCAATGGCTTCATCTCTCGTACTTCCGCCGGCAAAGATGTATATTTTAAGCTTGAGCTCTGTTCCTGACGGCCTTATTATCAGGCGGTTTCCGCCCTGAAGATCGGCCATATACATGTTTTGCTGCCTGAAGCAGAACTCTTTTTTTATCAGAGGCTTCCACTCCGGCTCTTTCCTCAGCTGCCCTTCAAACAGAGATGTCATTATTGCGGACATTCTTTCTCTGTCTTTTTCTTTTTTGTAGACAATCGCTGTGGTTATGGATTCTGTGTATCCGAATTCCTCGTATATTTCCTCAAGGCGCCTGAGAAGATTGCTCCCCTTTGATTTCTGCTGGGCAGCCATAAGACAAAGCATCTGGCATGCCATTACACCGTCTTTGTCTCTTGTATAATCATCTCCGTAAAGATAGCCCAGACTTTCCTCAAACCCAAAGATAAAATCGTCTTCCCGTCCGGCTTCTTTAAGTTTCTCAATTTCAAAGACTATATTTTTAAATCCGGTGAAAACGTTTCTCACCTGAACGCCGTAGGCTCTTCCCATCTTCTCCACCAGCGGCGAGCTTACAAAGCTTTTGAAGGCCACCATGCCTTCCCGAAGCTTTCTTTCTCCTCTTCCGTCACTGAGGCATCTGAGTATATAGTCAAACATAAGCTCGCCCACCTGGTTTCCGGTGAGCTTGCAGTAGCCGCCCTCTGTCAGAACAGCTGCTCCCATTCTGTCGCTGTCCGGATCCGTTGCCAGAATCACATCGCACTGATTGTCTGCACACATCTTCAGTGCTTCGTAAAAAGCTCCATCGTTTTCCGGGTTTGGTGAAGCGCATGTAGGAAAATTCCCATCAGGAGCCTTCTGGCTTTCCACAATCTTCACGCTGCCTGTTCCAAGAGTATCAAGAGCCTCGGTAACATATTCCAGACCCGCGCCGTTTAAGGGCGTGTAACACACGGAAAGTTTTCCTAAGGCCTCCCTGCATCTCTCAGGTTTGTCCCAGAAGAGAGTGTTTCTCTTAATGGCCTCAAGATACGCCTCCTTAACATTTTCCTTCAGAACCGTAACTCTGCCTTTCTCTCCGACCCGCGAAGATTCAGCAAAAGGATCTTCTTTTTTTATATAGGTCTCCAGGATTCTGGCTTTGCTGTTGTCTATCTGATTTCCGAAATGATCATAGACCTTATATCCGTTATACTCTTTTGTATTATGGCTGGCCGTAATCATTATGCCGCCGTTGAGCCTTAGAAAGCGTACTGCAAAAGACAGCACCGGAACAGGTGTGGGGGCAGCGAAAATAAACGCATCTACACCGTTTTCTGCAAATACTTCCGAAACAATTGCCGCATACTCTCTCGAATTGATTCTTGTGTCAAAACTTATAACCAGTCCCGGCCGCTCATGCCGCTCCGTAAGATATTTTGCAACACCCAGAGAAGCCTTTCTGAGAACCACAGAATTAATCCGGTTGGTGCCTGCGCCCATTTTCCCTCTGAGACCGGATGTCCCGAATTCTATGTCTTTGCAGAACCGGTCCCATATTTCATCAGGTTTTCCTTCTATTTCATCCAGCTCTGCTCTGAGATCTTCCGGCAGATCCATGGTTTTCCACTTTGTATATTCAGCAAAAGATTTTTCCATAATATTTATATATCCTCGACAACTCATTTTATCATATTTCACATCTTTTTTACACAGAAAATACACAAAATCCGGCTATAATTTGGGTAAATTAAAAATGATGATTTTTTAAGGAGGCTCCATTATGGACGATTGGGATAAATATCAATACGAAGAAAACAGAGAACAGAACAAGACCGTATATTATGACACGGCAGATGCTCCGAAACGAGCTCCAAAAGAAAAAAAAGAGCCTTCCTTTGTAACGAGAAAGGCCTTTGTCATAACGCTTATTGCGTGCATGGTTCTTTCGGCAGCGGTCGGTGCCGGTGCATATGCCCTTGCTATGAGCCATTTCGGCGGCGCGGTAATTGATAAAACCATCTCTACAACCAATTACAATCTTGCAAAGGCTACCGGAAGCGAGCTTTCGGTTCAGGAAATTATAGCCAAAAATGAAAATTCAGTAGTTGCTATTTCTACAGAGTCGGTGGCTACAGACTCGTGGCTGAGACAGTACGTTACAAAAGGTGCCGGCAGTGGTGTCATCTACAGCGAAGACGGCTACATTATAACAAACAACCACGTTATTGACGGCGCTAATTCCATAAACGTCACTCTCTACGACGGCACCCAGTGCGATGCTTCTCTTGTGGCAACTGATGAACAGACGGATATCGCCGTTATAAAGATTGATAAAAAGGGACTCACTCCGGTTACCATAGGTACTATGGATAATCTCTCTGTAGGAGATTTAGCCGTTGCAATAGGCAATCCTTTAGGCACCCTGTCAGGAACTGCAACAGAAGGTATAATCAGCGCCCTTGAACGTGAGATTACCCTGGAAGGCAAGTCCATGACCCTCATTCAGACAAGTGCCTCCATCAATCCCGGTAACTCCGGCGGCGGTTTGTTTGACCAGTACGGCAATCTTATCGGTATCGTTGTAGCTAAATCATCAGGATCCGATGTTGAGGGTCTTGGGTTCGCCATTCCTTGTGACAAAGTTGCCAAAGTTGCCAAATCACTTGTAGAAAACGGTTATGTGGAAGGACGGCCTGCCGCAGGTATCAATATTGTGGATCTTACCTCACCGCAGCTGGCAATGCAGAACGGAGTATCCATTACCGGTGTTTACATCCAGTCGGTAACCGGCGAAAATGCAAAAAAAGCAGGACTGAAAGCAGGAGACCTTATCTATTATATAGATGATGTGAAAGTTACGGACTCTGCCGTACTGCTAAAAGAAATTCAGAGTCATGAAATAGGTGACGTTGTTGAATTCACTATAGTCAGAGATAATGACATGAAAAAGATAAAAGTAAAACTGGAAGATGCAAAAAAATTTGCAAATTCATAAATACTTCTCCTAAAATATAAACTTTATAACGAAGCGAGCAGGACTTATTCAGTCCTGCTCCTTTGTGTTTTTGCTCTGTTTTATCCGGCCCTGACGAAGAAGCTCCAGCACCTTTGATTTAAGCACCAGTCTTCCCTCTGCATCCTCTTTAAAGAGCTGATCGTGTCCGCTTTCACGTGCATCTACCAGGCATAGAGGAGGAAAAATTACGCACCACCAGTTGTGTCCCTTTCCCTCACCGATGGTGATTGTAAGCGCCTCGTAGTTGCCCGCCGGGAAGTATACATCGTCGTACTCTTTGGCAGGAATTGCTGTAACGCCTATTCTTGCAGCGACCTTGTAGTCATATCCTTCCGCCCTGACGCACTGCCCTGCCCATTCTTCTATTTCTCCCAGATTTTCCTCGATGTATCTTCTTGTTTCAGCCGCAGTGCAGCTTTCAGACATTCTGTTCTGTACCTTTGCAAGCACACAGTTTCTCACTTTCAGCTTCAGGGCCTGATCTTCTCCTGAATTACTGTTTGCGATAACATGAAACCTGATTATTCCCTCATACTCATTTATCATACCCTCTTCATCAGCGGGCCACTGTGTTTCCTGTATTCGCTGCACCTCCTCACAGGCTGCCTGCGCCTTGGGTATGTAATCCGCCAGGCACAGCCCCGTAACAGCTATGAGCAATACCAGATATCCCAATATATAAATTACAGGCCTTCCCTCTTTGTCTTTCAATTTCATTTCTATACCCCCTTGTGTCAAAGAGAGTATAGACAGGCAGGCCGCATTTAATACAGCCTGCCCTTAATTTTGCTTTGCCTTATCTTATTATCAATAGCTTCCTGCCCTCAGAAATCTGTTCGCCCTCAAGCTGGTTCAAACGGCTTACTGTCTCAGCAGATGTTTTAAACTTCTTGGCAATACCCCAGAGGCTGTCTCCCTCTTTTGCCGCATACACAGTCATGGGAGCCATAGCTTCCTTCGACGTACTTTCTTCAAAGGCCGGATTTGCCAGAACCTTAAAGGTCTCTTCCTTCATGATTTCAGCGTTTACCACAACAGCAGCGTTGAATTCCAGCTGTTTTCCGTTTATTTTTTCTGCCCAGACATCTCTTGCATACGCCCTTTCTGTTATTTTTTCGGTTCCAGTCATCTGCGGCACCGCTGTTACCACCCTGAACGGAATTTCCTGTTTTATTGAAAACAGCTGTATTTCATCTTCTTCCTTTCCGGACATACATATCATCTTGGCCAGCAGAATCCCTTCTGTAATAATCTTTCCCTGTTCTCCTCTGCTTTCGCTGCGTGCAATTTCACCTGTTGTATAAAGGATTCGCTCCACTTCACCGTAGGCAGCTTCCGGTGAGATTATCTCCCGTACCGAAGATTCCCCGGCAGATGAAGCAATGGGGATCCGGCTTTTTTCTTCCCTGAAATCGCAGATAAAATCTTTTTCTTTATGATATGCATCTACTATTATTTCTTTTTCCGTTCCCGTATAGAGCTCCAGATATGTTATTATTTCGCCTTCCAGCCTGAAAATTTCACCCTGTTCTTCGTCATGCATAAGCTTTACTTTAAGCCCGCTTCCGTCGAAGGAAACAATGGCATTTCCTCCATCCTGCTTCACCGGTATAAACTGAGTAAATTCAACACGTGTCTGCGCCTGCCTTATACTTTCGCACGGGTTGTCGCCGGTTACGGTATATAACAGGTTAACAAATATAAAGCCGTTTATTACAACTTTTTCCGCTGTAACCTGCTTGTAGTTTTCCGCCACGCTTATATCCTGCTTTAAAATTCCTTCGGGGTTTGCATCCTCCTTTATTTCCAGATCTTCACTTATGGACATGGCATCCTTTTTTCTAAGAGAAACGCTGGTAATCTTAACTCTATCCTTCAGCATTTCGATTTCCTCACCGTTAATGCCCTCAAAAATATCCACCTTGCTGTCAACACACTCTTTGGCCATTACCGCAAGAGAAATCTTCACCCGGTATTTACGTTCGTTGATTACCATATATTCTATTTTTTCCGCTCTGCAGTCCATAATCAGGGTAGCACCGGGGGCAATATCAGTATGCCATCTTTCTTTGAAAGGCACCCGTGTCTGAATTGCAATAACCGGCCCGGCGGTCTGTCTGTTTTCGGGGACATAGAGAGTCTGCAGTTCAATCTCGCCGGACAGATTTATGTAGTCATCTGTCTTGTTTATGCAGTCTATTTCCCGGGAAGTAAGTCCTGCAGTGCCGTCTATAAGCAAGATTTCCCTTAGGTCCGGTTTTGTGTCCGGCACCAGAATGTCCTCTTCAATTGTTATAACTGTCTTCGGCTTTTCGGTAATGCCGGTGGCCTGCACCGGTGTATATACTGCGTTTCCCGCAACAGGAACTATTACCTTCTCGTCTATTTCTCTGGCCGGAACCATGGCGTAATCCGGAATTTCCTTTTCGTAGGTCATAGCTTTTCCCCTTTCCAAACTTGGTCTTGCTACAATCTATTCGGAAAGGCTCTGCTTTATGCTTGCAAAGAAAAACCCGCTTACTGCGGGTTTTTGATGTTTTTATTGTCTTTGGCGTTTTTACCGTGATTTCCGTGAAAAACGGTTTCTCCCTCATTTATAACAAATTCCTTCAGCCTTGAAATATGCTGATCTGCCTCAATTCTTGCCTTTTCGGCATTGCCGCTTATTATTGCATCGACAATCTCCTTATGTTCCTGAGGCTGTCCTTCAAACCTTGAGAAATCTTCATAATATATATATCTGAATCTCAAAGCAAGCTCCTGTATCTGAGAAACAAGCTGAATCAGGGTTTTATTGCCGCTGCATCTGACTATAAGCTTGTGGAAAGCCTCGTCCCACCTGATGATCTCCTGCACATCTCCCGATTCAACGGCATGTTTATAGCCCTCTGTAGCTTTCAGCAGCTCTTCTTTTTCTTCTTCCGTAACCTTGACCGCAGCAAGTCCCGCAGCCATACCTTCAAGATCCTGGCGAACCTCCAGTACGTCGACCATCTCTTTAATGGAAATATCGGAAGCATAGGCGCCTCTTCTCGGTTCAATTGACACGAGGCCTTCCTTTTCCAGTTTTCTGATGGCCTCCCTCACCGGAGTACGACTTACTCCCATTTCATCGGCCAGTTCAACTTCCATCATCCTGGTACCGGGTGCGATTTCACCGACAACAATTTGTCTTTTCAGTTCTTCGTACACTATTTCTCTCAGCGGTCTGTGGTTCTGCAAATCAAAGTTTATCATGTCTTTCTCCTTTAATTTCTTTTCCTGTATGCGCCCAGTAGGCTTCATATCCCTGATGTCTCATTTCAAGGCATACAGCCCGCGCCTGTCTGTATTGATTGTAAAATCCCATTACCGTCGGTCCGCTGCCGCTCATAAGAATCTTTTGGGATGCTCCTGCTTTCGCCATCCGTTCCTTAAGAGCCTGAACCTCCGGATATCTTTTTAAAGTATAGCTTTCCAGAACATTTATCATGTTATTGTAAACTTTTTTCATATCCCCTTCCAGCAGGCCTTCTTCCAGTTTCCCGGTTTCCGGCCTCTCTTCAATGGGATATTTGTCTATTTCCTTAAAAACCTCTCTGGTAGAAACACCAAAGGCAGGTTTTGCCAGAACAACATATTTATTCAGCCCCCTTTTAAGGGGCGTAAGCACGTCTCCTATACCGCTTCCCAGTGCACATGTATATCTGCTGTTCTGAACCAGTATGCAGAAAGGTACATCTGCTCCCAAGGCGGCTCCCATACTGCAAAGTTTTTTGGTGTCCATACCCAGTCTCCAAAGTCTGTTGAGCCCTATCATCACAGCGGCTCCGTTACCGCTGCCTCCTCCCAGACCTGCTGCCACAGGAATCCTTTTGTTTATATGTATTCTTAAATTACCTTGTGACTTCTCCGGAGGAAAGTTTTCCGCCATGATGACTGCCGCTTTATATGCCAGGTTCCGGTTATCTGTGGGCAGATAGGGTTTGCTGTTTGTCACCTGAATCTGAAGTTCCTGCCCCGGTACGGACTCCCATACCATTTTAATGTCATCGCAGAGAGAAACCTGCTGCATAACTGTCTCAACCAGATGATATCCGTCATCCCGTATCCCGGTGATATCAAAACACAGATTTATTTTAGCATATGACCTGAGGTTAAGTTCCCTGCACTCTTTACTCATATAATCTCCCCACGCCTTTATAGACAAAATGAGAGGAACCCCTCTCATCCGCCCTTTTATTTCTACTTTTTCTTTTTGCCTTTGCCTTTCTTGGCATTATGCTGCTGCTTAGCCTTTCTGGCCTCTTCTTCAGCTTTCTTGGCCTCTGCAATTGCTTTTCTTCCTGTAACATACCTGCCGCCGCCAGCCGCAATAGGACGAGGGCCCTTCACTCTGTAAACCCCTTCTTCTACATAATCGTAGTCATCTTCTTCTGCTTCTTTTGCGGCCTTCTTTGCAGCTTTTTCTGCCTGCTTAGCCTTATTCTTCTGATCCTGTTCAACTATCTCTTCTACGGATTTGCCGGTTCTCTTGGCTTCCTTATACGGGTTAACTTTCTCTTCCTTCCTGGCTTTCTGCTGCTCTTCGGCTGCTTTCTTGGCGCTCTTCATAGACATTACCATCATGGCTCCGAACATTACAAACATCATTGCCATGTTTACAAGAGTGTTGGCCTTCTGGTTAAGAGTTGTGAAGGTTATGGTCATATCCTTGCCTAAAGTTCTGCCGGCATCGTCAGCAAGTGCACCGGAAACCTTAAGTGTATATTGGGAATTTCCTTTTCCTGTTATAATCTTGCCTTTGGCATCATTGTCAACAATTACAAGAACTACACCTTTTTCCTTGCGGGAATACAAAACTCTTGTTGGGAGCTTTTTGCCGTCCGGGTCTAAAAACTGTATTGCATTGTCATTTTTGTCTTTCAGAACTTTCTCTGTAAATTCACTGTCAAAATACAGCTTCACTGACATGTTCTCTATGGATGCGCCCTTGGAACCGTCCTTGGGGTATGTATCCAGTAAATTAAGGGTTCCGTTAGACTCTGTATTCTGTACGTCTTCTGCCGGTGCAGCAAAGCAGAAGCTTGCTGTCATCATCATCAAAACAATTACTAGGCTTATAATCCGGCCTGCTCTTTTCATAGTTTGGTATCCTCCGATTTCTCTTTAGTAAGTTTTTTGCGGTCCCTGAGTTCTCTGAAAAATCTGCGGACTATTTCGCTGCATTCCTCTTTAATGGGGCCTTCTTCTATTTGTACTATTTCAACGTAATGGTTGAGTTTCTGTTCCTGCACTATATTAAAGACAGAACCGCATGCACCTGCCTTGGGATCCATGGCTCCGATATAAAGAGTCTGGATTCTGGCCCATACTATGGCACCGGCACACATGGCACATGGCTCCATGGTCACATACATATCGCAGCCTGTAAGCCTTCTCCATCCCAAAGTGTCACCAAGATACTTTGATGCCTGCCTGATAGCCACCATCTCCGCATGAGCGGTGATATCTCTGTCCGTTTCTGTTGAATTGTGTCCTCTGCCGATTATTTCCCCGTCCTTTACAATGACGGCACCGACAGGTATTTCACCCTTGTCCTGAGCCTTGTGAGCCTCTGCAAGGGCTTCTAACATAAACTTATCCATACATTATTAGATGATACCATATCTCTGCAAATTATTCAACTGGATTTTGCATACAAAAAACATTGAACCGGCTCTTAACTTTTTGCTAGACCTCACTGACCTTCAATGTTTTGCTGTCAATTGCCGCAATCCAGTATCCGTAAATCTGCTCCGCCTCTTTTTCATCCAGTTCCTCCAGTTTTTCGTAAAGCTCTTCTCCGCCTTTAAGCGGCTGCCAGAGTGTAAAACCTGTAACCCCTCCCGCAGGCTGGTCCTCTATGAGAAATCTACCCGGTATTCCTATATAGTCTCCATTGATACCATTTCCGATAATAAAATGTCCGTGCTTCTTTGCCTGGGCATACCCTTCTCTGCAAAAGCTTTTGAGTAATTCCACATCTGTCTGTCTGTGCCACCTGGCCTGCGTTTCATCGGTGCCGAAGAGATCGGTATCTGCATCCTGCTTCTCCGGTGTTTTCTCAGCTGTCTTATCTTCCGGCCGCTTCTGCTCAGCTCCTTTTTTATGCTGCAGCATCTGGCTTAAAAAATACATCATGTACGGACCGTACTGACTTCCCATTTCTGACCTCCCCAAACGGACTTGCGCCCTGTACCTTTTTTTAGTAAAATAGCGATATACAGTCAGTAAATAATATGTTTTTTCCTGCACGCCTATGCAAGGCGGCAGGTTATTCAAGAGGTGGTTTTATGGTTATGGACATAGCAATTTTTGCCAGCGATTTATATGATAATAATCTGCTCCTTGTTTTATTTAGAGATTTTTTGTAGAATCTGTTTGAAAATACTATATATAGGTATATAATAGATAAACACGGACAAAAAAGTCTAAATATTGATATACACAGGAGGTATCCCATGTCTGTAAAGATTACAGGAAACGCACCGCAGGCAGAACAGCGTGCATATGTTGACTATTTGGAAAACAAGTATAACAGAAAACTTAAATCCCTGGACATAAACATCGACGGCGACTATGCAGACCTGAACTACCAGTTCGAGCATGTTCCTTTCGAGAGAATCCGCCGCATAACCGGTTATCTGGTAGGCACAATGGATCAGTGGAACAACGCAAAAGCTGCTGAAGAAGCAGACAGAGTAAAGCATTCCTTAAACACAGGCATGGAAGCTCTGTAATAACAAAAAGCACGGGATGACTTCCGGCACTTTCAATGAGCCGGAGTTCATCCCGTTTTTTCTTGCTTTTTGCTTCTTTTTATATATATTTTTTTAGCCTATTCCGCCCATAACGCTTCCAAGTACGAGAACCAGAATCGTAAGCCCGCAGAAAACATATTTGCTGGCAGGTTCATACCATCTGCCCAGAGGCCTTTTGGCCCCCATGTCGATCTGCTCTCTTACAAAGTCCTTCCCGCATACCCAGAAGAACATGATTCCTGCCAGAAGAGCTCCTATAGGGCAGATGTATATGGAGCATATATCCATCCAGCCTGATACTATTCCTTCAATGCAGAGGGCAACCACAGTTCCTATCACCGCAATAATACCTACTGATTTCTTTCTTGAAAGCCCGAATTTAGTCTGAAGAGCTTCAACCGGTGTCTCAAAAAGGTTCACCAGCGATGTAAGACCGGCAAAACCCACGGCCAGGAAGAATATAATAATAACAATCCGGCCTCCCGGCATCTGTGCGAAAACATTAGGCAGGAAAATAAACATGAGCCCCGGTCCTCCGGAAGTAAGCTCCTGTCCTGCAGTTGCCATGGCCGGTATGATAGTAAGGGCCGCCACAAGAGCCGCTGCGGTATCCCACAGTGCTACATTTCTGGCGCTGTAAGGAATGTCCATATTCTTTTTGAGATATGAGCCGTAAACAAGAGTGCCGGAGCCTGCAAGGGACAAAGAGAAAAACGCCTGACCCAGGGCATATATCCAGGTCTTTCCCTTTGCAAGAAGAGACCAGTCAGGATGAATAAGATAGCGGTATCCGTCCGCCGCCCCGGGCAGTGTGGCTATGTAAATTGCCATTCCCACAAACATTACAAAGAAAAGGGGCATCATAATCTTATTTGCTCTTTCTATTCCTGATGCGATGCCGTAAATCATTATTATAAATGTAACAGCCAGAGCCAGAATGTGCCAGCCTACATTTCCAAAGGAGCCTGCAGTAGTATTAAAGGCTTCTATGTACCCGTCAATATCCTCCGCTTTGAAAACCGAACCTGTAACGGAACCCACAAGATACTTCAATATCCATCCGACAACTACCGAATACCCGATAGCCAGTGCAAGGCTTCCAAGCACAGGTACAAGTGAAAGGATTTCTCCCGCCTTTCTGCCCTTTCCGGCTCTTTCCGTTGCACTTCCGAAGGCCCCCATGGGACCTGCGCCCATAGCTCGTCCGAAGGCCATTTCCCCCACAACTCCTGTGAATCCTATTACGATTACACAGATAAAATAAGGAATCAAAAAAGCCGCACCGCCCAGGGCCGACACTCTGGCAGGAAACAGCCAGATATTGCCCATGCCAACTGCTGAGCCGATGCAGGCTATGATGAAACCTGTCCTGCTTTTAAAACTATCTCTTTCTGCAATCTTTTCCATACTTTTTCTCCTAAACATATCGCTTTATGGTACAAGCATATTATATTTTCTGTGAAAATTCAAGTAAATCTGTACAAATGGCCAAAAGAGGTCTATAATTGATGTGGTGTACAATTTTTGTATACAAGAAATAAAAGCTTATAATTTTGCACTTATTAAAATAGAAAAAGGAGAAAAGGAAATGTATAAAGAAGCCTTAAGACCTGTCTGGGCAGAAATCAATTTATCAAATCTTGACTATAACATTAAAAATATCAAAGCCAAAATCGGTGACCGTGAAATGATCGGCGTTATAAAGGCGGATGCATACGGCCACGGAAGTGTAAAAGTTGCGGAGGTCCTCAGAGAAAACGGCTGCAGGATTTTTGCAATTGCAACTCTTCAGGAAGCCATAACATTAAGAGAAGCCGGCGCCAAGGAAGAAATCATCATACTGGGTCTTACTCCTGACATGTATGCTGATACTATTGTGAAATACGACATTACCCCTGTCTTCTGCGACTCAGCCAATGCAAAGGCTTTTTCCGACGCCGCAGCCAAAGCGGGAAAGGTTGTATCCGGCCTCATTGCCGTCGATACAGGAATGGGAAGAATCGGATACCTGGCAGATGACCTTGACTATGCCGCCGAAGATCTGAAGAAAGTGGCTGCCCTGCCTAACTTCAGAATCAGAGGCATGTTTTCACATATGTCTACTGCAGACGCCTTTGATAAGACATACTCTCATCAGCAGGAGGCAAAATACAACAGATTCTACGAAGCAATGACAGCTGCCGGCATCGAGATTCCTTTCCGGACTCTTGCAAACAGCGCTTCCGTTATGGAAATCCCTTCAGTTTATTTTGACGCCTGCCGCCCCGGAATCATTCTTTACGGATGCTATCCGTCAGACGAAGTTGATGTAAACCAGCTCTCCCTTAAGCCGGTTATGTCCGTTAAGGCAAACATCGTGCACCTCAAGGATGTCCCGGCCGGATTCTCAGTTGGTTACGGACGCAAGTACATATCCGAAAAGCCTTCAAAGATTGCAACCATTGCTCTTGGCTACGCTGACGGATATCCTCGTCCATATTCAGCTCAGGCCAAGGTTATCGTAAACGGCGTTATCGCTCCTATCGCAGGCAACATCTGCATGGACCAGTGCATGATCGACGTTACAGACGTTCCTGATGTAAAGGTGGGCGATGAAGTAATCGTAATGGGAACCGACGGCAAGAACACCATTCTGGCCGACGATATTGCCAAGGCAACGGGCACAATCAACTATGAAATCACCTGTGCATTCGGGCAGAGACTTCCTAAGGTTTATGTAAAATAGACTGCCTATGGAACAGGAAAAAAATTTTTTAGCAACAGAGCCGGTGGGAAAACTTTTCCGCCGGCTTGCTTTACCCGCTGTTGTTGCCCAGCTGGTAAATCTTTTATATAACATGGTAGACCGAATCTACATCGGTCACTTCGACCCTACCGGACTTTCACTAACAGGTGTGGGTGTATGTATGCCGGTAATTCTGACCGTTTCGGCCTTTGCCTGTCTTGTAGGAATGGGCGGTTCCCCGCGTGCTTCCATACTTATGGGAAAACAGGAAAACCGCAGTGCTGAAAAAACACTTGGAAACTGTTTCACACTGCTTATAATAATCAGCCTTGTACTTACCGCAGTTCTTCAGATATGGGGGCGGCCGCTGCTGCTGGCCTTTGGTGCCAGCCCCAAGACTATCGGGGCGGCTATGGAGTATATGGGCATCTATTCCCTGGGCACTCTGGCTGTGCAGATTTCTCTCGGCATGAACGCCTTCATTTCAGCACAGGGCTTTACTAAAATCAGCATGCTATCTGTAGTAATCGGTGCAGTAATCAACATCATCCTTGATCCTATATTTATCTTTGCCCTTGGCATGGGCGTAAAGGGTGCAGCTGTGGCAACCGTAATTGCTCAGACCGTTTCAGCTGTATGGATTATGGTATTTCTTACGGGAAAGAAAACTTTTCTGCGCCTGAGGACTTCGGAAATGAAGCCCGCTGCTTCTGTTATCATGCCTTGTCTTGCCCTTGGCATCTCCCCTTTTATCATGCAGTTTACGGAAAGTGTTCTGGGTATCTGCTTCAACACTTCCCTGCTGAAATACGGCGGAGATATTGCGGTGGGAAGCATGACCGTGCTGTCTACCCTGATGCAGTTCTGCCTTATGCCTATGACCGGCTTCACACAAGGCGCTCAGCCTATTACCAGTTACAATTTCGGTGCCGGAAATTCAGAGCGGGTGAAAGCTTCTTTCTCCGTACTTCTCAAAAGCTGTCTTGCTTATTCGGTAGTCATCTGGGCCGTGGTTATGCTTGTGCCGGAGGCCTTCATCCGGCTGTTTAACAACGGAAATCCGGAGCTTATCGCCTATGCCTCAAAGATGCTCCGCGTTTATGCCGCTGTGCTTTTTCTTATGGGGGCTCAGCTTGCATGTCAGCAGACCTTTATTGCCATAGGCAATGCCAAGACCTCGTTTTTCCTGGCATGCCTGCGTAAAATCATCCTGCTGATTCCTCTGATTTACATACTGCCTCTGTTCTTTGCTGACAAGGCCTTTGCAGTATTCCTGGCAGAACCGGCAGCCGACCTTATCGCTGTGACCACTACGGTTATCCTGTTCAGAAAGCAATTTAGGGAGGCTGTGGGATAGATGTTTATGCATTTTTTTCTTACGAATCCCGGAAACCGTTGAAATTAAAATTGAAATAAGAAAAAAATTTTGTTGCAGTAGATTGGTAGCTTCCTTTTCTGCTGAAAATTTTATCATTTTTTTTATTTTATAGGAAAATTATTCTGCTTTTCCATCACAAAATGCGTCCTGGCGCTCAGGACGCATTTTGGTTTTTTTCTATTTCTATTTTTTTATGCGGCTTACAGACATTCCGAGGAAAAAAATGCATAAAATCGGCTACAAGGCCTGTGCCTACAAGTGCTTCTCAAAGTCCTCTTCAATCTCCTCAGCCCAGTCATCGTCATCGCCCACCTGCGGATTTGGATTTGCCGTGTTGACTATAGCATCGGTTTTCATTTTGGTAATGTCATTTCGTACTATTTTTAAAGGCATAGTTACCTCCTAGTTTTTTCCCGTGTCGCAGAATCTGTACTTTCCTTTACCATGACCCTCTACAGTACAAATAATTTGCCTTTCAAGCATCTTTTTTATTAGCTCTGAAGCAGGGGATGGAGTAATTCCCAAAATATTGACAATGTCAGTTCTGCCAAAATATTCTTTGCCCAATAATTTCCCATATACTTTTTCAATATTTTTGATTGTCTTGTTGGACAGCCCCTCTACGCACCCAGCATATATCGTACTAATGTGAATGTCCTGTTCCTCATGCCCAATGTCCTGTTTTTCGGGTTCAATGTCCTGTTTTTTGTTGGATCCAAACTTCCCGCTTATGTGCATTTCTCTGTTATGCAATGCGTTTTTCTCGCCTAAAAGCAGATTCCTCAGGAACAGTTCCAGAAATTCAGTAGTCTCATGTATGCCGTTTTTCAGGTCATTATAGTTCGCCCGTACCAAAGCATTCCTGAAGTACCAGGCATTTTCAGCAAACATAGCATTAGTCACATCAAAACCCAGCGTTCGCAGATACTTTATAAAAAAGACCGCTGTTGTCCTCGTATTTCCCTCTGCAAAAACATGAATCTGCCAGAGTCTTGACACAAAAACAGCCAGATGGTGTACTGTCTCATCCATAGACAGCCCCCTGTAGCTGAAACTTTTCTCTTGGGATAAATCGTACTCTAAAGCAATTTAGCAATTCTAGCCGAAACCTTGTCCGCTTCTTCAGTTCGATCATTCTCCTGTGCTGCAGGGTTTTCTCTGTAATACTGATCAAGCAGCTGCT
>CAKMLH010000011.1 GCA_927797855.1 uncultured Clostridia bacterium | reverse complement strand
GGGGGCTGCAACGGCAATCTCAAAGGAATATGTTCACTGGTAAAAGGGCTTTCCTGTGAGGAAGTGAAAAAGAGACTCAGCGGTATACGCTGCGGCCTTAAACCTACATCTTGCCCCGATCAGCTGACAAAGGCAATCGACGAGGCACTGGCTGCAGGTGCAAAATAAACCTTAGACCGGAGGCA
This sequence comes from uncultured Clostridia bacterium, assembly GCA_927797855.1. Classification (GTDB taxonomy): domain Bacteria; phylum Bacillota; class Clostridia; order Peptostreptococcales; family Anaerovoracaceae; genus SUG1106. Next base: position 23,257 of record CAKMLH010000011.1, on the reverse strand, counting down.
ATTATGGGCATTTTTTTATTTAAGAAGTTTATAAAAAATTATGAGGACGTGAAAAATCCGGAAGTCAGAGACAGCTACGGCAAACTGGCAGGAATCGTGGGAATTATCTCCAATCTGCTCCTTTGCGCCATGAAAATGCTTGTGGGGTTTATCTCCGGCAGCATAGCTATCGTTGCAGATGCGGTAAATAACCTGGCCGACGCATCGTCGTCAATTATTACCCTTATAGGATTCAAGCTGGCATCACTTCCCGAAGACGAGGAGCACCCATACGGCCATGCACGTATAGAATATATTGCCGGAATGGTTGTATCCCTTATTATAATTGTTGTAGGAGTTGAACTGGGAAAAAGCTCTTTTGACAAAATTCTTCATCCTGAGCCTTTGGAGTTCAGCATTTATATAATTATCGTTCTGCTTCTTGCCATATGCATTAAAATCTGGCAGGCCCTTTTCAATGTTTCCGCCGGAAAAAGGATTAACTCCGTTACCCTTATGGCTACCGGAGCAGACAGCAGAAATGATGTAATTGCAACTGCCGCAGTTCTTATAAGCATAATAGCAGGCCATATCTTCAACGTGCATATCGACGGATATATCGGAGTTCTTGTGGCCCTTTTCATTATCTGGTCGGGCATAAGCCTTGTCCGGGAAACCATAAGTCCGCTTCTGGGAGAAGCTCCCGACCCGGAGCTTGTAAAGGAAATCGAAAATATAACACTCAGCTATGACGGTGTTATCGGCATACACGACCTGGTGGTTCATAATTACGGCCCGGGCAAAATTTTTGCGTCCATACATATCGAAGTGGATTCTTCTGTGGACGTTATGATAAGCCATGATCTTGTCGATAATATTGAACGCAGGCTGCAGCATGATCTGAATATTTTTGTAACTGCCCACATGGATCCTGTTAATCTCAGCGATCCTAACAGAGTACCTGTTTCTCATATTCTGGATGATGCAATCTCCGGCCTGGACGGAGTCCTTAATTATCATGATCTGAGAATCGTACCCGGACAGACTCATACAAACATCATCTTCGATGTGGTCCTTTCACCTGACTGCAAAATCAGCCACGATAAAATCACAGACATTATCTGCAGCAAAATAAAAGAATACAATCCCGCTTTCTTCTGTGTCATCAACTATGACACCAGCTACATAAAAAAATCGCCTGAAGAAGTAAGAAAAAAATAAGTGGCGTCATATATGAGTAAATGATATAATTAGATAACTTCACAGTAAAGGGGGACTTATATGACAGTATTTGGTATGTATATAAGTGTGATTGTCATCTGGCTGGCCATAGCTTTAATTATGCTGGTAATAGAAGCTCTGACCGTCGGCCTTACGACAATATGGTTTGCGGCAGGCGCTTTGGCCGCCCTGGTTGCCGCCCTTTTGGATCTGTCCTTCACCGTACAGGTTGTGATTTTTCTGGTGGTATCCATATGCCTCCTTGTCTTTACCCGGAAAATTTTCGTGGAAAAGCTTCACGCAGGCTCCGAGAAAACCAATGTGGATGCGCTGATAGGTGAAAAGGCTATAGTTGTAAGCCCTATTCATCCATACGAGGTAGGGCAGGTTAAAGTTGGCGGACAGGTCTGGTCAGCAGTGGGGGAAAATCCCGATGAAGATTTTGCCGTTGACCGGCTTGTACGGATAAAAGCTATCGAGGGCGTAAAAGTCATCGTTTCGCCCGCAGAAGACGACACAGACGACTGAAAAGTGTTTTGGAGAGAAAGGAAAAGATTATGTTTATTTTAAAATGGATTGTGCTGGCATTGCTTGTGCTGATTATTATCGCTCTTCTTGTTTCCAACATCAGGATTGTGCCTCAGGCAAGAGCATACGTAGTTGAAAGACTGGGAGCTTATCATGGAACCTGGCAGGTAGGTCTTCACTTTAAAATTCCTCTGATTGATAAAATCGCAAGGAAAGTGTCTCTTAAGGAAAAGGTCATAGACTTCCCGCCTCAGCCGGTTATTACAAAGGACAATGTAACCATGGAAATCGATACGGTAATCTATTTTCAAATTACCGATCCGAAGCTGTACACCTACGGCGTTGAGAGCCCTCTGGATGCCATCGAAAATCTGACGGCAACCACCCTGAGAAATATCATCGGCGAGCTTGAGCTTGATGAATCTCTTACAAGCCGTGAGCACATTAACTCAAAGATCCGTATCGTTCTGGACGAAGCAACCGATCCTTGGGGCATCAAGATAAACCGTGTGGAAGTAAAGAACATCACGCCTCCTCGTGACATTCAGACAGCAATGGAAAAGCAGATGCGTGCAGAGCGTGAAAGACGAGAAGCTATACTCATCGCAGAAGGTGAAAAGAAATCTGCTATTCTCATCGCTGAAGGTCAGAAAGAGGCTGCAATTCTCCAGGCTGAAGCAAAGAAGCAGACCGCTATCAAGGAAGCCGAAGGTCAGTCCGAAGCTATCCTCATGATCAACAAGGCCACTGCAGACGGTCTTAAACTCATAAAGGACGCCCAGCTTGACGATGCGGTTATTAAGCTTAAAAGCCTTGAAGCCTTCCAGAAGGCTGCTGACGGTCAGGCTACAAAGATAATTATTCCGTCGGAAATTCAGGGTCTTGCAGGTCTTGCCGCTTCGGTTAAAGAACTGGTTAAAGAATAGCTTCATAATCAGCGTCTCCAGCTGAATTTGCAAAAGAAAAAACAGCACTTGCAAGTGCTGTTTTTTTGGTGCGGTCGACAGGAATCGAACCTGCATGTCTGGGGGACACAAGATCCTTAGTCTTGCGCGTCTGCCAGTTCCGCCACGACCGCATATCAAATTTTCTCGACCTACTTATTCTACTATTTTTGCGATACTTTTGCAAGTGTTGTTTTTGGTTTTTTACAAATTTTTTTACGGCCGTGCCCTTTCGGGTTCGAATCCCCTCGTTTATATGCACAAAACAAAACAGGCGCCCATCGGACGCCTGCCTTGTTTTGGTGCGGTCAAAGGGATTTCAAAGCCGCGCTTCGCGCGTCTTCCGTCCTGCGGCTCCCTTTTCGGTCACCTTGGACCACGGCCTGTTCAAATGCCCACTGGGCATTTTCACTTACGGCCGTGCCCTTTCGGGTTCGAATCCCCTCGTTTATATGCACAAAACAAAACAGGCGCCCATCGGACGCCTGCCTTGTTTTGGTGCGGTCAAAGGGATTCGAACCCCCATGGTCTCCCACACGGACCTGAACCGTGCGCGTCTGCCAATTCCGCCATGACCGCATGAATTGAACACTCCTATTATACAACACATTCAATTTAATTGCAAAGGAAATTTCTACATATTCTTAAAAAAATTAAGTGAAACAGCCTTGACTTAAATACAACGCGCCCTATAATGGAATCAGCTGATAAAACAGATTCTGATGCGGAGGTATTTAAATTGAAAAAACAGATTCTTCTATTCAGTGTTTCAAAGGAACAGGAACAAAAAATCTCTGATTTTTGTGCCACTCTCGGCATTGATGTATTAACCATAGAAAAGAAAGATTATGCCCGTCCTCTGGGAAGTTTTCTCGGTATATCCGAAGCTGCGTCAAAAGGCGGGAAAGGGAAAAACGGCAGCAGGACCCAGTCCGTCAGAGCCTATCGCATGACAGGCTTTCCGTCACCTATGATGGTTTTCTGCAATGTTGAGCAGGAGGACCTTGATGCCTTTCTGTCGGGATATGCCGGTGCCGGAATCGAAAAGATCCCTCTTAAGGCAGTCCTCACTCCTCATAACGTCTCCTGGACCTGCGAGCAGCTATACGAGGAGCTGATGGAAGAGCACCGCAGCTTTAACCGCCGATAGGCAGCCCATATCACAAAGATTGTGAAGAAAAACATCCTTACATTTTCGGCAAGGATGTTTTTTAATTTACACCACTGTTACGGACTTCTTTTTCAGTCTGGTATACACGCTTCTCCGAAGAAGAGCATATAGAACGGAAAACAGCGGAATGAACAGAATAATTCCGAATATACCGGATACCTTGCCGCCCACTACCACCGCAAGCAGTGTCCATATTGCAGGCAGACCCACAGAGCCTCCCACGACCCTCGGATATACAATCTGCCCTTCAATTTGCTGCACTACAAGGAACACAATAACAAAAACTATCACCCTGCGCAAGCCTTCAGTTGATATCAGCAGAATTCCGAAAGCCATTCCAATGAATGCTCCTACAAAAGGTATCAGTGACATTGCACCTATTATAAGGGCAATTGTTGCTGCATACGGGAATTTTCCTATGCTCAGCGCTATGAAGAACATGAATCCCAGTATTACCGCCTCAAGGCATTGTCCTGACAGGAAACTTGAGAACACCTTGTAAGACAGGGATGCGATATCGCAGATTTCATCGGCCGCCTCTTTTTTAAGATATGCGTAAGCAATCTTTTTTGCCTGGATTCCGAGTTTTTTCTTGCTCATTAAAATATAGACTGCAAAAACAAGACCGAATCCCAAGTTGGTTAGAGCACTGAATACCCCGCTTGCGGCCTGACCTGCAGTAAAAAGAATTTTTCCCGAATTGGCCTTGAGATTTTCCGTAATGGAAGAAAAATCTATTTTGGCCAGCTGACGGCTTATAAAAGAAGTATCAATTCCGTAGGAAGCCGCTTTTTCAAGCCAGGCCGGATAGGAGTTCTTTATCATCGCCCCAATGCTTGTCAGGGATTCCACCAGGTTGGGGAATATTACTCCTGCAATAAAGTTTATTATAACCGCAAACAGTATAACAGTTATTATAAGACTAATGGGTGATTTCAGTTTTTCCAGCAGTCTTACAGGCTTTTTTCTGATTACTTTATCTATCTGTTTTTCAAAGAAATGCATGGGCACATTCAGTATAAAAGCAATCACTCCCCCGACAATCAGGGGCATAAAAAGTCCAATCACCGTTCCGATTACTCCTGCAACAGTCTTAAAATTCATCAGCGCCGCCAGCAGAGCCACGCCTGCAATCACAAGAATTAAATTCTGCTTAAATTTTGCTTTTGTTTCTTTCTCTTCCATCTTTTCGCCTTATTTTTATCCTGTATTATGATTAATTCCTGAAATGTCATCACTTTATGATAACTACCAGTTTACCGTCTTGTCAATCTGTTTTTTCTGCTCCTCTGTAGAAAGTCTCAGGTAGATTGCCGTTGTATTTATGTTTTCGTGCCCCATGAGATCGGCAAGAAGCGCAAGATTTTTATTTTTTTCAAGGAACTGAACGGCAAACATGTGCCGGAATGAATGAGGATGTAAAACCTCCTCCCGTATTCCATATCTCCGTCCGTATTTTTTTGTCTGCTGGTATACGCCTCTGGGAGTCATCTGCTGCCCGTATCTGTTAGGAAAGAGATAATGTGACTCTACCTTCATAAAGTAATGTCTGCTTTCCTTTATAAGCCCACAGGGAATCAGAATTCTCCTTACCTTCCCCTTGGACCATAAAGACTGCTCACCGGTTTTAAGGCATTTTTTCTCAAGGCTTACAAGTTCAGAAGCGCGGCAGCCTGTGCCCGCCATAAATTTTATCATATAGTATAGTTTTTCGTTGCCGTCTGCTTTTAAACAATCAAGAAAATACTTATACTCTTCAATAGTTATGACGTTTTCAAGAGTAGTTCTGTTATGAACTCTGATATTCTTTACCTTGCACTGGGGACGGCCTATAAAATCGCAATATACATTCATGGCAACGCATCTCAGCGCCGCCGTTTTCGGTTTCCACTTCTCAAGCTGCCATTGTTTGAATTCCATCATGTTTTCTTTGCTCACTTCATCAAATCTTTTGAAATAGGCTTCTACCGACCGGATATAACTGTCAACGGTGCTGGGAGAGCGCTCTAAATCAACTAAGTATGTCCTGAATTCTTCAAGTCTGTTATCCACAGTTTCTTCGCCTCTCTTCTTTTGTATTTTCCCTGTGTTTTTACAAGGATAGTATGCCCTTAAATTCTACTAACGGGGCCTGGCTTTGTAAAGCTAAATGCCGCCGTAAAAAATGCTCATTATGTTCCAGATACTTATTCCGGCAAGACCGTACTCTTCCACCAGAGCAAGGCGGGCAGTCCAGCTTTGTTCATTTTCAAACCATACGATATGTTCTACACCCTCAGAAGTCGTATAAGTAAAAAACGGCGCCTGTGCCTCCTCATCATATTGTATAGGTACGCCGTAATAGGCGGCTCTGGCTTCCGCCTGGTAGTTTGTAAGCTTTTCAGCCCTGCTCTCCCCTGCTACGAAAGGCAGTGCCCAGTCGTACCCGTAATTGCTCATTCCCATAAGGATTTTTTCGGCGGGTATCTGAGTAAGGCCGTATTCAATGACTCTTCTTACATTGTTAATAGGCGATACTGGCATAGGCGGGCCGAAGGTATATCCCCATTCGTATGTCATAAGAAGGCAGTAATCGGCAGCCTTTCCCATTCCTGCATAATCGTGTCCCTGGTACAGAAGTCCCGGCTGGTCGGTGCTTACCTTAGGCGCCAGCGCCACTGTGGTAAGATACCCCTGAGGCGACAGCCTTTCCCTTGTACGAGCCACAAGATTGACATAGTCATCTGCATAATCAGCAGCAAGATATTCAAAGTCAAAATCTACCCCGTTCATTCCTTTTGCTTTGATGTTTCCTTCTATATTGTTTATCAGGTTTCCCTCGACCTCAGGATTGTTAAATACTTCTATGGCTATATTATCGTTAAACATGCCGGTGCTGTCCATAGGAGTCAGTACCATCAGAGTTTTAACCTCCGCCTCCCGCGCCGGCTCAATGAGATTGTAGTCCTCGAGATTTACCAGCTCTCCGCTTTCTGTGAAACCATAGCTGAATGAAGAAAGCCACGTTAGACGAGGCAGCCACCACTGCAAGGTCCCCGGTGCAATGGATGGGTATGCATATCCGTTTACAATATAATCAGGCAAAATTAACACCTCCCTTTTTCTTATTTATTATTTTATTCCGGGTTCCCCGGTAAATTTCTTTTTTTATCCTTTGGAAAAAAACAAAAAAAGTATAGTATATATGTACTAAAAATGATACAATTAATATAATTAAAAGAAGGAGGCCATAAAATGTCCACGAAATACGGAGGCTATATGGGTAAGGTGATGTTAATTGACCTTACTTCCGGCCACATCAGCGAGTATCCATGGTCTGATGAAGAGCGGAGGCTTTACATCGGAGGTAAAACCATGGCCGCCAAAATACTTGGGGATCATTTGAAGAAGGACACTGAGCCATTTTCTGAAGAAAACCTCCTGGTAATTACCACCGGTCCTTTTACCGGCACAGGTGCCCCAAGTACCAGCCGATTTAATGTATCCACCCTTTCTCCGCAGACAGGTATCATCACCTCCTCCAACTGCGGCGGGAATTTCGGCTATTACCTCAAAAAAGCCGGATATGATGCTATTGTAATCAAAGGGAAAAGTCCTAAACCCGTCTGGCTTGAGATACATAACGACAGCTTTTCTTTCCACGACGCCGAGGACATCTGGGGTACGCACACCGGTAAGGTTCAGAGCCTGCTGGACGAGAAGCTCGCAGCGGAGAACGGCGGTAAAGCTGTAAAAAACGGCAAAATAGTAATCGGCCCTGCAGGGGAAAACCTTGTTTTATATGCATCCATCGTCAGCAACGAAAGGCTGGCAGGCCGGGGAGGAACCGGTGCTGTTATGGGATGGAAAAACCTTAAAGCCATTACCGCTTCAGGAAACAAGGAGGTTACGGTCTACGACCGGGAGAATTTAGATAAACTGAACAAAAAATGGTTTAAATATCTTAAGTCTCATCCTTTAACAGGCGATCAGCTTCCGCGGCTGGGCACCGCAGGACTGGTGTCAACTATGCAGATGCACGGCCAGCTTGCTACAAAGAACTATAATTACGGTCAATACGATGATTTTGAAGAAGTAAACGGAGAGACCCTGGCGGAAGATTATAATATAGTTAACAAGGGATGCCTTACATGTCCTATAAAGTGTGCCCGTACCGTAGAAGTGGACGGCAAAGCCGTTAAGGGGCCCGAGCTGGAAACCCTGGGTCTTCTGGGCGGCGGTATACTTAACAACGACCTCGGCTCCATACTCAAATGGAATTATGAACTGGATGAGCTGGGCATGGACACAATTTCCGCCGCCAGCACACTTGCTTATGCCATGGAGGCCAATGAAAAAGGCCTCTGGGATAACGGTCTTTCCTTTAACGAAGAGAACAAGGATAAGATATCGCAGGTCTGGGAAGATATTGCATACCGTCGGGGCATCGGCGATGAACTTGCCAACGGTTCCAGATGGTGCTCAGAAAAATACGGAGGCAAGGAATTTGCTATCCACTCAAAAGGAATGGAACTGGCGGCATACGAGCCGAGAAGGTCTGTAGGCCTTGGCCTGGGCTATGCTGTATCCAACAGAGGCGGCTGCCACCTTAACGGCGGCTACATGGTTATTGTTGAGGGGCTCAGCCTGAACGTCAATTCACAGACCCCTCACGGAAAGCCGGACTTCACAGTGATATTCCAGGATTTGATGGAGGGAATTTCTTCATGCGGACAGTGCCTGTTTACGTCATACGCATTTTTCCCGCCGCCTCTTATCAGTCATCCTCACAGCTGGTACACCAAGGCATTCTGCAAGGCAGTCCCTGCTCTGGGACCTGTATTCAGGCTTCTTAATAAATTCCCGGGGATGGTCTGCTTCAACCTGCCGGTGATTTTCAATCAGTCCAAGGCATTGCATCTCATAACCGGCATGCCTGTAACCTTCGGTTCCTTCTTTAAGATGGGCAAGCGCGGCTACACTCTTGAAAGACATATCAACTCGCGCTTTGGTATATCCAGAAAGGATGACTCGCTGCCTTCAAGGCTTACTGATGTGCCGCAGGTTCCGGGCGATGAATCAACAAAGGTGCCTCTGGAAAAGATGAAAAATGTATATTATCATGCAAGAGGCTGGAGCGATGACGGCGTACCTACTCCTAAGACACTGCGGAAGCTGGGTCTCGACAAGCTGGACAGTTATAAAGTGACTTGTGATGAATTCAAATCAGCAGGAGGTGCTTCAAGATGATAAAAATAAAACTTTTCGGCTCTCTTCGTCTGAAGACCGGCTGCAAAGGGCTCGAAGCCCAATCCTCTGATATCAGAACAATCAAAGATGCCTGCGTGCTTCTTGCAGAATCCACAGGTATGGCAATATCAGAATATAAAAACTGCGTAATCATGCTTAACGGCAAACAGGCAAAAATATCTTCCAAGGTCAGTGACGGTGACGAACTGGTATTTCTGGCACCGTCCGGCGGCGGTTGATAACAAGGAGGTTTAAATTGGCATATAAAATTATTTCATGCTGCGCAGGCTGCAGGCTCTGCGCCAAAAGCTGCCCGACAGGTGCCATATCCGGAAACCTTAAAGAAATTCATACCATCGATCCGGAAAAATGCATAGACTGTGGGCTTTGCGGCAAGCTCTGCGCTTTCGGAGCCATCCGCAGCGAATACGGACAGGAAACAGTAAAGGTGCCGAAGACAGATTGGAAAAAACCGTCCTTTGACGAATCAGTCTGTGTCGGCTGCAGTGTCTGTGTGGAAAACTGTCCTAAAAACTGCCTTGAAATAGAGGCTCCGAAATTCCACGGTGATATCAATACAATTGCCCGTCTTGCGAGACCGGAAGATTGCATAGATTGCAGAATATGCGCCAAGGTGTGTCCTATTGACGCTGTCAAATTTTAAGGAGGAAAAAATATGGGAAAGATGTATTGCAGAATTTATCAGGCTGTATTCAAAATCGGTATGTATCTGATTCCATGGAGTATGCCCGAAACACTGGAAGGAGCAGGAGCAGTAAAAAAACTTCCTGCCCTCATAAAAGAAAAAGGGTTTACAAAAGTTCTTGTTGTAACCGATAAGGTACTTATGGATCTGGGACTGCCGAAGGGAATGCTTGAAGCAATGGATTCTGCAGGAATTGAATATGTGGTTTATGACGGTGTTCAGCCTAATCCCACAGACCGCAATGTAAATGAAGGTCTGAAACTGTTTAGAGAAAACGGCTGTCAGGCAATGGTGGCCTTCGGAGGAGGCTCTCCTATGGACTGCTGTAAGGGCATCGGTGCAATGGCTGTAAAGAAAGGCAAGACAGTTGAACAGCTTCAGGGTCTTTTTAAGATTCTCCATAAAATTCCTACTATCTTTGCAGTTCCCACCACTGCCGGGACCGGCTCTGAAACTACGGTGGCAGCAGTAATAACAAATGAAAAAACACATCATAAGGCTTCAATGAACGACACAAGCCTCATGCCGAAATATGCCGTGCTGGATCCTGAGCTTACCGTAGGCCTGCCGCCTAAGGTTACCTCCACTACCGGTATGGATGCTCTGTGCCATGCAGTTGAATGCTATACTAACAATACATACAACAGCAAGCTGGAAAAGAAACTGTCCGAGGATGCCGTAAAACTTATTTATGATAACCTTTACGAAGCCTATACTGACGGCAGTAACCTTGAAGCCCGACATAATATGCAGAAGGCTGCCTTCTATGCCGGCCGCGCCTTTACAAGAGGCTGCGTGGGATACGTTCACGCTATAGGACATACTTTAGGCGGATTATACGGAACTCCTCATGGACTTGCCATGTCCGTAATCCTTCCTCACGTAATGCGTCAGTTCGGCTCTGCCGCTCATGAAAGACTTGCCCGTCTCGCCGAAGTCTGCGGCATGACAGGTGCAAACGATGCCGAGAAGGCGGAAAAGTTTATCAGCTGGATTGAAGAAATGAAGGTTAAGATGAATATTCCTGCAGGACTTGACGTAATAAAGGACGAAGACGTGCCTCAGATTATAGAGTGGGCCATGAAGGAGGCAAATCCTCTTTACCCTGTGCCTGCTATATGGGATAAGGCAGACTTTGAAAAGTGCATCAGCACAATCAGAAATGCTTAAAAGCATCATATTATGCTAAAATCGGGGTCCGTTCCGGATCCCGACTTTTTTCTCTGTTATTCTATATCCCCCGGCTGGATGTATCCGGCCTCTGCCATGCACTCCAGAACCTGCTGCCTCCGCTCTTCAGCAAGGGTGGGATTAACATCCGGCGAGTACACAGAAGGAGCATTTGGAATTCCTGCAAGCATGGTGCACTCATAATCGTTCATTTCACTTGGTTTTTTGCCGAAATATCCCATACTTGCATCGTAGACGCTATAATATCCTGAGCCGAAATATATGGTGTTCACATAAAGCTCAAATATCTTTTCCTTGTCGTAAAGATCTTCAATACGGCCGGCTGCAAGGACCTCTGCAACCTTGCGGCTGTATTTCTTTTCCTGAGAAAAATACATTATTCTTCCCAGCTGCTGAGTGATGGTGCTGCCTCCCTCTACAATTTCCTTATTCCGAAGATTTCGCCATGCAGCCCTTACTGTTGATATGATATCAAACCCCCTGTGATAATAAAACCTGCGATCCTCGGCGGCAATCACTGCATCCACATAAGTCTCAGGCAGTTCATCATAGGAAGTGTAATGGTCTATTTCCATAATCTCCTGAGCCTTCTGCTCCACAGGAACCTTTTCCACAGCCTCAATATACATCTGATATCCCTGACCTATGACTATGGATGCCCCTGCTACAATTATTATCAAAACCAGTAATAATACCCTTTTAATTACTTTCATAATTTCTCCTCTATGCTATCCCCAGCGCGAGGCCTATAAGCCTGATTACAAATGCCGCTGCCCAGGCAATGAAACACTGCCATATTACTATTCCCAGTGCCCATTTGCCGCCAAGCTCACGTTTTATAGATGCAATTGCAGCCACGCACGGCGTATAAAGGAGGCAGAACACAAGAAGTGCCGCCGCCGCAAGAGGCGTTATAATTGCCGTTATTTCTTCTGCTCCGCCCAGAAGTACGGAAAGGGTCGAAACCACACTTTCCTTGGCCATAAAGCCCGCAATAAGTGATGTGGAAATTCTCCAGTCCCCGAATCCCAGCGGTGCAAATATCGGTGCGATGAACCCTGCAATTACGGCCAGCATGCTGTCGTGGGAATCGCTGACTATATTAAGCCTGAAATCAAATGTCTGCAGGAACCATACAACGATAGCTGCAATAAAGATAACCGTGAAGGCCCTCTGAAGAAAATCCTTGGCCTTATCCCAAAGGAGCATAGCCACATTTTTTGCCCCCGGCATTCTGTAGTTTGGAAGCTCCATTACAAAAGGAACTGCCTCCCCTTTGAACAGCGTGCCTTTTGAAAGAAGTGCGCAGAGGATCCCTATTATGATTCCCAGAAAATACAGACCTACCATGACAATAGCTCCTTTTCCCGGGAAAAATGCCGCTGTGAAAAATCCGTAAATGGGCAGCTTTGCCGTGCAGCTCATAAAAGGTGTAAGCATTATGGTCATCTTACGGTCTCTTTCCGAAGGAAGGGTACGGCTTGCCATAACTCCGGGCACAGTACATCCGAATCCGATAAGCATAGGTACAATTGACCGTCCGGAAAGGCCGATTTTACGCAGAAGCTTGTCCGTGACAAAGGCGATTCTGGCCATATATCCGCTGTCTTCAAGCAGCGAAAGGAAGAAGAACAGGGTTACAATTATAGGCAGAAAGCTGAGCACACTGCCTATTCCGTTAAATATTCCGTCGATTACCAGTGAGTGGAGAAGCGGACTTACATTCCACGCTGTGAGCCCTCCGTCCACAATAGCTGTAACTTCCTCTATACCCTGCTCCAGCAGACCCTGAAGCCATGCGCCTATAACATTAAAGGTCAGCCAGAAAACCAGTCCCATTATCAGGACAAATGCCGGAATGGCTGTATATTTTCCCGTAAGAATTTTGTCAAGTCTGCGACTTCTTTCGTGCTCCCTGCTCTCGTGAGGTTTTACCACTGTTTTGCTGCAGAGATTCTGAATGAAGGAAAATCTCATGTCCGCAATGGCGGCTGCTCTGTCAAGGCCTCTTTCTTCTTCCATCTGGGAAATGATGTGCTCCAGCATGTCTTTCTCATTTTCGGAAAGCTTAAGGGCCTCAAGCACCAGCGGATCTCCCTCAACAAGCTTTGATGCCGCAAATCTTGCAGGTATTCCCGCCAGCTTTGCGTGATCTTCAATGAGGTGCATAATGCCGTGAAGGCACCTGTGCACAGCCCCGCCGTTTTCGTCCTCCTTGCAGAAATCCGTTCTGCCCGGCTTTTCCTGGTACTCAGCTATGTGAAGAGCATGATCCACCAGCTCATCTATACCTTCGTCCTTTGCCGCTGAAATAGGTACTACCGGTATTCCCAGCATATTTTCCATCTCGTTTATATGTATGGTTCCGCCGTTTCCGCGAACCTCATCCATCATATTCAGCGCCAGCACCACCGGAGTATCCAGCTCCATAAGCTGCATGGTGAGATAGAGGTTTCTCTCTATATTGGTGGCGTCAACGATGTTGATTATACAGGTGGGTTTTTCATTAAGTATGAACTGCCGGGATACGATTTCCTCGCTGGTGTAGGGGGAAAGGGAGTATATTCCCGGAAGGTCCGTTACCAGTGTATCAGGATGTTTTCTTATGGATCCGCTTTTCTGATCTACCGTTACACCCGGAAAATTTCCCACGTGTTGGTTAGAGCCCGTAAGCTGGTTGAAAAGGGTCGTCTTGCCGCAGTTCTGATTTCCTGCCAGTGCAAAGGTAAGCTTGGTTCCCTTAGGCAGAGGATTTTCGTCTGCTTTCGTGTGGTACTTTCCCCCTTCTCCAAGGCCCGGGTGCTCCGCAGTCTTTACGGGGGCCTTTTTATTTCCTTTTGTTTTTCTTGCCTCTTCTTCTTCAGGAATCTTCACCGACTGACTGTGAGCGTCGGCAATCTGAATTTTTTCTGCGTCGGAAAGTCTGAGTGTCAGCTCATATCCATGTATCAGAAGCTCCATAGGGTCGCCCATGGGAGCATATTTTACCAATGTTACCTCGGCTCCCGGTATCACTCCCATGTCAAGGAAATGCTGCCTGAGTGAGCCTTCCCCGCCTACAGCGGTTATTCTTGCTGTCTGTCCTATTTTTAAGTCTTTTAATGTCATCTGCAATTCTCCTTTTACAATGGTTAGTATACGCTAACTCAGGAGAAATGTCAACCATCAGGACTTTCAATCAATATGTTTAAGAATATGGTGGTTAAGAATATGGTGAATATCCTTCGGAATTTTTTATTTATACAGAAAATAGCTTATAATCTCCTGTTCAAGTTTTACATTATGCTCCAGCATATATGAAACGGTTTCTCTATACGGTTCCATTTCGGCAAAAGGCCTAAGTCTTGCCATGTCGTTATCTGTCAGCGGCTTCAGGCAAGAAGCAAAGCGTTTGTCCGCAAGCTGCTCTATTCCCATTTGGTACATCTGAAAATCTTTTCCTGCCGCCTCGCATAACTGCCTGTGAATCCAAAAACCTCCTGCATCAATATCGCCGAAATGCATATAGGTAATCCGGGGATTATCAGCGATTACTTTCTTTAAAAATGCAAGCTGAAATCTGGATGCAAAGCCGCCGAGGTACATATACGCAACACCCGCAGCTTTCATCCTTTGAAACGATGTGTGATTTTCAATAGTCATTAAAGCGGGTGCTTCGATGCTCACTCTTTTAATATCTGCAATATCTGCCGACGACAATGAGATCCCGCCCTTCAGCCCGGCAGTGTCAATCTCAGTGTCGTGCCATTTTATTTTCCATTGTCCTCTGATGAAAATGTCCTGTTCGTTGGGCATCAGGTGAAATTCATCCAGAATTCCATCCTTGGGCTCACCATCCTTCTCAGGCAGTCCTAAAGCTCCACGTATAATATTGCAGATTTCATCATAGTTGTTTTCCTGAAACCATTTGGAATCCCCATATACAAGCATAGATGCCTCCCTTGTATAAATTTCTTCCTTATTGCTCTCAAGAAAGGCAAGCATCTTAAGATTTGCTTCAATGTGCGCAGGATCAATTTCATACGAAGGGTTTTCCATCTGCCTTCTGAGGGTTTTGCTATAGTAATTCAAGATTGTTTTGGAGTTGGTTTTTCTATCCCCATGACTATATGCATCCATCATTAGTTGCACTTTACCCTTTAGAAAATCCCGGGGTGTGACACCGTACTCCCTTTCTAATAATTCATAAATCGAAGAAACGGTGTCTTCCCGCAAATATATTTTTCTGATTTCATCACTATATTTCAGCCGCTCTATGGTGATCATTCTTTGACACTCAAGCTCATCTGCAGCTTGGTTAAGCCGTTCTTTGACAGAAATATCAGAATTATTCTCGTGGTAATCCCTGTAAAGTTCTTTGGGGCTCATGGCAATACGCCGGTTTGTTTGGTTATGGTTTGCAGCCCTGCGCTGATACTTCCGTATAAGACATTGAAGAATATCCTTTTTGAAATCATCACCCGCTGGGCTATCGTATCTTTCCTTACTCATGGAATCTCACCTGCCCAATCCTCATATCCTGCTTGCTTCGTTTCAGAACAGGTATGATAACGCCACACTCGCTTCCTATTGATTCAAGCTTGTTTGGCGGCGCACAGAAAACCACCTGAAAATCTTGGGCTTTAAAAAAGTCCAGCATCAGCTTGATATTGTGATCACTCATCTTTTCAAATGGCTCGTCGATAAAAATCAGCCGTACCGAATTCACCCTTGCATTATACAGCATAGATAAAGCCGCGGAAAGAATAAGGGTATATGGGATCTGCGTTCCTGCGCCGGAGTTGTAACCTACCGTCTTGGAAAGCTTTCCATCCTTTATTTCTTCGTTATTTACTATGATTTCATAGCTCATGTAATTGCGATAGTCAGCAAAGCGCTTTATTTCTCCTACATCATTCTTATCTATAATTTTATTGATAATACTTTTTATTTCGTTTTCACGTTTTTCAATTTCGTCCTTTTCATAAATGCCATGACCGGCTGCTTCCATAGAAACTTGATCATCAAACAGATCATTGGAAGTCTTCAGATATTCTGCATACTTTAGAATTTTTGCATAGTCTGAATTATCAGTCAGCATTCTGACATCAAACTGATATCGTGTTGAAAACCGCAGTTTTCGCAGTTCCTTATTGATCTCGTGAATATCCGCTCGTGCTTCTTTCGCGTTTTCATAGATACCCAGTACGAATTCGTGCTTAAAAATGTTTTCATAGGTATGGGTCTGCTCTCTGAGCTTCTCCTGAATACCCTGCAAATCATCAATCCAGATTTTGTTTTTTCGCTTCTGATAACTGCTTTCACACTCCATACCCACAGGAAGCCTGTCCACATCCTGCTTGCGGTTATTATATGACTGCTGGGAACCCACAATCAGGCTGCGAAGTTCGTTTATTCTTCGTGCGTTTCTTTCCCTTGTGCTTGGCTGAAGCAGACCCCCGTCCTTCTTTTCTCCGCATATATATTTCTTATACTCAGAAATCGCCTTCTCGAAAACAGAAGAATGCATCATTCGTTTACGGTCGAGATCTGCCTGCACCACTTTCTCCTTCATGCGAAATTCTGCCACATCACGCTCTTTTGCTTCGGTATCACCTTCCAGGCGTGCTTTTTGTCTGTCCATGCCGTTTTTGCGGTCTTTTCTGCTTTCCAGCTCTCTGCCAAGACGACTCACCTCCTGGGAGAGCGCCATGAATTCCGCATTATTTTTCTGTGCCTCAACCAGTTCTTTATAATGCCTTTTCTCTTCCATCAGTTCAGTCGTTTTCAGTTCCGCTTCCCTGTGAGCATTCAGATTGTATTCTCTGAAGCTTTCTATGGCATCACGAAGCATGTCTGATTTATCCTGCAGTTCTTTCTGCTTAACCAGCAGACCAGCTTCCTCTTTTTCCAGACCACGCAGACATTTCTCTGCTGACACCTTGTTCAGGGCAATGGCCTCTGCGCCCAGACAGTAACTGCGTATTTTCTTGAAATTAATATAGGTAACCGCCATATTGCGACTGAGCTTTCCCTCCTTTGACATGGCATTGTCAAAATCAGGAACATTCTCAAGGGGAACGGCATGAATCCTTCCCATCCAGAATTTGAAGTAAGCTTTAGCATATGGATTCTGAATCTCAAGATAATTGCAGATGGAATCTTCCTCACACTCAATTTTTCTGGCCATAAGCCGCTTAGTATTAACCAGTTCCACATAGCGGTGACCTGATTTATCCATTACTTCATTTGCTATGTGGAAAACTTCCGGCGGAACGATAACAGCATACCGGTGTATGCCTAGAAACGCTTCAATGGCATTTCTCCATTCTTCATCAGTAATGCCGATAACATATTCACAGGCAAGTCTTGCCTCCTGGTCAATACCTTGTGCTGCAAATTCACGGTTGATTTCGCCCGCCAGAGCCTTCTGCTCCTTGGCAAAAGAAAAATCCGGCTGATTTTTATTACACGCTTCTATAATATCCGTCTGTTTCCGGCACTCCCCAGCAATTCTCTCAAGTTCAGGCTTTAAAAGCGTAAGCTCATCTCGTACATGATCTCTTTCACTGCTTAGACTTTTTTTAAGGTGAGCAAGGAAAATCTGCTTGTCTGCCGCCTCAACCGTCGCATCAGAAAGTCCTTCCAGCCGTTCCCTGTCAATCAGATTATCCTCTTTGCTGCCCGACAATATATCGGACACCTCTTCCATTTTACGCTGGAAAGCTTCCAGTGTCTCAGCTTCCTTCCGGAGTTTTTTCAATTGTTCTTTGATGTCTTCTATCTTTTTCATGGACGCATCTATGGTTCTGGATACATCCATGGAAACCATGGCATTCTTCACTTCCGTATAACGAGTATCCATTTCCTTGATATCTGCATTTTCTCTGCCGATTTTTTCTTCCAGCTCCTCACAGATAAGTCCATTCTTTCTTATGGTTTCTTCTGCTGCATTGAGTTTTTCCTGCCAGTTAAGGAGTTCCTTATATTTCAGCTTAATGTCATCAGCAATTATTCTTGCCTCCATCCTGTCATATTCTGCATAAAACTGCAGAATTTCATCCAGATCCTTAATTTCCTTGTTGATCTGCTCCAGACTTAAATTTATCTGCTCTATGTTTTTCTTTGCTTCCTTAAGCTTATCAAACTTGACAGGGTGATCTTCCAGAACTGATTCCTTGATAAACTCCTGAATTTTGGCGGCAGGGTTGTATGCCATAATATTGCGAAGCTTCCTCTGATAGTTGGCCACTTCCTGATAAGGCAGCTTCAGTCCTGTCATCTGCATGAAAAGAACTATGCCCTCTTTTTTCTGTTTAAGTTTAAGACCGTTATTTTTCTGAAAATCCGACGGATCATAAGGCTTAAGTGTGCCCTTTTCCTCATAAGTAAATTTCAGGTCTTTAAGGGTTTTATTGTCAGCTGCATACCAGCCTGAACCCCTGATTTCCGATGGCGCCGTTTCAATTACAACTCCTAGAACAAATGGTCTTTGATTAACTTCGTCATAATACTCCAGCGCAATATGGGTGTACACCGTTGGAGTCTTATCTGCAGGCCGGGCATAAATTCCTGCACTGGGATCAAGCAGGCACCTGGTATAGGAAATCAAATTCCGCCGGCCTATGCCCGTGTTGTATCTGCTGGTGGCCTCATTAAATTTGGTATCCCCTGTATATGCATATTTTATGGCATCAAGAATGGTCGATTTACCGCTTTCATTTTCACCGGTAATCAGAGTAAGATCTTCAGACAAAGGAATCTCCTCGTTGATAAATCCGTACCAGTTTATAAGCCTTATTCTCCGTAACACAATCTTACTCATCTTCACCTTCGCCTTCTGCTTCTTCAACTGCGTCCGCTGTTTCTTCCGCTCCAGCACCATCATTTTCAATATACTCTGCCATAATACTCTTAAGCTGTCCTATGTCCATGCAGAACTGCAATGAGGGATAGAGTCTTACAATACCGTCTTCCTTATCTATATCATCTCCAAAATCTATGAGGCTGAAACGCTTAAAAATCTGATAGGCATTCCTGAAGTCTGCAGGTGCCAGATTTATCTGATAAATCCTGCTTTTGTCGATAATGTCTCCCACAGTCACATAAACGGGTTCTGCATACCCCATACGCTCCAGAAAGAGCAGCCATAGCACCATCAGAAGTCGGATCTGCTTTGCGTCAAAGCGATATAGATTTGCTCTCTTAAGACCCACCGTCTCCACATCATCATCGCTCTGCTGCAGCATTGCCACTTTCATGCGCTCCTCCACTACGACCTTGTAGCCTATAGCCGCCAGATACGAATTGACATCATACATGTTAGACTCAGAGGCAATGAAATCATAAAGCTTTTCGTCCTTATCCGAAATAATAAATGTGACATCTAGGAGCTTTCTTACGCAGCGCTTAAACAGATATGCATCCTCTTCGCTCATTTTACTGATAAAATCTAAATTTCCCATGACCGCTTCTCCTGTTTTTTATTGTTTTTACGAGATATAACCGCACCTGTAATATCGGCAATTTCCGTTTTTACGATTTTGTCTTCAATCTCAACATCGAAAGGGAACTCTGAATTTGCAGCATATATCATGGCTGCGGCATACATAAGTGCTTCCTCCCTTGTGTTTACCGGTCTGCTGCCTATGGTTATGCTGGAGGACGAACCAAGCTTGGCATCTATATATTCACCGGCACGCTCCACAGAATACCGATTCACAGCACTTCGGAAAAGATTTTCTGTCTGCAAAGCTTTTTCCTCATCGCTGAGTTCCCCTGCATGAAGCTCTGTACCTCCTCCGCTGTTTCTTGTTATACGCTTTTTCTCAAAAGATTTATATCCGATGTATTTCTGCTGGATAATCCTTGAGCATTCTCCCACTTTCTGCATGGCCATATCCTGTTTTTCCCTGCCAAGTTCAGCAACAGTATTAAGAAAATCGCTTATTACCGATTCCAAACGCATGCCGTTGCTGGCCATAAGCGTGATGCGTGTATTTGCAAGGTTATAATAGTTGTTGATCCGAGCATCTATCAGTTCCATGTTTTCTTCATATTCCACGCTCAAAAAATGCTGCAGTTCAGCAAAATAGCGATTCACCCTTTCTTCTGCCTGATTCATATCCATCTGCAGCTTCTCCGCACATTCCATAACCATTCGCTGAAGGATTTCCTTGTCCTTAAGCTTGCGAAGTCTGCTGCGTATAAAAGAAAGCTGCGTGGGAATCAGTCCGTTATTCTTGATAAAGAAATATTCGCTGAAAAAACGATCCAGCATCTCGTCTTTCATGATAAACTGTCCGAAGCAGTTTATATCCTGGAAAGCAATTACCGTTTTCATGATTCCTGCAATGCTTTCCTTCAGATCTGTCAGCTCATTCTTCAGTTCCGTTTCGTTATCAAGAAGCGGCACCAGAATGTTGGTGTATGGTCTGTCCATCCTTACGCTGTCCTTATCAAATGCCGACTTCATAATTTCATACATGGAGAAAATGCGGTTTGACATAGTGCCTTGACCGCTGCGCTCTGTCATTTTGCACAAAAAATCCATAATACGTCTGCAGTCCGTGGAAATGTTTACTACATATTCACCGTTTCTGCCTATTTCTCTAGGCAGAATCCACCCTGAATTTCTAAACAATGCAATAACATTGCCTGCCTGAAGTTCTGCACCGGGGCATTCATCCTCTCCTTCTGCATCCATCTCCTTGTCTAAAACTGCATTAAACTCCCCCGCCTGTACCCCGGAATTCCGCAAATAAAAGGTAATGCAGTCTCTGGCATCTGATTCATAGAGCACCGGCAGTTCCTTTGTCTTATCAATCAGGAGCTGGATACAATCATAATATATTTTCTTATATTTAAGAGTAAATGGTCTGAAAAAAGATTCGTTCTTCAGGTAATCAAATAGGTTCAACGCTTTGTCTCCTTTGTCTTTCATCTGCTGCAGTTGTTGCAAAATTTGCAACAACTGTTTAACGCGCTTCTTGTGCGCATCTCAATGCTATTTTAACATATGGATATGTTAAAACCAAGTCTTATCACACAATATATGCCAACGATTCCTTTACTTCTGTGTTCAAGCTTTCCTTTAAAAGCATTGCAGTCTCTGGGCGAAATAGCTATAATTATATATAATATATAACAAAGTGTATATGCTCGGGAGGTGCTTTTTAATGGCAGATATTATTCTGACCCTTTTACCGCTGACATTTCTCATTGCAGCGGCCCTCATAACCAAGAAAATGGCCGAGTCCATGATTGCCGCTTCTCTTCTTGCAATGGTCATCCTGTATAAGGGGGATTTCCTCAGCGGAACCATAGATTCACTGTACAACACCCTCTCCAACTCCTCCTACCAGTTCGTTATATTTATCCTGGTGGGATTCGGCGGGATGATTAAGCTTCTGCAGGAATCAGGTGCTTTGTCAGGCTTCAATAATCTGGCATCAAGGCTGGCTTCCGGTCCGCGCAGACCCTTGTTGTTGGCCATGCTCATGTCCATCATTATGTTTGTGGATGAGTATCTCAGTGTGCTGGCCGTAACCTTTGCCATTAAAGGTACTACTGACAGAAACGCCATCCCCAGGGAGCATCTGGCTTTTCAGGCCAATGCAGTGGGCTGCTGCCTTTGCGTGCTTGTGCCGTTTTCAAGCTGGGTGGCATTTACCGTGGGACTGATCTCCGACTTCGGACTCACCTTCGACGATTACATAAGTTCTATACCCTTTATGTTTTATCCGGTTCTGATGTTTGTCCTGCTGACTCTGCTTGCTTTGGGGCTTTTTCCTAAGGTGGGCACATTAAAGGAATCATACGAAAGAGTGCAAAACGGCGGTCCGGCTCTGCTCAGCGAAGAACAGACCAGATCGCTGGTGGATATCGAAATGCCTGATAATACCAGAACCGCTTCTGCATTTAATGCCATCATTCCCATTGTAACTCTTGTTGCCGGCGTTCTCATATTCGACAATGACCTGATTCACGGCATTCTCCTGGCAGTGGCCGCTCAGTTCATATTATACATCTCTCAAAGGCTTATGAGCATCTCACAATTCTTCCAGTATTTCTTTGAGGGTGCAAAGTCCATGACCACTCTGGCCATAGTCATCTGCTTTGGATTTATGCTGAGCAATGCCAATCAGCAGCTGGGGCTCTTTGATCTGCTGATCGGTTCAGTTGGCACATCTGTACCGGGGTGGCTTCTGCCTGCTGCAGCTTTCATTCTGGTAGGCTTTACTACATTTGCAACCGGCGGATGCTGGGTAATGCAGATAATAGCCATTCCTATTTTTATACCGCTGACTTTAGCAGCGGGGGTTCCTGTAAAGCTGGTTATTGCAGCTATTATGAGTGCGGTCACCCTTGGCTACAGCTGCTGCTTCTATGCAGATTCCGTTTTTATGACTTCGGCAGGCAGCGGAGTGTCCAATATGAGGATAATCAAAACAGCTGCGCCTTATGCCGTAGGAGTGGCGGTGCTTACCTTGGCAGGGTATCTTGTGGCAGGATTCCTGATGACATAAAAAACAGTATACAAAGCCATGAAAAAAGAGATGCCTCGCGATGAAGCATCTCTCTTTGTATCTTCGTTTGAAGTTTTCGAAGTCTGTTTTTTGAAAGCGCGGAGCCCGCTGATTATCTCTTTGAGAACTGGCTTGCTCTTCTTGCTTTCTTTAAGCCGTACTTCTTTCTTTCCTTCATTCTTGGGTCTCTTGTTAAGAAGCCTGCTGCCTTAAGAGGAGCTCTGTAAGCTTCCTTGTCAGCAACGCAGAGAGCTCTTGAAATACCATGTCTTAAAGCACCTGCCTGACCTGTGAATCCGCCTCCGTGTACAGTAGCGATTACGTCAAACTTGCCTTCGCATCCTGCGATTTCAAAAGGTCTTCTTACCTCTCTCTTAACAATTTCCATTCCGAAGTAATCTTCTAAATCTTTCTTGTTAACAGTGATTTTTCCAGTTCCAGGGATTAATCTAACTCTAGCAACTGAACTTTTTCTTCTGCCTGTTCCTTGATACTGCATCTTTGCCATTGTCTATTCCTCCCTTTCCTTAGAATTCCCATGTTTCCGGTTTCTGTGCAGCATGAGCGTGCTCAGGACCTGCATAAACCTTTAACTTCTTGAACATCTGTCTGCCAAGCTTTCCATCAGGAAGCATGCCTTTTACAGCGTGTCTGATGATTTCTTCCGGCTTCTTTGCCTGAAGTTTTTCGAAAGTGATCTCTCTTAATCCACCTGGATATCCAGTGTGTCTCTTGTAGATCTTTTCTTTTCTCTTCTTGCCTGTAACCTCAACCTTTTCAG
>CAKMLH010000010.1 GCA_927797855.1 uncultured Clostridia bacterium | reverse complement strand
GAATCGGAGGTAAAAAAATGATTTTTGCAGATAAGCTTATAGAATTGAGAAAGAAAAACGGATGGTCACAGGAGGAACTGGCAGAAAAGGTCAATGTAACCCGCCAGTCCGTATCTAAATGGGAAAGCGCCCAGTCAATACCTGATCTGGATAAGATATTGCTGCTGGCACAGATTTTCGGAGTTACTACAGATTATCTTCTTAAGGATGAGATAGAGGAGATGCAGTCTGTTTCAGCAAATGAAGGAATTACAGCCGGATATAGAGATGAACCTGCTGAACCGGTCAGAAAGGTTTCTATGCAGGAAGCAAACGAATTCATCGCAGCGAAAGAAAGGACAGCAGGAAAAGTCGCGTTTGCAACTTTCCTTTGTATAGTATCACCTGTGCTGATGATCTTTATGGCAGGAGGGGCCGAGGCCGGGGTACTTCACTTTAATGAGGACAAAGCCGGGATAGCAGGACTGATCTTAATGTTTATTATGGTGGCCTTTGCTGTAGCCATTTTCATTTCATGCGGAGGTATCACCAAACAGTTTGATTTTCTGGAAACAGAGAACATAGAAACAGAGTACGGTGTGACGGGCATGGTAAAGGAGCGCAGAAACGCTTATAAAGAAACCTACACCAGAAATAATGTGATAGGAACATGTTTCGCCATACTTTCGGTTGTTCCTCTCTTCGGAGCCTTCCTCATTTCAGAAAGCGATTTTGCAGCAATAGCGGGAGTATGTCTGCTTTTCATAATGGTGGGAATCGGCGTGGTTTTCTTTATCAATGGCGGAATCAGATGGGCAAGTTACGAGAAACTTCTCGAAGAGGGTGAGTATACTCGCAGAAGCAAAGCAGGGAAGAAGGGAATTCTCGGAGCGTTGTCCGGAGCATACTGGATTCTTATAACTGCAGTATATCTGGCAGTAAGCCTGCCTCATGACAACTGGGATGAAACGTGGATTATCTGGCCTGTAGCCGGACTAATATTTGCAGCATGGAGAGCAATAGCGGCAGCGGTTGTCAACAGGAAGAATTCTTAAATCGTGGATATGCATTCAATCCTTGGCCTGAAAAGGACCGGGGGTTGTTTTTTTCTGAGGCATATTGACAAAGGCAAAATTAGGTTCTATAATAAAACGTACGTTTTAAATCGATTGTTTTAAAACACGACATGCATTAAAGAAAAAGGGGAATAAAAAATGAATGACAAAAATAAAGACAAACACATGACATCAAGATTGCTTACATACGCAGGAGGGCTGATGGCCATATCGGGGATTCTCATGGCACTGTGCGACAGACTTGCCATCGGTGGCATAATGTGGGCAGCAGCATCCTGCATGTTCTTTGCGGCGTATAATTTCAGAGTGGCAGAGGATAAAAAAGATAATTCCGGTCAATAAAAGAGACACGAAAGGAGAAGGACAATGCCTCCGAAACCTAAATTTACCAGAGAAGAAATAATCGAGACAGCTCTGCAGCTGGTGAGTGAGCGTGGAATGTCAGCACTGACGGCAAGAGACCTTGGCGAAAGACTTGGCAGTTCGGCCCGGCCTATTTTTACACTGTTTAAAAACATGGAAGAAGTGCAGAAGGAGGTCCGCAAGGCGGCCATCAATCGCTTCAATGATTTTGCGCTCAGAGCTGAAGAATACACGCCGACATTCAAGCAGTTCGGTATGCAGATGATTCTTTTTTCCATAGAGGAACCGAAGCTTTTCCAGATGCTGTTTATGACCGAGACTAAAGAGCCTTTGAGCTTTGAGCAGATCTTAGATAACCTGGGCATCATGTCCAGCAGATGTATCGATGTAATAATGCGAGATTACGGCCTTTTGGAGAAGGAGGCCATGGCACTGTTTAAGCAGAGCTGGATTTTTACTTTCGGCATCGGAACTCTGTGCGCCGCGGGGGTATATAAATTTACTGAAGCGGAGATAAATGAGCTGCTGGGACAGACCTTTATGGGAATGATGATGTTTATCAAGTCAGGCGGACTTGAAAGAGAAACAGTAATTCCTATGAAAAAAGAAGAGTCTGAAATGGAAGTGGGTGACCTGCCGATATGAAATTTAAGAATCCGTTATTAGTAGTGACCGACATGGAACGGTCTGTGAAATTTTATAAAGATGTGCTGGGACTGCGCAAGACTGTAGATTTCGGTGCCAATGTGACTCTTACAGGCGGACTGAGCCTTCAGACTGCGGAAAGCTGGGCTCAATTTATAGATAGGGAATGCGGTGAACTGGGCTGGTGCGGCAAAGTCAGCGAGATATATTTTGAGGAAGATGACTTCGATGCATTCGCAGAAAAGCTGAGCGGCCTTGACATCCACTACGTACACCCGGTAAAGGAGCATGCCTGGGGTCAGCGTGTAGTACGCTTTTTCGATCCTGACGGACATATCATAGAGGTGGGTGAAAACATAAAGACTGTGTGCAGACGATTTCTTGACGGCGGAATGAGTCCGGAACAGGTGGCGGAGCGCATGGATGTACCGCTGAAGTTTGTGAAAGGTTGTATGAGATAAAAATGTATGAAGTGAAATCATTGCAGGCTGAGCAGCTGACAGAGGCACTTTCATTGGTATGGGAGGTGTTCTGCCGCTTCGAAGCACCGGAGTACTCGGAAGAGGGAGTTGCAGAATTCAAGAACTTTCTCAATAATAAAGAGGAAATAGGAAAACTTGATTTTTATGGGGCTTTCGATGAAGCCTCGGATATTGTAGGCGTGCTGGCTATGAGAAAACCCTCTCACATCAGCCTGTTCTTCGTGAAGGCTGAATATCACAGACAGGGCATAGGCAGACAGCTGTTTGAAAAAATGCTCATCGATTATCTGCTGCAGGGGATCGGCGTGTTTACGGTTAATTCTTCCCCTTATGCTGTGGAGGTTTATCGCAAGCTGGGATTCGAGCCGACAGATGACGAATGCATTACAAACGGAATAAGGTATACTCCTATGAAGATGGAAAGAGGAACTAAAGATGGCTTCGACTAAAGAATACCTGAACTATATACTTGAACAGCTCTCTGACTTGGAGGAAATCACACATCGCTTCATGATGGGTGAGTACATAATATACCACAAGGGCAAAATTGCGGCTTATATATGTGATGACCGCCTGTTGGTAAAACCGGTTCAGGCAGCGCGGCAACTGATGCCGGAAGCACCAATGGAGCCGCCTTATGAAGGGGCAAAGGATATGATACTGGTGGAGGATGTGGACGACAGGAGATTCCTGACGGAACTCTTTGAGAAAATGTACGAGGAGCTTCCTGCGCCAAAACCAAAGGCAAAGAAGTGCAGATGAGCAATCAAGAAAGAAGGAAAATTATGAAAAGAATAAAAGGATTAAAAAGAATATCAACTGCAGCAGCATTAATAGCATGCATGATTATGATGTCAGGTTGTGTAATTCACACGGGTGGCGGCCTAAGCACTATAAAATATGACAACGCAGACAGCTATTCTATAGGTAGCGGAAGCACATCAGATAACATCAGAAATCTTGAAATCGACTGGGTTTCGGGAAATGTGGAAATCTCATACGGCAAAGGTGACGAAATAGTTTTTGAGGAAACATCCAAAGACGAGATTACGGATGAACCTGAAAAAGTCTATTGATGACTGTGAGATAGCACAGTTTCCGGTAAAGTCACATTGCTCCTTCCTAAGAAAGGAAATTTCACCATAAGCGATGACACCACAAGCGGAGATTTTGACAGTGACATAGAGATGATACAAAAAGGCAGCAAATATGTGGCGGGTAAAGGCGGAGACAGATTTAATGTAGATACCACATCAGGAGATCTCAGAATTAAAAAAGCCTGATTATATTAAGAAAAGGGCAGACGCCGCAGGGCTCTGCAAAGGGTGAATAACATGAAAGCAATAGAGACAAAAGGACTGACCAAGTTCTACGGCAAAGCAAGGGGCATAACAGACCTGGAGCTAGCTGTAGAGGAAGGTGAATTATTCGGTTTTATCGGACCAAACGGGGCCGGTAAATCGACCACAATAAGAATTCTGACAGGACTTATTAAGAGCAGCGGCGGCAGCGCCAGCATATTCGGAAAGGATGTATCCGGCAAAAAAGATGAGATACTCGAAGATATAGGTTATCTGCCTTCGGAAGCCGTCTTCTATAACGGTATGAAGGTGAAGGATGTAATAAAGCTGTCGGCAGATCTCAGGAAGAGAGACTGCAGTGCAGAGGCTGCAACTCTTTGTGACAGACTGCAGCTTGACACAGAGAAGAAGGTGGAGGAGCTTTCTTTTGGTAACAGAAAGAAAGTTGGAATAGTGTGCGCACTTCAGCATAATCCTAAACTCTGCATTCTGGATGAGCCTACAAGTGGACTTGACCCGCTGATGCAGAGGGAGTTCTTTGACATACTGAGGGAAAAGAATCGCAGCGGGATGACGGTTTTCCTGTCCTCCCATGTGCTTTCTGAAATACAGAGAAACTGCACACGGGCAGCCATAATCAGAGAAGGCAGGCTGATTGCTTGTGACAGCGTGGAATCTCTGGCTAAGACCAGCGCTAAGAGAGTAACCGTCCACGGAGATGTTTTCCTGGGAGGGCTGACGGATGTAAGGGATGTACAGCATTTTGAAGGCGGTGTGAATTTCCTTTACGGCGGTGACATAAAAGAACTGCTGACGGTACTGGCAGCAGGGCGGGTAATTGACCTCTCTATAGCAGAGCCTGACCTCGAAGAAATATTCATGCATTATTATCAGGACGAACCGCAGGATATGGCAGCATTAAAGGGAGGTGAGCAGAATGACACTCTTTAAACACGAAATGAAACAGTCGAAGCTTTCACTCATAACCTGGACGGCTTCTATCGGCTTCCTTATGGCCACATGCGTTCTGCTGTTCCCTGAAATGAAGGGAGAAATGGACAGCGTAAGCGATATGTTTGCATCCATGGGCAGCTTTTCGGCGGCTTTCGGTATGGATAGAATCAGCTTTGGCAGTCTTGACGGCTTTTATGCCATAGAATGCGGAAACATTCTGGGACTGGGAGGAGCATTCTTTGCGGCCTACTGTGCGGTTACGATTCTTGCCAAGGAAGAAAAGGATCACACTGCAGAGTTCCTGATGACACACCCGGTGAGCAGAGTAAGCATAATAACGGAAAAACTGGCGGCGGTTTTAACACAGATTGTTATTATGAATGTCCTTACGCTGGCAATTTCCATAGGCTCCATGTACATCGTGGGCGAGGAGATTCCGTGGAAAAACATTTTGCTGATGCATCTGGCATATTTTCTTATGCAGCTTGAAATCGGAGGCATCTGCTTCGGCATTTCAGCTTTTGTAAGAAGGGGAGGAATCGGAATCGGACTTGGCATTGCTGTAATGATGTATTTCCTCAACATCGTGGCCAACATTTCAGACAAAGCTGAATTTGTAAAATACATTACACCTTTCGGATTTTCCGACGGTGCTGATATAATCACAAACGGCGAAATAGATGCTTTAATGGTATGTATAGGTATGGCTCTTGGAATCGCCGGAATCATTGCCGCCTACATAAAATACACTAAGAAAGATATTAACCCTTGACCTTACACCTACCGGAAGGTATATAATCGGACAAAGCAGTATAGAAAGCATAGGAGGTATTTAATTTATGCTCAGAATAGAACATCTGACAAAACAATACGGAGAGAAAAAGGCGGTTGACGACTTGTCGCTGCACATAAAACCGGGGGAAATTTACGGTTTTATAGGACATAACGGAGCCGGCAAAACCACTACCATAAAGGCATGCTGCGGAATTTTGCCTTTCGACAGCGGAGAAGTTTATATCGGCGGCAAATCAATTAAGGAAAGCCCACTGGGTTGCAAATCCATGCTGGCATATATTCCGGACAATCCGGATTTATATGATTTTATGACTGGAATCCAGTATCTGAATTTTGTTGCGGATATTTTCGGTGTGAGCGCATCCAGGAGGGAAGAACTTATCCACCTTTATGCGGATACCTTTGAACTTACGGAAGATCTGGCTCAGCCCATAAGTGCATATTCCCACGGTATGAAACAGAAGCTTGCAATTATTTCGGCCCTTATCCATGAACCGAAGCTTATTATAATGGATGAGCCTTTCGTTGGTCTTGATCCTAAGGCATCACACCTTCTAAAGGAGATAATGCGTAAAATCTGCCACGAGGGGGGAGCTATTTTCTTCTCAACTCACGTCCTGGAGGTGGCAGAAAAACTCTGCGATCAGATCGCCATCATCAAAGGCGGCAGGCTGATAAAATCCGGGACTATGGAGGAAGTAAAGGGAGATGAATCCCTTGAGTCCGTATTCCTTGAACTGGAGGAAAATCATGGTTAGAGTTCTTATAAAAAAGCAGCTGAGGGAGCTGGGCGCGTTTCTCTTTCAGAGAGGGAAGAAGGGGACACGCCGTTCAGGAGGTACATTGGTTTTATATGTGCTTCTGATGGTTTATGCTTTGTGTGCAGTAGGCTGGCTCTTTTATATGATGGCGGCAGAGCTGTGCGAGCCCATGGTAAATGGGGGACTTGGATGGCTCTATTTTGCCATAATGGGCATAATGGCCATAGTCGGGGGCGTATTCGGCAGCATTTTTACGGCATATTCAAGTCTGTACAGGGCAAAGGACAATGATCTGCTGCTGTCGATGCCTGTTAAACCGTCGGCACTTTTGCTTGCAAGAATGACGGGAACTTACTTGATGAGCCTGGTGTTCACTTTGGATATTATGGTTCCGACCATCCTCGTATACAATATAAAAATCCGGACCGGGCTCTGGATGCTGGCATCTGAGATACTGGTAACGATTTTAATTTCAATTTTTTCCTTGACCCTTTCCTGCATACTGGGATGGATTATAGGACTAATATCGGCTCATCTCAAAGGCGGTATCAAGCGTTTTATCAGTGTGGCAGCAACATTGGGCCTGCTGGCAATTTACTTCTATGTGTACACACGTGTATATCGTTACCTTCAGCTTATGGTGGCCAACGGAGACAGAATCGGAGATACGGTAAAGAAAACGCTTTTCCCCGTATACCATATGGGGCTTGCCTGTGAAGGTAAAGGCATGTCCCTTGTTATATCCGCGGCCATTGTACTGGCCATATTCGGCCTGATTTACTTTGCTCTGTCAAGGAGCTTTATAAGAATTGCAACGACAAAGAACAGTTCGGTTAAAGCGAAGTACAGAGAAAAAACCATGAGGTCAGGTTCTCAGCCGGCGGCCTTGCTTAAAAAAGAGGCAAAAAGGTTTACGGGCAGCACGGTGTATCTTGTCAACTGCGGTCTGGGTACCGTTTTATTCCTTATAGGAGCAGCTGCAGTAATTATTAAGGGTGATTATCTCAGAGGACTCATAGCTCAGATTACACAGGTGTTTCCGGCCACTCAGGAGGTGATTCCTCTGCTGCTGGCTGCGTCCCTGGCTCTCATCTGTTCTATGAATGATATATCGGCACCGTCTGTTTCTCTCGAGGGGAAAACCATCTGGATTCTGCAATCAATGCCTGTTTCCGCCTGGATGGTTCTCAGGGCCAAGCTGGTTTTTCATGTGCTGATGACTGCTGTTCCCGGGCTGATATGTGCGATCTGCAGCTCTGCGGCACTTGGCCTTGACTTTGCAGATACGGCACTTGTGGCATTGTTTGCCATTGCTTTTGCAGTATTCGGTGCGGCAATGGGATTGGCTATGAATCTTAAAATCCCTAATCTTGACTGGGTAAATGAGGCGACGGTAATCAAACAGAGCCTTCCCGTGATGATAGGTATCTTTGGCAGCTGGCTGGCGGTTCTGATTCTGGCAGGCTTATATTTCCTGTTCGGTCGTATTATGCCTCAGCTGGCTTATCTGGCGGCAGCTGCGGCTATTATTGCTGCTGCAGCAGGATTTATTACAGCGTGGATCAAGAAAAAGGGTACGGTTATTTTTGCAGAACTTTGACAGGAGAGTGGAACATGAGTGAGAGAAAAACAATAATCCAGATAGAACATCTCAGCAAAAGCTTCGGAGATTTAAAGGCCGTTGACGACCTGAGCTTTAACGTTAAGGAGGGCGAGCTTTTCGCTTTTCTGGGAGTAAACGGTGCGGGAAAGAGCACCACAATCTCCATAATGTGCGGGCAGCAGACCAAGGACAGCGGAAAGGTTTTCATAGGCGGAAAGGATCTTGATGAAAGCACTGAGGGTATCAAGAGGGAGCTTGGAGTTGTTTTCCAGAATTCTGTGCTGGACAAGGCGCTTTCCGTCAGAGACAATCTCCGGTACCGGGCAGCCCTCTATGGAATTACAGGAGCGGTCTTTGAAAAGAGACTGGCTGAGCTGGCTGAGCTTCTTGACTTTGCAGATCTGATGAAAAGGACAGTAGGAAAGCTCTCCGGAGGACAGAGAAGGAGAATAGACATAGCAAGGGCACTTCTCCACAGCCCTGAAATTCTCATTCTTGATGAGCCCACCACGGGACTGGATCCGCAGACCAGAAAGCTTTTGTGGGGCGCTGTTTCAAGGCTCAGAAAAGAGCAGAATATGACAGTTTTTCTCACAACCCATTACATGGAGGAGGCAGCAGACGCCGACTATGTAATTATTCTGGACAGCGGAAGAATCGTGGCGGAGGGGACGCCTCTTCAGCTTAAGAACAAATATACGGGGGATTTTATAACTCTCTACGGGGCAACGGAGGATGAAGCAAGACTTCTCGGGACCTCTCCCGAAAAGATTCCGGGAGCATACCGTATCGAAGTGGAGGACACGGCCCATGCAACTGAGCTTATAATAAAGCACCCTGAAATTTTCAGAGATTATGAGATTACCAAGGGGAAAATGGACGATATTTTTCTTGCGGCAACGGGCAAAAGGCTGACAGGAGGTGAGAACGGTGAAAGAGCTTAAGGCGCTTATAAAGAGAGACACAAAGCTGTTTTTTAAAGACAAGGGTATGTTTTTCACATCCCTGATTACGCCCGTGATTCTGCTGGTTCTGTATGCGACCTTCCTTGCCAACATATACAAGGATTCGTTTACAGGCGCAATTCCGGCGGCTCTTCCTGCAGATGATGCTCTTATAGACGGCTGCGTAGGAGGCCAGCTGTTTTCATCGCTGCTGGCAGTATGCTGCGTGACTGTGGCTTTCTGCTCCAACATGCTTATGGTTCAGGATAAGGTGAACGGCAGCAGAAATGACCTGACTATAACGCCGGTCAAAAGCTGGACCCTTGCAATGGGATATTATCTTTCCACGCTAATTGCCACCTTGCTTATTTGCTATGCGGCTATGGGTGTATGTTTCATATACATAGGCATTATCGGATGGTACATTACGGCGGCTGATGTGTTGTTCATTATGCTGGATATTTTTCTGCTTTCGCTGTTTGGAACAGCCTTGTCGTCAATTATAAATCTGTTCCTGTCCACACAGGGGCAGATTTCGGCAGTGGGAACTGTGGTAAGCGCAGGTTATGGTTTCATATGCGGTGCATATATGCCTATTTCACAGTTTTCCGAAGGACTGCAGAAGGTTCTGTCATTCCTTCCAGGCACTTACGGCACTTCGCTCCTGAGAAATCACGCACTTCGCGGTGTATTTGAGGAAATGGGGAATGAGGGATTTCCTGCTGAGGTTGTGGAGGCCATCAAAGACTCCATTGACTGTAACCTTTACTTTTTTGATGATAAAGTGGAGATCGGCACCATGTATGTTATCCTCGGAGTAACGGTGGTGGTTCTGATAGGGGTTTATGTGGTAATCAACGGGCTGAAAAAGGAACGGTAGGCTTTAAAATTTTTCATAGAATATTTTCAAAAAAATGCTCCAAACTAAGTGTGAATGAAGAAAGGAGTGTTTTTATGAAAAAGAAGACTACCATTATCGTAATGATTTTATTACTTGCCTTGTCTATGATCATGTCAGGCTGCAGAGGCAACAACAATGATGTCAACGACAACACGCCGGGTACCAATAACAGTATCAATGATAATAACGACACCAGAAGAGGTGACTTCGGGGAAGACCTCAACAGAACCGGGGACGATATCAGAAATGATGTGGATGATATTTTCGACGGTGATGAGAACGACAACCATGATACCGGCATTAACGACAGGGATAATAATAAAGTCAACGGTGCAGCATAAAAGCATTGAATCATTAAATTGTTAAAGCGGGTCTCCTTACATTGCATTTTGACGCAGGGAGACCCTGACTTTTTCTCAGACTTGACTTAGGCGCCGGCGCAGAATATACTTTACTTATGAAAAGAGAATTACAGAGAATTACAGGAACAATTGAAAAACATCAGAAAGGTTTCGGCTTCATCCGTCAGGAGGAGGGAGCCGACTTTTTCGTGGCACCGGACAAGATGGCAGGTGCTATGAACGGTGATACAGTAGAAGCTGAAGTGCTTCCTCCTTATATGACAAGACGATCAAATGAGGCAAGAGTTATAAAGGTGCTTGAAAGGAAAACAGCCGAAGTCGTGGGAACCTTTGAGAGGCATAAGCACTACGGCTTTGTGGTGCCCGATGACAGGAAAATCGGAGAAGATGTTTTCATCAGGAAAGATTTTTTCAGAAATGCCCAGACCGGAGACAAGGTTTTAGCCAAAATTACCGCATATCCCGATGCAGCCCGCAGTCTCGAAGGTAAAATTACTGAGGTTATTGCAAGAGAGGGGCAGCCGGGTGCCGATGTTCTCAGCCTTATAAGGGCTTACGGCCTTTTTGAAACATTCCCGAGCAGGGTAAATGCAGAAGCAAAAGCCCGCTCAAAGGAACAGATTACCGAGGAGATGATTACAGAGAGCGGCAGACTTGACCTTCGCGGCAAGAGGATATTCACCATAGACGGACCTTCCGCGAAGGATCTTGATGATGCCGTTTCCATAGAAATCCTTCCAAATGGAAATTACCTTCTGGGGGTTCATATTGCCGATGTGAGCCATTATGTCACCGAGGACGGATATCTGGACAGAGAGGCACTTAAAAGAGGTACAAGCGTCTATTTAATCAACCGGGTGGTGCCGATGCTTCCGAAACCTCTTTCCAACGGCAGCTGCAGCCTGAACCCGGGAGAAGACAAGCTGACCCTTTCCTGCATTATGGAAATCGACGGGGAAGGCAAGGTAGTTGACCATTCCATAAGGGAATCGGTAATCAGATCCGCAGCAAGGCTGGTCTATGATGACGTTTCCGACATTCTGGAAAAGGACGACCCCGAGCTAACAAAAAAATATATCGATATAGCAGATGACCTGAAGCTTATGGGAAAGCTGGCCCACATACTGCGGCACAGGAGAAAGCAGAAAGGCAGTCTGGATTTTGATATCTCAGAGGCCGTAATAACTCTTGACGAAAATGAAAATCCCGTTTCAGTAGAATTAGAGGAGCGCAGAACCGCCAACCGTCTTATTGAGGAATTTATGCTGGCAGCAAACGAAACGGTTGCAGAGCACTTCTTCTGGCTCAACTATCCTTTTGTGTACCGGATTCATGAAAAGCCGGATCCCGAAAAGATTATGGATCTTAAGACATACCTTATGAACTTCGGCATCAGACTTAAAGGCAGCGCAGACAATATATATCCCAAGACTCTGGCTGACATAATAGCAGATATAGAGGATAAGCCTTACGAAAGCGTAGTCAACAGGGTAATGCTGAGAACTATGAAAAAAGCCTGCTACAGCACGGAGTGCCAGGGACATTTCGGCTTGGCATTCAGGTATTACTGCCATTTCACTTCACCCATAAGAAGGTATCCTGACCTGATTATACACAGAATAATTAAGGAGTCCATTACCGGACGCATGACCGAGGAAAAACTGGCAAAATACAAAGGTGATACAGAAAGGGCAGCTGATATTTCATCAAAGACTGAAAGAAAGGCCCAGGAACTGGAGCGGGAAGTTGACAAAATGAAAAAAGCTCAGTTCATGGAAGGCCACATCGGTGAGGAGTTTGACGGCATCGTAAGCGGAGTAACCGATTTCGGCGTTTACGTGGAGCTTGCCAATACCATTGAGGGCATGGCTTTCGCGTCAGAACTTGCCAGACCTTATCAGCTGGGCGAAAAGGTCAGAATCCGTGTTATGGATGCAAGGCCGCAGGAAAGGCAGATAGATTTTAAGATTATATAATTAAAACAGCCCTTAAGGCTTCTTATTGCAGACATTGTATATGATATGTCCGATTTCGGCGGTGAAAATGCGCTTTGATGCCAGATCTTTAAGAGAAAGCATACCTGCAAGCTTTTCGTTTTCAACAACGGGCAGACGGCGGACTCCAAATTCAGACATTTTCAGCGCGGCATCGTGGATGTTATCCTTCGGGGCTGCACAAACTATATTGCGGCTCATGATATCGTCCACCGTCCTGACCTTACCGCCACCTGCAAGGCCGCACCGCATGAGGATATCACGGTCAGTCACAACGCCCAGAAGATGTCCCTGCACATCGCATACAGGCACAATCCCCACATCTTCGGCGCGCATAATATTCACTGCGGCAGCTGCCGGACTTCCGGATTTAACCCATGTCACCGAAGTTGTCATCAAATCCTTTACAATCATAAAAACGGTCCTCCATGTAATATAGAGTGACCGTTTTTTTGCAAAAATATTACTTTCAAAGTTATGACTTGAAAATATTAAACAGATCTTGCCCGATCAAGCTTCCAGAAGGATTTGGATAACAGAAGCAGGACCGCATACATTTCCAGCCTTCCCGTTATCATCAGAACGCACAGGAAAAACTGAGAAAAGGGACTGAACATGCCGAAATACCCGGTGCATCCTGCCTCACCCAGAGCCATTCCTGTGTTTGAGAAGAAACCGATAGCGGTGGTCATAGTGGTCTCCATGTCGAAGTTATTAAATGAAAGCATGATGCATGAGAAGAAAAATACTCCGAAAAACAGGAGAATATGAGTGGTAATGGAAGATACCTTGTCCGCCGGAACAGCTTTTCCGTCTACAACCACAGCCTTTACCGAATGCGGATGAATCTGCCTGAAAATTCCCCGTTTTATAAGTTTAGTAAAGATTGCAAAGCGGATAACTTTCATGGAGCCTGACGTTGACATGGAGCACCCTCCTATAAACAGCAGGGTGAACAGAATAACAATGGCAAAGGTAGGCCAGTCTGTATAATCACATACATAATATCCCGATGTGGCAATAAATGATACAACCTGGCACAGACTGTCTTTTACAGCCTGCCAAAGGCTTGAATATGTTCCTGTCAGCTTGAGGCTCAGAGCGATAAGAGCCGTGGCGACACCGATTATAATAAAGAAATATCTCGTTTCTATATTGGCAAATGCTTCTTTGAACTTTTTCTGACGAACCAGAAAATAAATGCAGAAGTTCAGTGAGGAAAGCACTGTAAATACAAGTATAACCATTCTGACATACGTGGAAGTAAATACGGCCTTAGTATCAGATGTTATGACCAGACCTCCCGTGCTTACGCTGCTGAAAGTGTTGATAAGAGCATCAAACCAGTCAAGAGGTCCAAGGGCCAGCAGAATAAATTCAATTACCGTAAAGGCGAGATAAACCAGGTACAGAAATTTTCCTGTATCTGAATATCTTGCATCAAGTTTTGCAATAGTCGGGCCTGTAGTCTCAGCCGATGCGATTGACTGGCCGCTTATTCCGAGAGCCGGGAAAAGGGAGACCACAAAGACCAGAATTCCCATTCCCCCGAACCAGCTTGCAACGGCTTTCCACATCATAAGACATTTTGGCATTGTGTCTATATCAAAAACCGAGCAGCCGGTTGTGGTAAAGCCTGCAACTGACTCGAACAAAGAGCCTATAAGAGAATAATCCATGCCCCCGAAGTAGAAAGGCACTGCACCCAGCAGTGAGCAGTAGACCCAGCTCATGCAGGCAATAAGCCATCCTTCATGAAATCTCAGACGGATTTTACTGAATCTCAGCTGGGTAAGAATTACAAATCCCACAGAAACACAGACCAGAGAAACTAACAGCAGTGTTCCGGCAGGCTTCCATTCGCTGAAGTACATGCCTATACCTGAGCACACAAACATTCCCACACCTTCAGCCAGGGTGAGAAAACCAAGTATTTTGATATACATTCTGTAATTAATATGCATTATAATTACCTCTAAACACGGTTAGAATTCCAGTAGCGTCTCGAAAACAGCATAAACACGGTGAACAGCTCCAGCCTGCCTGCAATCATAAGGAAAGAGCAGACATATTTAGAAAAAGCTGATAGAGCGGAGTAGTTCATTGTCGGCCCCAGAAGTCCGAATCCCGGACCGATATTGCCCAGGCAGCTTGCAGCTCCCGAAAGGGTGGATATGAAGTCCATATTGTCCACAGAAAGAAGCAGCGTTCCTGCAAAAAGGACAGCCAGATATGTAAATATAAAGTTAGTGATCTTTATTATTACATCAGAAGGAAGCTCTTTTCCGTTAAGGGAAAGAGGGACAACTCTGTTTGGATGAACTTTAAGGGAGAAGCTCCTTCTGAGAAGTTTCATGCAGACCAGTATGCGCACGCATTTGATGCCGCCGCCGGTGGAGCCTGAGCAGCCGCCGAAGAAGAACATAGCAAAAAGAACCATCTTGGAGAAGGTAGGCCAGAGTTCAAAGTCATCGGTGGCAAAACCTGTGGTAGTATTAATGGATGTTACCTGAAAGGCTGCACTGAGAAGGGTTCCGCCCACATCACGGAAACCGTCTGCAATGGTGTTATATAGGAAAATAGCTGCAGCAGCTATGCCCATTACCGTGAGATAAAATTTTGTTTCATCATCGCGGAAGATTGATTTAAGGCCGTGTTTCTGTATGATACCCACGTAGTAAAGGTTGAAATTCATACCTGCCAGCACCATGAAGACTATTATTACAATCTGAATGTAAGGACTGGTAAAGTGGGCCACGCTTGTGTTGTAGTTGGAGAATCCTCCTGTACCAACTGTTCCAAAAGTATGAATGAAAGCATCATACCAATTCATGCCGCCTATTCTGAGAAGTACTGCCTCAGCTGCGGTGAGAGCAAGATAAAGTCTGTAAAGGCCCTTGGCAGTATCGGAAAAATGAGCTGTCACTTTATCTTTAATGGGTCCCGGAGTTTCGGCATATGCCACCATCTGTCCGCTGATGCCCAGGACGGGAAGAAGAGCCATTACGAAAACTATAATTCCCATGCCTCCCAGCCAGTGGGTGAATGAGCGCCAGAAAAGAACCGATTTGGGAAGGCTTTCAATATCCGTAAGAATAGAAGCTCCTGTGGTGCTGAAACCGGAGCATGATTCAAAGAGCGCATCGGCAAAAGACGGAATTGCCCCTGAAATAATAAAAGGCATTGCACCGACAATGGAGCAGACAAGCCACGTCAATGACACAACAAAAAACCCGTCTCTGGATTTGAACTTTTCTTGAGAAGGTTTGAAAGCAATTCTTATCATGACGCCTGCAAGGACGCAAAATGCAGCCACTGCAGCAAATGCACAGGCAGAGGCTTTTTCCCTGTAATAAAGCGCCAGAATGAAAGGTATTGTCATGGCAGCCGCCAGAATCAGGAGAACGGCTCCTTCAATTCTGACAAAATCTCTATATTTGCCGCGCATTGCAGCTCCTTTCCGGCTCATGTGCAGTAAGCATTATAAAAATGCCTTTCTGGCCGTAAATAATTTTTCAAGCTCGCCGATATCGGAGAGCAGACAGAAGATGGTAACCTTATCATCTTCAAGTATTTTAGTATCGCCGTTAGGTATGATGACCTGCTGACCTCTGTGTATTGCCGCAATGAGAACCCCGTCAGGAAGATCCACATCTTTGAGAGGTACATTTGCCAGTTTCATATCGTTTGTGGCGATGATTTCCATAATTTCAGCCTGTCCCTGTATAAGGAGGGAGGCGATAATCTTCTTGGAGCCCTGAACATAGCGCAGAATGGTGCTGGCAACAATGTCAAGAGGGTTTAAGGCCATATCTATGCCCATTTTTTCGATAAGATCCTTGTAGCTCTGGTGGCTTACTTTAGAGATAACATCCTCTACCCCCCGCTGCTTTGCAATGAGAGCCAGAAGCAGATTTTCCTCATCGAATCCTGTGGCAGCCACAAAAGCATCCATTTCATCCAGATTTTCTTCCTCCAGAAGGGTGGTGTCGGTAGCGTCACCGTGGAGAACCATTACATCGTCAAGGTGTGTGGAAAGGTAATAGCAGCGCTCCTTACTCTTCTCTATGAGCTTGACCGCAACGCCGAATTCCGCCAGCTTGCCTGCAAGATAGAAGCCTGTTTTGCCGCCGCCTATAATCATCACCTTCTGAAGATTAGTGTATTTTCCTTTTTCGTGAACTTTTTTATGGAGCTCTACGATTTCGGATTTTTCACCGATCATGTAAATGGTGTCATTGGCATCAATTACAGTCTGGCCGTGTGGAATTATGATTTTGCCGTTTCTGGAGATGGCAACCACCAGCATATTGGTAAGAACCTTGCTTACTTCAATCATTGAAAGGCCGATGAGCTTTTTGTATCTATTTACCTTGAACTGTACAAGGGAAACTTTGCCGCTTGAAAAGATTCCGTTGGTAAGGGTGTATTTTTCAACGAGATATTTATAGATTTCTTTAGTGATGGAAAGGTCCGGATTTACAATGTGATCTATATTCATGGTTTCCATGATAAAATCCATCTGATTCATATGCTCAGGATCCCGAACCCTGGCAAGGACCTTGGAACAGCCCAGCTTCTTGGCGAAAGAAGCTATGACGATGTTCTGCTCGTCGTTGTCGGTACAGGCGATGAGAAAGTCAAAGCTTTCGATGCCGTGTTCTTTCAGAAGGCTTATCTGCTTTGCATTTCCCGCAACAGTCATAACATCGTACTGATTGCTTATTTTGTTAAGAACAGCTTCGTTTGTGTCAAACACGGTTATGGCATGGTCGCCGCCTACGAGCGCATTTATTACTTTAAGGCCAAGCTTGCCGGCCCCGACAATTGCAATCCTCATAATTTAAAATACCTCACAATATTTTTAGATATACACTTCATTTTACCACATTATATAAAATTTGCAAGTATGCCGCTTTTATTGTACAATATGAAAACAGAAAGAAAATCAAGGAGACATACAGTGAAAATAAAAAGATTTGTAGGCGGGGGCCTGGAAAGCAACGGTTATATTATAAGCAGCAGAAGCAGGGGCGGATGTTATATCATAGATCCGGGATATGAACCGAAAAGATTCATAGACTATGTGGAAAGCGAAGGTCTGAACCTGCTTGGAATAATTCTCACACACCATCATTATGACCATGTAGGGGCTGCGGCAAGACTGAGGGACTATTTTGACGTGCCGGTGATGATGCACGAAATCGACTCTCTCAGGTACAGAGGAAATGTGGACAGATATCTTAATGACGGAGATCTGCTGGATCTTGACGGGGAAACTCTGCGGATTTTTAGCACCCCGGGTCATACGAGAGGCTCGATCTGCATACTTTCAGAAAAAAGCAAGGTTGTTTTTACGGGGGACACAATCTTTGATACCGACCTGGGACGGACAGATCTTGAGGATGGTTCTCCTGATGAAATGAAAGAATCCTGCCGCAATGTAATCGACAGGTGGTCAAACGAATATACCATCTATCCGGGTCACGACGGTTCCGCCACCATGAAGCAGGTGAGGAAATACAACCGGGAATTTCTGGACTGCCTGAAATGAAACAGAGTAAAGAGGGGACAAGGAAAGTGAATGTTTTTAAACTTAAAGATTCGCCTGAACTGAAAAAGATAAAGTTAATCGCACTTGATCTGGACGGTACCACCCTGACAAGGAACGGTCTTACACGCCGCACCAGAGAGACGCTTGAAGAGGCAGTAAGAAAGGGAATAAATGTTGTAATTGCAACGGGAAGACCCTATTCTGCCCTGCCGGAGGCGGTTAAAAATATAAAGGGCCTTGAATATGTGATAATCTCAAACGGCGCCCACATAGTGAGACCGCTGACAGGAGAATTTCTTTATTCAAATTATGTGGATCGTGATGCCATTCTGAGAGTAAGGAAAATGCTCATGAAAAGGGAATTTCCTGTGGAGGTGTTTACCGGGGGAAGAGCTTACGTCGATAGAAAACTCTATGAGGATGTAAAGAAAAAAGGTTCCTCTTATCTGTCGGCAAAATACATATTGAGAACCAGGGAGCCCGTAGATGATATTTACGATTTCTGGCTGAGCCATGCAGATTCTATAGAAAATGTAAATATTCAGTTTGAATATCAGCAGGACAGGGCGGAGATGAAAAAACTCCTTGAGAAGGCCGAGGGAATAACTCTCACTTCATCCACCGGCCACAACCTGGAGGTAGGCGGGGCGACAACCAGCAAGGCTTCAGCTCTTGAGGAAATCTGCCGGATGGACGGACTTTTAATGGAAAATGTTATGGCCTTCGGCGACAGCCCCAACGATGGTGCTATGATAAGAGAGGCAGGAATCGGAGTGGCTATGGAAAACGCCACCGCCGACATCATTGCTGATGCTGATATTACAGCACCGTCAAATGATGATGAGGGGGTGGCATACACTTTGCGCATGCTCCTTCTGGGAGGGAAGGACCCTTTGCAGGAAAAGGTATATGAACATTGAGAAAACACCGATTTTGCCGCAGATTTCCACTTGCCAAAAGAACATTTGTTCGCTATAATGTAAATATGAGGCGGAGAATCCGCTGAGAGAGAGTGCAAGGGGGCATGTACCATGAACCGGGATATGAAGTGCGGCGCAGAGAGAAGCGGTGAAAACAGAATATATATGTGCATAGATTTAAAATCTTTTTATGCATCGGTGGAGTGTGCCGAGCGGGGACTTGACCCTTTTACAACCAACCTTGTGGTGGCTGATCCGGAGAGGACAGATAAAACCATATGTCTTGCAGTCTCTCCTGCCATGAAGAAACTGGGAGTGCCGGGCAGATGCAGAGTCTTTGAAATCCCAGCGGGGATAAAGTACATCAAGGCACGGCCGAGGATGCAGCTTTACATCGAATACTCCGCGGACATATACGAAATATACCTGAGATATATAGACAAAAGTGATATTCATGTTTACTCCATTGACGAGGTTTTCATGGACGTGACCGACTATCTGAGCCTTTACGCAATGAGTCCCGGACAGCTGGCGCAGACCATAATGAATGAAATCCTCAGAGAGAAAAAAATCGCTTCTGCATGCGGCATAGGAACCAATCTTTATCTGGCCAAGGTGGCTCTTGACATTACTGCCAAACATTCCGAGGGCCGAATAGGAATTCTCGACGAAAACGACTACAGGGACACCCTATGGGATCACAGGCCCCTTACCGATTTCTGGCGTATAGGCCGCGGCATATCCGAAAGGCTGGCAAAGTATGGCATATATACCATGAGGCAGATTGCTCAGGCAGACCCTGAGGTGCTCTATAAGACTTTCGGGGTAGATGCGGAACTTCTCATAGATCACGCATGGGGAAGAGAGACGGTGACCATGGCCGATATCAAGTCATATGAGCCTAAGGCTCACAGCATAAGCAGCGGTCAGGTGCTTGCTTCCGATTATCCTTATGAAAAAGCAAGGCTTGTGCTCAGCGAAATAGCCGACGCCCTGTGCCTTGATCTGGTAACAAAAAGGCTTATTACAGACTCCCTGCATCTTTATGTGGGATATTCCAAAAAGGACGGAATTACGCCTGCATCAGGAACCATAGGGCTTCCTTTTTCCACGGCATCTGCTGAAATCATAAGAGAATACGCGGACAGACTTTTCGGCAGAATAGTCAGAAGAGATGCCGGGGTAAAGCGTATTACCCTGACATTTAATAATACGGTCAGCGACCGGTGCTTTCAGTGCAGCATGTTTGCCCAGGCGGATGCTTTAAAAGAGGAAAAACAGATGCTCACTGCAGTTGCCGACATAAAGGAAAAGTACGGTAAAAACTCTATATTCAAAGCCATGGACCTTGAGGAAGGAGCCACAGCTATAGAGAGAAACGGACAGATAGGAGGACACAGAGCGTGAACAGGCAGGACAGAGCCAAGCAGTTTATGCCTTTTGCCGCCCTGAAAGGATATGAAGAGGCGCTGAAGGAGAGAGAAAAACGCACAGAGCCGCGTATAGTCCTCGGTGAGGACGGAGCCGAAGAGCTGGACAGGAAGCTCAGAAGCCTGTCTATAGGCAATTCAGTCCGCATCCGTCATTACCGCAGACGGTGCTATGCTGTAACCGAGGGCACGGTGGAGGACATTATGTATGATAAAAGACAGCTGAAGGTGGGAAAGGAAGAAATAAAATACGATGACATTGCAGATATTGATCTGCTATGAGAATGCGGGGCGGTT
Source organism: uncultured Clostridia bacterium (assembly GCA_927797855.1). Lineage (GTDB taxonomy): Bacteria > Bacillota > Clostridia > Peptostreptococcales > Anaerovoracaceae > SUG1106. Next base: position 5,063 of record CAKMLH010000010.1, on the reverse strand, counting down.
TTATACCGCCCATTTTTGCAGGCAAAATAAAGATATTGTTGACAAATAATGAAATATAATCTAAAATTGTAAAAAAATACTAAAAACGTATTTCGTAAATCTCACAGGGGAAAGAGGTGAGATTTGAACACAAGACAGACAGGAGCCCTTGGGGAAACACTTGCAGAAATACTGCTGCAGGAAAAGGGATATAGAATTCTTGCAAAAAACTTCCGCTGCAGGCACGGCGAAATAGATATAATAGCCGAGAGGAGCAGCATCATCGCATTCGTTGAGGTTAAGACCAGGCTTTTTGCATCATATGGCAGCGGAGCGGAGGCTGTAATTGAAGCCAAGCGCCGGAAGATAAGAAAATCCGCGTTGTGCTATCTTGCCATGTGCGAAAGACATTTTGAAGCCGTAGACTTTCAGGTGATAGAGATCAGTGCTTTTCACCTTGAAGGTCTGGAATTCTAGGGAGGTGAGATTATGCTTGCTGTAACAAGAACAGCGGCTCTTTCGGGGATTGAAGGAATAAGCGTCAAGGTAGAGGTGGACTCAGGACCCGGCCTGCCGTCTTTTAATGTCATAGGCCTTGGAGATACGGCGGTGAAAGAGGCGGCGGACAGAGTGAGAAGCGCCATAGTAAACAGCGGTTTTGAATATCCAAGGGGCAGGGTCACAGTGAACCTTTCACCGGCGTGGATACATAAGAAAGGCAGCCATTACGACCTTTCCATGGCTGTAGGTGTCCTTGCGGCACAGGGGCGGATCGGAATAAAAGATACGGAGGGAAAAGCCTTTGTGGGAGAGCTGGCCCTTGGCGGGCAGGTCAGGGGAGTTAAAGGCATTCTCCCCATGATAAGCGGACTTATGGGTCAGATAAATGAAATATACCTTCCGGAGGAGAATTGCCGCGAAGCGGTCCTTGCGGCTGCAGGCCTTGGCATCAGGATAGCAGGGGTAAGAAATCTCGCCGAGACGGTAGATATGCTTACAGGTAAAAGTCCTGTAAGATATCGTACAGAACGAGACGTACAGCTTTACGGAAATGAGGTACAGGACCTGACAGGTAAAAAGTCAGATGACAGTCACATTGATTTTGCCGATGTAAAAGGTCACTGGGCGGCAAAGGAGGCCATAGTCACTGCAGTAGCAGGAGGCCACAGCCTGCTTATGATAGGGCCGCCGGGTACAGGCAAGACCATGCTGGCAAGAAGAATTCCCACGATTCTTCCGGAAATGACGCCGGAAGAACAGCTGGAGACATCTATGATCTACTCACTTATAGGAAGGCTCAGCAGCCAAAGACCTATAATAAAAGAAAGACCTTTCAGGCAGGTAAGCAGAAGGACAAGCCCTGCAGCTCTTCTGGGAGGCGGATATGAGCCCCTGCCGGGAGAAATTTCCCTGGCCTGTAACGGCATCCTGTTTATGGACGAGTTCCTTGAAGCTGACAGAGCCCAGATTGAACTCCTTAGAAAACCTATGGAGGAGAAAAAGATAACCATAATAAGAAGATCCAAGCCCTATACATTTCCCGCAAAATTTACGCTGGCGGCGGCGGCAAATCCGTGCAGATGCGGATATCTGGGAGACCCGGATCATCAGTGCACATGCTCACAGACGGAAATTGACAGATACAGGAGCAAGCTGTCGGGCCCTATCTGCGAAAGAATAGATATGTGTATTGAAATAAGCCGGGTGAACTATAAGGCACTGACGGAAGCAGAAAGCGCAGATTCGGCTGAAATGAGAAAACGTGTTACGGCCGCAAGAGACATCCAGAGGGAAAGATTTAAGAGCCTGACCTTTGATACCAATGCCATGATGGACGAGAAACATATAGAAGAATTCTGCTCCCTGGGACCGAAAGAGCGTAAATTTATGAAAAAGGCATACGAAAAATACAGTCTCAGCCCAAGAAGGTATCACAAGATTCTGAAACTGGCGCGAACGGCTGCAGACCTGCAGGAATGCCGGGATATAGAAATATGCCATCTGGCGACGGCTCTGAACTACACAAGATTTTTCGGCGGGGAGCAAACATAGAGGATTGAATAAATATCATGAATAAAAATAAAAAAATCAGAATAATAAGAAAAGAGGACAGGGAGTATCCGGCTTCACTGCTGAATATATCCGACGCCCCCGAAACTCTTTACTGTATGGGCAGAACAGAGATATTAAGCAGCAGAATGCTTGCTGTAGTAGGCTCAAGAAAGTGCAGCCAGTACGGCCGGACCACGGCAATGAGAATCGGAGAAGCAGCGGCTTTAAACGAAATTACGGTAGTAAGCGGAATGGCAAAGGGTATAGACAGCTTCGCCCATATGGGCGCTCTTAAAGGAGGAGGCAGAACGATAGCCGTTCTGGGATGCGGAGTCGACATCTGCTATCCCAGAGAAAACAGGGCACTGTACGAACAGATTGCCTCTGAAGGACTGCTGGTTTCGGAGCTTCCGCCGGGCACAGAGCCAAGACCCTATACCTTTCCCCTGAGAAACAGAATCATTTCAGGACTTGCGGAGGCCGTAACCGTTGTAGAGGCGGGAACGGGAAGCGGAGCGCTGATTACTGCAGAAAGAGCTGCGGAACAGGGCAGGGAAGTATTTGCCGTGCCCGGGAATATAAACAGTCAGTACAGTCTGGGAACCAATAAGCTCTTAACCGACGGAGCAACACCCATAGCCGTAGTGGACGATATTTTCAGAGGAATTGGCATAAATCCCGCAATGACTGAAGAGGAAGCTTCTGATCTTGGCAAAGACGAGAAAGAGGTGTACGATATCATAAAGGCAACGGGCGAAGTAACAGTGGATTATCTCTGCCGCACCCTTAACAGAACGCCGGTATTTATAAACGGAATAATAACTGTTCTGGAAATAAAAGGACTGATATCGTATAATCTTGGCAAAATTTTTATTGCAAAATTCTGAAAAAAGTAATATGATTACTATTTGCAAACTATTTTATTGAATTCGGAGGGAAAATGGCAACTGCTAAAACTGCTAAATCTGCCCCAAAGACGGGCAAAAATGCTAAAAAGAAAACCCTTGTTATAGTGGAGTCGCCGTCCAAGGCCAAGACTATAGGAAAATATCTGGGATCGTCATATAAGGTCATAGCTTCCGTAGGTCATGTCCGCGACCTTCCTAAGAGCAAACTGGGTATAGATATCGACAACGACTTTGAGCCGGAGTATATTTCCATCAGAGGCAAAGGAGATCTTATAAAAGAACTCAAGAAGGAAGCAAAGGCAGCGGACAAAGTATATCTGGCAACGGACCCGGACCGTGAGGGAGAAGCTATTTCGTGGCATCTGGCTTATCTTCTGGGAATAGATGCGGATCAGCCATGCAGAATTGTATTCAACGAAATAACCAGGGATGCAATTAAGAATGCCGTAAAAAATCCTCGGCCCATCGATCTGAAGCTTGTTGATGCCCAGCAGGCCAGACGTGTTCTCGACAGACTGGTAGGATATCAGATAAGTCCCCTTTTATGGAGAAAAATCCGCAGAGGCCTTTCTGCAGGCAGAGTTCAGTCTGCGGCCCTTAAAATCATATGTGACAGAGAAAATCTGATAAAGAATTTTGTACCTAAGGAATACTGGAACATAAATGCAGTATTTAAAAAAGGAAAGAAATTTACTGCCAGGCTTGCAGAAAAAGACGGAAAGAAATTTATTGCCGAAAACGGTGAGCAGGCTTCAGCGGCTGTATCGGAGCTTAATGCAGGCAAATATATCGTTTCACAGATTGTAAGAAAAGAAAGGACCAGAAAGCCTTTTGCGCCGTTTACCACCAGCAGCCTCCAGCAGGATGCAGCCAATAAGATAGGTTTTACCACCAGGAAGACCATGATGGTGGCCCAGCAGCTTTACGAAGGTGTTGAGATAAAAGGAATGGGCACGGTGGGTCTTGTGACCTATATAAGAACCGATTCGGTAAGAATATCTCAGGAAGCAAGAGCAGCTGCGCGCAGCTATATAGAGAAAAATTTCGGAAAGCAGTATGCGGCTGACAACATATATACAAACAAGAAGAAGGATATTCAGGATGCCCATGAGGCCATCCGCCCCAGCAGAATTGATATAGACCCTGAAGCTATAAAAGATTCCCTCACTAAGGATCAGTACAGCCTGTACAAACTCATCTGGTCAAGATTTCTTTCAAGCCAGATGGCCGCTGCCGTATTTGACGGCATGCAGGTAACCATTGAAAACGGTCCTTATAATCTCAAGGCATCAGGTTCAAAACTCATATTTGACGGATATCAGAAAGTATACTCGCCAAACTTTGACGAGGATAAGGATAAACTTCTGCCGGAGCTTACGGAGGGAGAGGAGCTTAAGGCTGAAGACATCACATCGGAACAGAAATTTACAGAGCCGCCTTCAAGATTCACAGAAGCAAGCCTCGTAAAAGACCTGGAAGAAAAAAATATAGGAAGACCGAGTACCTATGCTCCTATAATTGCTACTCTTCTTGACAGAAAGTATATCAAAAGGGAGAAGAAAACTTTACTTCCTACAGACCTGGGATTTCTTGTGACGGAACTGATGGAACAGTATTTTACTGAAATCGTGGATGCAGGATTTACCGCTGAAATGGAAGATAAGCTTGACGACATTGAGGCAAAGGATTTAAACTGGAAGCAGGTGGTGCGTGAGTTTTACGGACCTCTTAAAGAAGAGCTTGAAGTTGCCGATAAGGCTATAGAAAAGGTAAAGCTTGAGGACACACTCAGCGGTGATATATGTGAACTTTGCGGAAGACCTATGGCAATCAAGACCGGGCGTTTCGGCGAGTTTTTGGCATGTACAGGATATCCGGAATGCAAAAATACAAAGGCCATTGTAAAGTCCATAAACGTAAAATGTCCTGACTGCGGCGGAGATATCGTTGCAAAGCGCGGAAGATCAGGAAAGATCTTTTACGGATGCAGCAACTATCCGGATTGCAAAAGAGCCTTCTGGTATAAGCCGACCAACAGAAAATGCCCGCAGTGCGGACAACTTTTACTGGAAAAACACACAAAGAACACAAAATATGTATGTTCAAATGATAAATGTGGATATA
>CAKMLH010000009.1 GCA_927797855.1 uncultured Clostridia bacterium | reverse complement strand
ATATCAATAAGAAATACATCCGTTCTCGGTGTCATAATTTCATAGGCCAGTTTATCATCAAAGGCAAAGATGGAATTTATCATCTTTTTTCCTTCTTCCTTTATGACTCCTGTTTCCTGCCCTACTTCAAGCATTGACATTACTTCTTCTTCAGAGAATTCACCGTCTTCTATTTTAGTCTTCTGGTGGAAAATCCGAAGAAGTATATTGGCTATGCACATCAGAATCCATGTAACAGGACGAATAACCGTTGCTATGGCGTTATCAAAAGGAATGACCTTTTCTGCAATGGCTTCCGCATGCTGAAGAGCAATTTTTCTAGGAAAATACTGCCCGATAGAAAGCAGCAGAATTAAGAATACAACAGCCTGCCAGATTCCCGTAAAGGCAAACCAGCCTCCAAAAGCCACACATAGAAGCATTATAAGCTTATTGGCACTTGCCAGTTTTTCCTTGTTCCTTCCGGAGGCTCCAAGGGATGTGTTAATAAGTACAAAAATTCCGTGTAAAGCAATAAGTAACAGCACTGTTCCCGCCTGCACGGGGACGCTGCCAAGATCATTTGACATATCAGTTTCCTTTCTCTTTTTTCTTTCTGAGCATATAGTTTTCTTTGACAGGTTTGTCCATCTTTATTTTGAGTATCTGCTGGGGATGTGGTGCGGCATCAATGGGTTCACCGTCCTCGTTATACATTTCAGTGAGTTTCTGAACAAAAAACGGGGCATCCGGTCCGAATATTTCTATTTCATCGCCGATAACCATCTTGTTTCTCTGTTCTACAACAGCATATCCTGTATGGGGATTATAGCTTTTAACCAGTCCTGTAAAGGTATAATCTCTGGTATATGCACTTGTCTGATAGTTCTGATCCTTGTTGGTAGGTTTATCAAAGTAAAAACCTGTTGTGAACTCTCTGTGGCTTACCTTTTTAAGCTCATCCATCCACTCTTTTTTAAAATAATAGCCCGTGGGATCATTATAATATGCGTCAAGGGCTTTTCTGTATGCGGAAACGATGGTTGCAACATAGAAAGCGCTTTTCATCCTTCCCTCGATTTTGAGGGAATCAAGGCCGGCTTCGGCAAGCTGGGGAATATATTCAATCATGCACAGATCACGGGAATTGAGAATATAAGTCCCTCTTTCATCTTCTTCTATAGGATAATACTGCCCCGGTCTCTGTTCCTCCACAAGGGCATATTTCCACCTGCATGGATGAGCGCACATTCCCCGGTTGGCATCCCTTTCTATCATGAAATTTGAAAGGAGGCATCTTCCGGAATAGGATATACACATGGCTCCGTGAACAAAGGCCTCAAATTCAAGATCTTTCGGTGTCTTTTCACGAAGCTCCCTTATCTCTTTAAATGTGAGTTCCCGTGCAAGAACAATCCGCTTTACGCCCATATTATACCAGAATTTTGCTGTCTGGTAATTAGTCATATTTGCCTGTGTGCTCAAATGTATCTCTGCTCCCGGGATGTTTTCCTGAACCATAGTCACTATTCCCGGATCGCTGATAATAAAAGCATCAATTCCGAAGTCTTTAATTTCTTTTAAATAGTTGTTCAAGGGTTCAATATCTTCGTTGTGAGCGAAAATATTAAGTGCAAGATAGCATCTCACTCCGTGATCATGAGCAAAATCAATTCCCTCTTTCATTTCATCTTCAGTCATATTTCCCGCACCCGCTCTCAGGGAAAAGGTCTCGCCTCCGAAATACACTGCATCTGCACCGTAAATGACTGCTATTTTAAGTTTTTCAAGATCGCCGGCAGGTGCCAGCAGTTCCATTTTTTTCATTTAAGCTCCTGTTTGTTTTATATGTTATTTATAACGCTTATGGCAAGACCGTCACCGCATGTAATCACGGAAGTATCAATCCGGGGGTCATTGTTTATAAAATCCACATATTCTCTCATTTTTTTAATATTGGTTTTGTATTTGCCCGACGGATCGTAAATGTCTGAAGCTGTACAGCCTCTAAGAAGAACGTTGTCAGAAAGTATAATACTTCCCGGTCTGCATAGCTTTAAGGCAGCATCAAGAAAACGCTTGTAGTGACTTTTTGAGGCATCTATGAAAACCATATCAAAGGGATCTGTCTTCTTCAAGGCAAGTAATTTCATACATTCTTCTCCGTCACCCTCCAGAATATTAATTTTTTTGTCAAAACCCATTCTTGTGATGTTAACCGATGCAGCAGCAGCCATAAACTTATCTTTTTCTATGGTGACAACATCTGCTCCGCTGACAGCACTGAAAAACATAGCAGAATAGCCTACAGCACATCCGATTTCAAGAATTCGTTCCGGAGCTGTTATTTTAAGAAAAACATTTAAAAAGCTTTCGGTTTCTTTAAGAATTATAGGTACATGCTCTTCTTCTGCTTTCAGTCTGAGAGCAGAAAAGTCGCCGTTTAAAGGTTTATAAAACCCGTTTATATATTCAGTTACAATTTCGTTTGTAATATTTCTTTCCATATTAATCAGTGAGCTGCTCTGTAGGCCTTATCATAAGCTGCCTTATCCTTTTCAAATTGTGTGTAGTCTGATGAGAAATTGCTGGTTCCGTCAAGCTTTTCACTTAATACAAAGTAGAGGTAATCCGTATCGGCAGGATTAAGTGCAGCCTCTACTGCCGCAAGTCCCGGAGAGCATATAGGTCCCGGAGGAAGTCCCGGATTAATATAAGTGTTATAAGGTGACTCTATTTTTGTGTCTGCATAAGTGAGAACTTCCTTCTGCTTGCCCAGCACATACTGAACTGTTGAGCACATCTGAAGAGGCATTCCCTTTTCAAGACGATTATAAATCACACTTGCAACCAGTGGCCTTTCCTCGTCAACTTTACATTCCCTTTCGATTATTGAAGCAACAGTTATTATTTCATTAAGAGAATAGCTGCTGCCGGATTTTTTGTAGGCGCTGTAGGGATCTTTCTCAAACTGATCCAGCATAACCTCTATTATCTGTTTTTCGTCCATCCCCTCGTCTATAGTATAGGTGTTAGGAAAAAGATAACCTTCCAGTTTATTTTTATTATCCTGAGCACCTTTAAGAAAATCATAGTCAAAATCAGCAGCCTCAATTAGAGAAACAAAAGTGTCATAATCACCTAACCCTTTATCAGATATTGCACGGGCAGTCTGGTAAACGGTGTATCCTTCGGGTATCGTAAAGCTGACTGTGCTAACCTTTCCGCCTACTATTATGTCCGCTATTTCCTGAAGATTCATAGACGGTGAAAAGTTATAGGTTCCTGCTTTATACATGCTGTCATAGCCCTTGATTCTTGACCATAGTCTGAATTTGTCTGCGCTGGCTATTACCCCCTTTTCCTCAAGCATCTGTCCTATCTGAGCAGTGCTTGACCCGGAAGGAATGCTGATGCTGACAGTCTGTGAATTGTCTGAATCCAAAGCCTTGCCCAGACCGCCTATGTACAATGCTGCGGCTGCTGCTATGATAATTACAATACAAATTGCTGCAAATAAAATCTTTTTCTTTAAATCCATATGAATACCTCGTTTTTTTAACAAAGGGACGCAAAACTGTCTTCGCGTCCCTTTTCATGGCTTTGAAAATTTTACTTGGATCTGCCTAAGTATTCTCCTGTTCTTGTGTCAATCTGAATAACTTCGCCTTCTTCAATGAATATAGGAACCTGTACCACAGCACCTGTTTCAACTGTAGCGGCCTTTGTAACATTAGTTGCAGTGTTGCCCTTCACACCCGGTTCTGTTTCTATTACCTTCAGGTCTACAAAATTAGGAGCTTCTACAAGGAAAGGTGCGCCCTGATAGAACTTGATTGTAGCTTCATCGTTTTCTCTCAGGAATTTAATTGCATCCTCAACCTGGTCATGAGCGATAGGAACCTGCTCGAAGGTTTCCATATCCATGAAATAATAAAGTTCTCCGTCATTATAAAGATACTGCATCTTTTTTGTATCGATATGAGCCTTTGGGAATTTATCATCCGGATTGAAGGCCTCTTCTCTTGTGGCTCCTGTCAGAATATTCTTATATTTGGTTCTGACAAATGCAGCGCCCTTGCCCGGCTTTACATGCTGGAAATCAAGAACCACATGGGGTTCACCGTTGATTTCAAAAGTAACACCTTTTCTAAAATCACTTGCGTAAATCATTTTTTATCTCTCCATTCTTAAATATTTGACATTATTTATTAAAGCTGTAACCATTATACCAAAAGCTGTGACGATTTCAAGCCCTATCCGAAGAGGCCCTCTGCACCAATAGCTGTGCCGATGATCTCATATACGTCTTTCATCATAAGAGAAAAACGCATTTCAGCCTGCAGATACTGTGCCGCAAGCGGATCTCTCGTCATAATTGCGTAAAGCTGCTGAACCGCTGACATGTCCTCCGGTTCCATTTTTTCTCCCATCATGGTTTTGGTCTGAAGTTCAAGCTGTTTTGCCTGAAAATCCTTTATCATCTTAGAAAGTTCCTCATTTTCATCAATCTGCTTTCTGAAGCTGTCAAACTCTTTGAACTCCTGCGATTCTTTAATAGCTTGTGCCAGGCCGTGAGCCTGATCATAAACATTCATACTTGTACCTCCGTTAAACTGCTTAAACTTCAAGGAAAATCGGCAAAATAATCGGACTGCGCTTTGTGGTTTCATATATGAAGCTGCTGAGTGAATCTCTTACCGTTGATTTCATATTGTTCCAGTCTTTGATTCTCTTGTTCTGACATTTGTCAAGGGCATCCATTGCAACCTTGCGAGCCTCTTCCATCAGTCCTTCGTTTTCTCTTACATATACAAAGCCTCTGGAGATGATATCCGGTCCTGATACAACCATATGGCTTTCCTTTTCTATGGCAGCAACAACAATAATCAATCCTGATTCCGAAAGCATTTTTCGGTCTCTTAATACAATATTGCCCACATCTCCTACACCTAATCCGTCAACAAGAACAGCATCGGCTTCTACTGTGGTTTCATCTTTCCAGGCTCTGTGCCTGTTGAATTTGAGTATTTCGCCATTTTCCATTATAAAAATGTTGTCCTTTGGCATCCCCAGGCTTTCCGCCAGTCTGGCATGCTGAATCAGGTGTCTGTACTCTCCGTGAACAGGCATGAAAAATTTGGGCTTTATCAGTGAATGCAGAAGCTTAAGTTCCTCCTGGCAGGCATGTCCGGAAACGTGAATGTCCGCAATATCGGAATAAATAACCTCAGCTCCCTTTTCAAACAGTTTATTGACTACATTTGATACTGTCTTTTCGTTGCCCGGTACAGGTGTGGATGAAAGAATAACCATATCACCTTTCTTCAGTTTAACTGACTTGTGTTCACCTGAGGCTATTCTGGCCAGTGCCGACATAGGCTCGCCCTGACTGCCTGTAGTGATTATAACAAGTTTGTCATCAGGAATGTTCCTGGTCATCTTTAAATCCACAAGAGTTCCCGGCGGTATATCAAGATAACCAAGTTCGATGGCAAGGGCAACGACATTTTCCATACTTCTGCCTGAGATTGCCACCTTCCGGCCGAATTTAACTGCGTTTTCTATAATTCTCTGAACTCTGTGAACATTGGAGGAGAATGTAGCGATTATTATTCTCGTCTTGGCTGTTCTGAATATATTTTCTATTGTTTGACCCACAACCCTTTCTGAGGCGGTAAATCCCGGTCTCAGGGCGTTTGTGCTGTCGCAGAGCATAAGTGTCACGCCTTTCTTTCCGATTTCAGCCAATCTGGAAAAATCAATAGGTTCTCCGTCCACCGGCGTATAATCCACTTTGAAATCTCCGGAATGGAAAACCACTCCCGCCGGAGTATTGATTGCAAGGCAGATTGAATCGGCAATTGAGTGGGTCGTCCTTATGGTCTCTATGTCGAAATGGCCCAGGGTAATCCTGTCTCCTGCCTTTATGGTTCTTAAATCACCTATTACATTATGCTCTTTCAGTTTATTCTCTACCAGACCAAGTGTAAGTCTGGTTCCGTAAATAGGAATTTTAATATTTTTCAGCAAATACGGTATAGCACCGATATGGTCTTCGTGACCGTGAGTAAGCACCATGCCCACAATTTTTTCCCTGTTTGCTATCAGATACGTGAAATCCGGGATAACGATATCAATGCCGTACATTTCGTCATCCGGAAATGAAAGTCCGCAATCAATTATCAGAATTTCGTTCTGATATTCAAGGAGTGTCATATTCTTTCCTATCTCGTTCAGTCCTCCTATGGGAATGACTTTCAGGCTTGGCACTTTCTTTGTCCTTTGTCTACTTCTCATAAAAATTTTTCCGTCCTTTTTATATTTTTTATGAAAAGACAGTCTGCATCATTATTTAATTTAAAGTTATTTTACCACAATGTTTACCAGCTTATTAGGTACCACTACTACCTTTACAACTGTTTTTCCTTCCAATAATGCCTGGATATTCTTGCTTTCCAGAGCTGCCTTTTCAAGTTCCGCCCTGTCCGAATTATTTGCCATGAGGATCTTGTCCTTTAATTTTCCGTTCACCTGAATAACAATTTCAGCCTCATCCTTTACCAGAGCTTTCTCATCAAATTCAGGCCATGGCATTGTAACAACAGATTCTGTCTCTCCCATATACTCCCACATTTCCTCACATATATGCGGTGTAAATGGCGAAAGAATAAGAATCAGATCTTTTACAGCTTTGCCAAGGAGTCCAACATTTACATTTTCCCCCTCTTTGTATTTATACATTTCATTTACAAGTTCCATTATAGAACTGATTGCAGTATTAAAGCTGTATCTGCCGCCTACGTCCTCGCTGACTTTTTTTATTGTCCCATTGAGCATATAGTTAAGGGACTTGTCGGCGTCTCCTTCAATTTTAAATTCGGCAGGAATCTCAGGGTATTTCTGTTTAAATTCATATACAAGTCTGTATACTCTGTTCAGGAAGCGATAACTTCCTTCAACTCCGGCATCTGACCAGTCAAGCTCTCTGTCAGGAGGTGCTGCAAAGAGAATGAAAAGTCTTGCTGTGTCTGCACCGTATTTATTTATGATTTCTTCCGGACTTACAACGTTTCCGATGGACTTGCTCATCTTTTTTCCGTCCTTGTTCACCATACCCTGAGTCAAAAGGTTCTGGAACGGCTCTTCGCAGTCAACAAGCCCCATATCATAAAGAGCCATCTGGAAGAATCTTGCATACATCAGATGCAGAATAGCGTGTTCCACGCCTCCGATGTACTGATCCACATTCATCCAGTAGTTTGCTTTGGCGGAATCAAAAGGTGCTTCGGTGTTCTTAGGATCACAGTATCTTAAGAAATACCATGAGGAATCAAGGAAAGTATCCATAGTATCCATTTCTCTTTTTGCCGGCTTGCCGCACTTAGGACATACTGCGTGAGCAAAAACCTTTGAAGTGGTGAGAGGAGACTCCCCTTTTCCTGTAAATTCAACATCGGTAGGAAGAAGTACAGGAAGGTTTTCTTCTTTTTCAGGAACCCAGCCGCAATCCTCGCAGTAGATCATAGGAATAGGGCAGCCCCAGTATCTCTGTCTGGAAATGAGCCAGTCTCTGAGCCTGTAGTTTGTTGTCTTTTTGCCTATGCCTTTTTCCTCTACGATTTCAATAAACTTACCGATGGCTTCCTTGTTGTTCATGCCGTTAAACTCGCCGGAGTTGATAAGAGTTCCCTCGGCAGCGCATGCACACTTCAGATTGTTAAGATCAATCTCAGGGTCACCCGGGTCAACAACAGGGATTATATCAATACCGAATTTGGTAGCAAACTCAAAGTCACGCTGGTCGTGAGCCGGTACACCCATTACTGCACCGGTACCGTACCCCATGAGTACATAGTCGGAAATATAGATTGGAATTTCCTTCTCTGTAAACGGATTAACGGCATACTTGCCTATGAAAACACCTGTTTTTTCATTTGTTGTGGATGTTCTCTCAATGTCATTCATATGTTCTACTTTTTCAATGTAGTCTTTTACAGGTTTCTCGTACTCTGTTCCTTCAACCATCTTAAGAACTGAAGGATACTCAGGAGCGAGAACCATATAGGTGGTACCGTAAATAGTGTCTACACGTGTTGTGAACACGGTGAGAGTTTCATCGTAATCCTTTATTTTAAATTCAACCTCAGCACCGATAGACTTGCCTATCCAGTTTTTCTGCATAACTTTAACCTTGTTAGGCCAGCCGTCAAGAGTATCAAGGTTGTCGAGAAGTCTTTCAGCGTAATCGGTAATTTTCAGATACCACTGGGAAAGATTTTTCTTTCCGACAGGTGATTTGCACCTCTCGCAGCAGCCATCCACAACCTGCTCATTGGCAAGTACAGTCTGACAGCTTGGGCACCAGTTTACAGGGTTCTCCTTTTTATAAGCCAGTCCTCTGTTGTAGAACTGAATGAAAATCCACTGCATCCATTTATAATATTCTTCACTGCAGGTTGCAACTTCCCTGTCCCAGTCATAGGAGAGGCCAAGCTCCTTAAGCTGTTTGCGCATCTGAGCAATGTTGTCCCATGTCCATTCACTTGGATGAATTCCATGCTTTATAGCTGCATTTTCTGCCGGAAGGCCGAAGGAGTCCCAGCCCATAGGATGAAGTACGTTATAACCGTCCATCCTTTTAAATCTGGCCACCACATCACCTATAGAATAATTCCTTACATGTCCCATATGAAGTTTTCCCGATGGATAAGGGAACATTTCCAGGCAGTAGAACTTCTTTTTGGTATCATCTTCCACAGTCTTGAATAATTTGTTGTCTTCCCAGTATTTTTGCCACTTCTTTTCAATTTCGCTAAAATTATACCTCTCGTTCATATCTTATCTTATTCCTCCACTTCAATGAATTGGCAGTCTCCCCATACTTTCTCTATGCTGTATTTTTCTCTCATTTCTTTTGTAAAGAGGTTTACAATAATATCGCCGAAATCCATTAAAATCCAGCCTGAGCCGTTTTTCCCCTCCACAGATTTAGCAACAAGTCCTTCCTTTGCAAACGCATCCTCAACATCATCAATCAGCGAGCTTATCTGTCTGTCCGATGTTCCTGTACATATTACAAAGTAATCGGCAAAGGTTGCTTTCCCCTGAATATCAATAATAACTATGTCTTGCCCTTTCTTTGCGGACAGAGTTCTGGCCGCCAGAAGAGCGTAATCTTTATTGGTCATTTTATCCCTCCAGACTATGTTTTTCTTTTTCCTCTATAATTTTTTCAAGATACTCCATGGCAAGGACAGTATCATTGTCAAGATATTTTCCTGAAGCCCTGACAAACTCCGCCGTACTTGTAAGTGACATGAGGCAGGCTTTGTCAAGGTCCTTTTCTGCCTCTTTGCGCAGATCGTCCACACCCGGATAATTTCTGCTTGGTTCGATTGCATCAGCAAGATATACAACCTTTTCCAGAGTAGACATACCTGCTCTCCCAGTAGTATGATAAGCCACAGCATTTATGATGTCCTGATCTTTTATGTCAAAATCTCTTTCCATTACCATTGCGGCAATTTTTCCGTGGGCAAGGTTTGCGTTGTCTATATATCTGCTGTCAAGTTCCAGATGTTTAATATAGTAGTTCAGAGTATTTACAGGCACTCCCCTGTACATATCGTGGAAAAGAGCTGCTGTTTCAGCTTTTTTCGGGTCGGCGCCATACTTTTCCGCAAGCTTTATTGCAGTTTTACGCACTCCTTCGGTATGGATCTTTCTTTTCTCAGAAAAATTATTCTCAATATACTGTTTTATCTCACTTATATAATCCATTTTCCTTAATATACCTTTCTACTTTCTCAGGAACCATTGCAGAGATGGATTCACCCCTCCTGCAGGCATCTCTGATATCCGTAGAAGAAATATCGGGCATATCTGCAGCAACCTTTAATACATTGGTTCCATACAAATGCCTGTATTTTCTTATTTTATCTTCAAGCTTTTCTTCCTGATAACCCGGCCTGACACTCACAATAAAAGAAAAGTTTTTCAGCAGATCTACCCCTTTATACCATGTATCAACTTCTACAAAGGAATCTGTACCGGTTACAAAAAAGATTTCACAATCAGGGTATTTCGATTTCAAAGCAGACAGAGTGTCATATGTATACGATACTCTCATGCGGTCGGTTTCAAAGGTTGAAACCTCTGCTTTTTCAACACTGTCAAATGCCAGACGTGTCATTGCAAGGCGATGTTCTTCATCCGTAACACTTTTACCCTGCTTAAAAGGCTGTACATAAGCAGGCATTATTATGATCCTTGTTAATTCTGCCTCTGCTATGGCAGCTTTTGCAAGGGCAATATGTCCCAGATGTACCGGATCGAAAGTCCCTCCCAAAATACCGATTCGTTTGCCAGTTAACATAAAACTACTCTACTTCCAGCCCCAGCTCATCAAGCTGAGCCTTGTCAACAGGTGCAGGTGCCTCGCTGACGAGACACTGAGCATTCTGATTCTTAGGAAAAGCTATAACCTCTCTTATTGACTGTTCTCCAAGAAGAAGCATTACCAGCCTGTCAAGGCCATAGGCCAGTCCGCCGTGAGGCGGCGCTCCATATTTGAATGCCTCAATGAGGAATCCGAATTTCTCGTCACATTCTTCTTTGGTAAGACCCAGGACTTCAAACATTTTAGCCTGAAGCTCCTTGTCATGAATTCTGATTGAACCGCCTCCCAGTTCCACACCGTTTAAAACTATATCATAGGCATCAGCCTTGACGCTGAGAGGATCTGTATCAAGAAGCGGTACCTGATCAAGTTTAGGACATGTAAAAGGATGATGCATGGCTTTAAGCTCACCGGTTTCCTCATCCTGTTCAAACATAGGGAAATCCACAACCCAAAGAAGGTTGTACTGCTTATCATCCAGAAGACCCAGACGTCTCGCGATTTCCCTTCTCAGGAAGCCCAAAGTGTCAAATACAACCTTTGGTTTGTCTGAACAAATGAGAATCAGATCTCCAGGCTTAGCATCAAATACTGAAGCTATTCTGTCAAGCTGCTTCTGATCAAAGAATTTGTTTACCGAAGAATTATATCCGTCCTCAGTCTTCCTGATCCATACAAGACCTTTAGCACCATAAGACTTTGACTGTTCTGTAAGCTTGTCTATGTCCTTGCGGCTGAATTTTTCGCTTCCTCCGTCTATGCAAATACCTCTTACATCACCGCCTCCCGCAAGTGCATCGGTAAATACTTTAAACTCACAGCCGGCAACCGTATCGTTAAGCTTTTTAAGCTCAAAACCGAATCTGGTATCAGGCTTATCAGAGCCGTACCTTTCCATAGCCTCATCCCATGTTATCCTCGGAAGTGGTGTTTTAATTTCAACACCCATAAGCTCTGAGAAAAGTTTCTTAAGAAAACCTTCCTGAATTTCTATAACATCATCCATGTCTACAAAAGACATTTCCAGGTCAATCTGCGTAAACTCCGGCTGTCTGTCTGCACGGAGATCTTCGTCCCTGAAGCACTTCACAATCTGCATGTATCTGTCTGTACCTCCGACCATGAGCAGCTGTTTGAAAAGCTGCGGCGACTGAGGAAGTGCATAGAATGAGCCGGGATAAACTCTGCTTGGTACAATATAGTCTCTTGCTCCTTCCGGAGTGGATTTTATGAGCATAGGAGTTTCAACTTCGGTAAATCCGCAGCTGTCAAAGTAATCTCTTGCCAGCTTGGTAACCTGATGACGGAAGGTGAGATTCTTTTGCATCTTGTTCTTTCTGAGATCCAGGTACCTGTACTTAAGTCTCAGATTATCGTCAACATTGTCGTCATCTTTGATGTAAATAGGCGGTGTCTCTGCCTCGGAGTATATTACCAGATCGGTTGCAAAAACTTCCACCTCTCCTGTTGCAATGTTTTCATTTTTAGCGCTTCTTTCCAGGACCTTACCTTTAACACCCACAACATACTCACTTCTGAGGGAGTCTGCTTTATCGAAAAGCTCTTTTGGAATTTTATCATCGAAGGTAACCTGAACGATTCCTGTCTTATCTCTTAAATCTACGAAAATCAGTCCGCCCAGGTTTCTCCTTTTGGCGACCCAGCCGTTAAGGACTACATCCTGTCCCACATTGCTGATGTTTAATGTACCGCACATATGTGTTCTCTTAAATAATGTACCCAATTTTATTTTCTCCTAACCTCTTCGTATAAATCCTCAAATTTTACCTGTCTCTGCTGGGACTTTGCCATGTCTTTAAGGGATACTGCACCTTCTGCCAGCTCATTATCTCCTATTACTGCGGTATATCTTGCATTGAGCCTGTCCGCATACTTAAACTGGCCTTTAATATTCCTTGCAAGTGTGTCCATCTGAACATTAAGGCCCTTCTGCCTTAACTCTCTTGCAAGCTTCTGACCGTAATCCTTTGCCGCGTTTCCCATTACGGCAATAAAGACGTCCACGCCTCCTTCTTCAGGAAACTCTGCTCCGTTTGCTTCCATGAGCATTATAAGTCTTTCTATGCCGAGACCGAAGCCTACGCCCGGAATAGGAGGTCCTCCGACCTCTTCAACCAGATGGTCATATCTGCCTCCGCCGCATACTGTACCCTGAGCACCCAGACTGTTTGTCACAAATTCAAAGGCTGTTTTTGTATAATAATCAAGTCCTCTCACGATGGTCGGATCAATTTCAAAAGGAATTCCCATTGCTGTCAGGTTCTCCTGGAGCTCTTCAAAAGCCGTCCTGCAGTCATCGCAGAGATAATCCACCATCATCGGTGCTCCTTTTATCAGTTCCTGGCATATAGGAGATTTGCAGTCTATAATTCTCATCGGGTTTCTTTCATATCTGTCCTTACAGGTGTCGCAGAGCTGGTCATATTTAGGTTCCAGGAATGCTCTCAGTGCTTCTCTGTGTTTCTTTCTGCATTCAGGGCATCCCACACTGTTGATTCTCAGAGTAATGTCCTTAATTCCCATACCTGTAAGGAAATCATAACCCAGACAGATTATCTCCGCATCCGCCATCATATTGGGAGTTCCGAATGTCTCAATACCAAACTGGTGAAATTGTCTGAGTCTTCCAGACTGAGGCTTTTCATATCTGAAACACGGAATATCATAATAGTACTTTATAGGCTGCACTTCCGCATACTGCTTGTGTTCAATAAAAGCTCTTACAGCCGGTGAAGTTCCTTCAGGCTTAAGAGTAATACTTCTGTTTCCGTGATCTTTAAATGTATACATTTCTTTCTGAACAACGTCAGTAGTGTCGCCTATTCCTCTCTGGAAAAGCTCTGTATGTTCAAAAATCGGTGTCCTAATCTCTTTGAAGCCGTATCTCTCGCAGATTTCAGCGAACTTTTTTTCTACATAATGCCATTTATAGGCCTGATCCGGCATCATGTCTTTAGTTCCTTTTGGCGCGTTTGTTAACATCCTCTTTTTACCTCCATAAAAATATTTTTATCTTTTCTTTCCATCATTTCATCAATTCTGGAAATATAAATTTCATAGTTTGATACATTGGGAATGCGTTCAAGTCTGTTTTCATCGGGGTAGTACATCTTGCTGATGCCGCCTGCACCTAATGCCAGTATTGTCTGACGCTCCTCCATTATCCTTATATTATATAAGCAAGGGGTATTATCCCTGCAGTATCCTACATTTTCCATTGCTCCTGCCATATGTTTCTGGCGATACAGATAGTACGGCCTGAAGCCTGCTTCTGTTAAAACATTTCTGCTTATATCAAGCATCTCTTTTACGCATTCTGCATGTTTGTAATGATAATCCTTATCTAACTCCACCAATCTGGAGGCTCTTTTTACTGCAAGTGTATGAACAGTAATATTTTCAGGCTCAAGCTTCAGAATACTTTCTAAAGTTCCGGCAAAATCATCCGGTGTTTCCTCCGGAAGTCCGGCTATCACATCTGCATTTATAACAGGTATTTCCACCTGATGTGCCGCTTGAAAGGCCTCGATAATGTCTTTGGGCTCATGAGAACGTCCTATAAGCTCAAGAGTCTTCTTTTTCATCGACTGAGGATTAATGCTTATTCTGTCAACACCGTGTCTTTTAATTGCTTTAAGTTTCTCAGCGGTTATAGTGTCCGCCCTGCCGGCTTCCACTGTAAACTCAATGTTTCGGCTGAGATCTATGCTGTCCTCCACAAACTGAAGAAGGTCGTCAAGCTGCTCAGAAGACAGGGTCGTAGGTGTTCCTCCGCCTATATATATGCTTTCGGGCCAAAGACCTGTTTCTTTCATTCTCCTTCCTACAAAAGCTATTTCAGTTTTCAGCGCTTCAAGATACCGCTCTATCTCGCTGCCTTCCACCTGATTTGAAGTAAATGAGCAGTAAAGACATCTTGTAGGGCAGAAAGGTATGCCGATATAAATTCCAACGGACAAAGGATCGGGAATGCCATAAATTTCCTGCTGATAACAGTATGTCTCTAAAATAAGATCTGCTTTTTCTTTACTGAGGCAGTAATCCTCTTCTAGCATTTTTTCAGCATCGGACACAGAGCCGGCTCTGTCAATAAGTTCTCCTGCAAGTTTAACAGGTCTGACCCCGGTCAGGATTCCCCAGGGAGGTCTTTTTCCGGTTTGTTCACTGAGAAAGCTGTAAATCTGTCGTTTTATATGATTTTTATCAGAAGAAAGTTCTTCGTTGAAAAATATCAAGTCACAGGTGTCCCTATCCTCCGGTCTTATTTCGCTGAATTCCGATTCCGTATATACTCTGAATTCATCAGGTGTAAGAAAGACCTTTATAAGCTCCGTAAAGTCATATTTATTTGAAATGTTTTTTATAACGAAATTATACAAAAGGGTTTCCTTTCTTCTCATCTTCAAGTTTTGTAAAACCCATATGACCCGGGAAAACGATTGTTTCATCAGGCAAAGGGAAAATCTTTTCTTTTATTGAAGTTATCAGAGCATTATAATCTCCGCCGTAAAAATCTGTTCTTCCTACGGATAATCTGAAAAGTGTGTCTCCGCTGAACAGATATCCCTTTGTATAAATACACATACCGCCTTCCGTATGACCCGGTGTATGGATAAATGTAAGGTCAATATCCCCAACTTTAAGTGTATCACCGTCATGCACCCATATATCTGCAGACAAGCTTACAGGTCTGCCGCACACCTCTCTTGAAAGATTATGGCCAGCATCTGCAAGCATCTCTGCTTCATCTGCACAGGCAACAATTTTTGCATAAGGAAAATCACGAAGGTGACCTTCCACGCCGCCTATGTGATCACCATGGCCATGGGTTAAAATAATGTATTTTATGTCAACTCCCGCTCCCTTTGCCTTTGCAGTCAGCTCCGGACAATATGCACCCGGATCAACGATAAATCCGACTCCGGTTTTTTCATCATAAGCAAGATATGTGTTCACCTGAATAGCTCCGGTGATAAATCTGTCCACTTTCATGTTTAATAAATCCTCTCTAAAAAAGTTTCCTGCTGTCAAGGAGTATTGTCACCGGTCCGTCGTTGTTGATCCTTACAAGCATGTCAGCCCGAAAAACACCTTCCGCTACGGTAACACCCTTTTCGCGAACTTTTTCGTTGAAATATTCGTATAGTCTGTTTGCCTCCTCAGGCTGCGCCGCTCTGATAAAGCTGGGCCTTCTTCCTTTCCTTGCATCTGCAAGGAGGGTGAACTGAGAAACACTTAATATTTCTCCGCCTATGTCAGTAACTGAAAGATTCATCTTTCCCTCACTGTCATCAAAGACCCTGAGGCCTGAGACTTTTTCTGCTATATAATCCGCGTCGGTTTCATTATCTCCTTCTTCAACTCCCAGAAGAACAACAAAACCTCTGCCGATTGAACCTTTGACTTGATTTTCCACGGAAACATCCGCATCCGTTACTCTCTGAACTACCGCTCTCACCTTTAAGCTCCTATCTGAAGTTCTATTTATGATTTTGCTCTGTAAACATTATGAACGCCTTCTATATTTCTTAAGTTTCTCAGCACTTTCTGCATTTCCTGAGTGGAAGAAATAGAAAGTGTAAGGGTCATTGCAAGACTGCCGTCTTTTCCGCTTTTGGCATTTACACCGGAAAGATGTATATCCATGTCTTCGCAAACCCGGGAAATGTCCGAAAGCATACCTTTTCTGTCATTTCCCACAATGCAGATGTCTGCATTATACGATTTTCCGGCCTTTAAGTCTTCCCATTCCACCTCGATAAAACGGGCCTTTTCTTCTTCAGGCAGCGAAGTAATGTTTGAGCAGTCACATCTGTGAACAGAAATACCTCTGCCCTTTGTAATAAATCCTATTATGTCATCTCCCGGTACAGGATTACAGCATTTGGCCAGTTTAATCATAAGGTTATCTGCACCCTTAACAATGATTCCAGGGCTGTCTGCATTTTTTTTGATCTGCTTTGCCTTCCTTGCCTCGGCAGCTTTAATATCATCGATGACCTCTTCGTTGGTTCTGCTTTCAGCTTTGTTTTCTTCAGAATAATAGCTGAAAAGAAGGTTGCAGAATTTGCTCAGAAGCGTTCCACCGTTTGAAAGCTGGCTGAATGCTTCGTCTGTACTTGCAAAATTCATTGCTTTGACAGCGCGGTTCAGAAAAGCTGATTTGGCACACTGTGACGGTTCAAGGCCTTTTTTCCTTATATACTTATCAACAAGGTCTTTGCCCTTCTCTATGTTGTCGGACTTGTTCTCCTTCTTAAGCCAGCTTCTGATTTTATTTCTGGCATTTGAACTTTTTGCAATCTTAAGCCAGTCAACACTGGGACCGGCAGAATTGGCAGAAGTGACAATTTCCACTATGTCACCGTTCTGAAGAGTGTAGTCTATTGTAACCATTTTGCCGTTTACCTTGGCTCCTACACACTTACATCCTATTGCTGAATGGATTTTAAAGGCAAAATCAAGGGGTGTTGAACCTGCAGGAAGCTCTATAACATCTCCTTTTGGCGTGAAAACAAAGACTTGACTGGCAAACAAATCCATTTTCATTGTTTCAAGAAAGTCTTTCGGATCCTTGAGGTCCTTTTGCCACTCCAATGACTGCCTGAGCCATGCAAGTTTTATATCATCACCTGAAGATTTGCCCGATGTATCTCCTTCTTTATATTTCCAGTGTGCAGCAATACCGTATTCAGCCACCTGATGCATTTCATAGGTTCTGATCTGAATTTCAAAAGGTTCGCCGTTGTCACCTATTACTGTAGTATGAAGAGATTGATACATATTAGGTTTAGGCATGGCAATATAGTCCTTAAACCTTCCGGGAATCGGTTTCCACATTGTATGAACTATTCCCAGAACAGCATAGCAGTCCTTTACATTGTCAACTATGATTCTCACAGCGATAAGGTCAAATATTTCATCAATCTGCTTATGCTGCATTTTCATTTTTTTGTAAATGCTGTAATAGTGCTTTGCACGTCCGTAAATATCATAATGGAGGTTCATACCGTCCAAAGCATCCTTTATCTCGGCAATTACATTATTTATTGTCTCTTCACGCTCTTCCTTGCGTTTGTTTACTTTCTGCTTCAGCTCCTGGAATTCTTCAGGATGAAGATACTTTAATGCAAGATCTTCAAGTTCAAATTTCACCTTGGAAATACCAAGCCTGCTGGCCAGAGGCGCATATATATCAAGAGTTTCATTACACTTTTCAATTATTTTTTCCGGTTTCATGTACTCCATGGTACGCATATTATGGAGCCTATCCGCCAGCTTTATAATAAGAACTCTGATGTCCTTTGACATTGCAAGAAACATCTTTCGGAAGTTCTCAGCCTGTATTTCCTCTTTAGATTCAAATTTTATTGTTCCAAGCTTGGTTACACCATCTACAAGAAGAGCAATTTCTTCACCGAAATCATTGACCAGCTGCTCTCTTGTATAGTCAGTATCCTCCACAACATCATGCAAAAGCCCCCCTACGATTGTTGCATCATCCATGCCCATTTCGGCAAGGATATATGCAACGTTCACAGGGTGAATTATATAAGGTTCACCGCTTTTTCTGAACTGCCCGTCGTGCAGTCTGTTAGCCGTGTCAAATGCTTTTCCGATGAGCTCGGTATCATATTTAGAATTAATACTTAATATTTTTTCTAAAAATTCGGCTTTTGTAACCATCAGCTTAAACTCCTGTAGTGCTATTATTTCTTGGTTTTCTTGCTCTTTACAGCTGTAGCTTTCATGTACTTAGTCTGCTCTTCATTCCTGCAGAGGTCATAGTAGAGAGGGCTGCAGATAAATATTGAAGACATGCAACCGACAATTACGCCAACCATAAGAGGAATTATGAACTCTCTGATGGAGGCTGATACCATTATGCAGAGCGGAACCATTACAATAAGGGTTGTCAATGACGTCATAATGGTTCTGTTTAAAGTCTGGTTAAGGCTTCGATCAATATTGGTTTCGTTGTTGTCTTTGTTGTGAATACGCTTGTTTTCCCTTATTCTGTCAAATATTACGATTGTATCGTTAATGGAATATCCTACCAGAGTAAGAATGGCGGCAATAAACGGGTTATTAACGGTAAATCCGAATATAGCGTAAAATGCTATTACCATCATTACATCGTGTGCCACGCCGACTACAGCAGAAAGACCGTATTTCCAGGACTTGAATCTGAATATAATGTAAATCAGCATTCCGACAGCTGCTATCAGGACAGCCTTGACTGCGTTAGCCTTAAGCTCATCACCCACTGAAGGTCCGAACTGTTCAGATGCAAGAACATCTTCCTGCGTTACTCCGAAGCTGTCTCCCAAAGTATTTATAATTTCAGCTCTTTCAGCATTTTCAAGTGATTTGATTGTCTTAATAACAACCTGAGTATTGCCTTCCCCTGCATAAATGATTGTAGGGTCAAGGTCATAATCTTTAAGTGCATCCTCAACTTCACTTATAGGAACCTGCTTGCCCATTTCTACCTGAATATTTGTTCCGCCGGTAAAGTCAATTCCGTAGTTCATTCCGCCGATAGTCATGAACAGAATTCCTATAATGATAATTGTTACGCTTATAATATAGTAAACTTTTCTATGCTTGATAAATGAGAAAGTTTTATTAAGCATCTGCTTAGGTGTGCCGTCTTCGTTAACGCCGAAGTATTTATTCTTCGCAAACTTCTTGCTGGAAGCAAGCAGTGAGATAAACAGCTGGGTAATTACGACAGCAGTGAAAATACTGAACACAATACCTATCATCAGTGTAAGAGCAAAGCCCTTGACGGATGTTGTGCCTACCTCGTAAAGTACAACTGCAGCAATCAGTGTTGTAATCTGAGCGTCAAGAACCGTAGTAAGAGCGTTTTTAAATCCTGCGCTTACTGCAACTCTTATGCTCTTTCCTGCAGCAATCTCTTCTTTAATTCGTGCGAAAATAATTACATTGGCATCTACTGCCATACCTATTGAAAGTATCAGAGCTGCTATGCCCGGAAGAGTAAGTACAACATTCATTCCCACCATTGCCCAGAGGAACATTACAACGTAAAGCAGGAGTGCAATATCAGCAATAAATCCGAGCATGCCGTAGAATACAAGCATTATTACAAATACCAGTCCAAGGCCGATTGCACCTGCAACGATGGACTTGTCCAGAGCATCTGCACCTATGGTTGCTGTCTGAACGGAAGATTGAACTTCTTTAAGTTCTACAGGAAGTGCACCGCCGCGAATTAAAGCTGCTGTCGTTGAAGCTTCTTCCTTGGAGTAGCGCCCTGAAATTTCACAGTTTCCTCCGCTGATAACTTCCTTAACTTCAGGGTGTGTTATTACTTCATTATCCAGTACAATTGCAATCTGATTGCTTTCAATTCCGTCAATTGCCGGAGTAATGCTTCCGGACAGTGCCTTTCTCGTTCCTTCTTCAAAAAGATCTGCGCCTTCGCTGTCAAACTCGAGAAGTATTTTGTAGTAGCTCCCGTCGGTACCAATCTGTGCATCCTTTACATTACTTCCGTCTACTACAACAGATCCGTCAGCAAGTATAAATGTCAGCTTAGCGGTTTTGCCGATTGCTGCAATAGCTTCATCAGCATTTTCAACTCCGGGGATTTCCACTCTGATTCGTTTTGATCCTTCAACAGTTACTGATGATTCAGCAACACCCATCTGGTTAACACGATTGTCGATTACGGCTCTCGTCTGCTCCATAAGTTCAGAGAGCTCATCCCCGGTTAAATCCGTCTGGGCTTCCATAACTACATAAACACCGCCGTTGATGTCAAGTCCGTACTTAAGTGCATCTTTAACCGAATCGATTCCCCCTATTCCGAAAAGGGTCACAAACCAGCCGAAAATCAAAGCTATAATTATAAGAACGGCCAGTCCACGCTTTACATTTACATTCATTTTTTAAAAACCTCTCATATATTAAAATCTAATAATGCCCATAATGGGGCATTTTATTTTACATTTTATTGTACTACTTTTTGGCTTATGATACAAGTAAATTTGCCTGTTTTTCAACATTTTTAGTAAAAAAGCCCTCGGACTGTACAAGTCCGAGGGCAAGATGTAACATTTTACTATTCTTCAGGTTTTTCTTCTTTTTCAGCTGCAGCTTTATCTTCAGCTTCAATTTCCTCAACCTCAGAGGATTTTCTTAATCTCTTAGGCATAACCTTCTTCGGCGACTCTTCTTCAGTTATGTCGTCAGCTACTTCACGTCTAGGTGAAGGTTTTGTAACAGATGAAACAGCCCATCTCATCATTTCAAACTTTACCTTGTCTGCTCCTACCTGAATTATAAAAGATTCATCCTTTGTTTTGATTATCTTTCCGCAGATACCTCCGATAGTAACGATTTCATCTCCCACCTGCAGACTTTTTCTCATATCCTGAATCTGCTTATCTTTTTTTCTCTGTGGTCTGATCATAAAGAAGTACATGATCACAATTAACAGAATTAAAGGCAACAGGTTAACTAATGCTTTCATTGTTTATTCTCCTCTCAAGTAAGATCCTTTTTATTAAATGGTGCCGGCGATGGGGGTCGAACCCATACGGTGTTGCCACCACGGGATTTTGAGTCCCGCACGTCTGCCAATTCCATCACGCCGGCTAAATGTTGCAAATAACATTACAATAATATCATAAAGAAATCAGTTTTTCAATGTGTTTTTATCTTCCTCATCATTATTTTTTTCCACTATGACACTCCAGCTCCAGGTATCGCAGTTTTTATATATGTTGTTAAACATAGGCAGTTTTTCAGCCTTAAAAGTATCTACTCCTATAAGACTCATTTTCTTATAGCAAAGGGGATAATACGGGAGTTCATCAATAAGTGCATCTTTAAGCTCTCTGTATTTTGCTCTGTATTCATCAGGAGTGTAAAGCCTGTCCAGCTCCCTTGACTTCATAAACAGATCATAATTGTAATAGCCCCAGTCATTACTGCCGTTAAAGAAGTTTCTCAAATCATAGTTTTCTTCTATTGTAAAACCTGTCACCAGAATATCAAAGTCTTTTCTCTTGATTGCCTGATTGTATTCTGCACGGGGAAGGGACTCCACATAGGCATCTAAACCCAATGTATCAAGATTATTTTTTATGATCTGCGCCGCGGAATTTCTGGTAGCATTTTTTTTATCTACAAGTATCTTCAGAGTAAATTTCTGCCCTTGAGGGTTTTCTTTGGCGCCGTCTCCGTTTACATCTCTGAATCCAAGGCTGGAAACAAGCTGCTCTGCCTTTTTCAGGTCATAGGAGTAATCTTTTAAAGTGTCTGTCACACCTAAAAAATTCGGGTAATATATGGTATCTGTAAGGATTCCGTCACCCATATAGGCATTGTCCAGAATTTTGCTCACATCAATTCCGTACGCCAGTGCCTTGCGCATATCCTTTTGTGCCAGAACAGAACTTCGTGTATTAAATACGAGGAACTCCACATTGTTTGAAGGAATGTCCAGTATCTGATATCCCCTGTCTGAAGCAGAGGATTTTCTGTTGGAAGAAGAATCCACATAGCAGGTAACACTGTTTATCTCCATCATATTTGCAGCCAGATCTCTGTCAGGAAGAAGGGTTACTGTAATGTTTCTGTCAGCTTTTTGGCCAAAATAATTTTTATTTGCTGTCAGCCTCAGCTGTTTCTTTTTATTATATGATTTATATTTATACTGCCCCGTTCCAACAGGCTTGAAGTCATCTTTTGCAGCGACAAATGCACCTGCACTGCTATACTGTGAAGAAGGCACAATTGGGAACGTAAGGTCGTCAAGGGAACAATTATAATTATTGTTAAAATATATTGCAACGGTATCGTTTCCCTTGGCAAAAGCTGAATTTATCTTCTTTACCTTGTTATAGTACGGACAGTTTGTGCCTGCTGCTCTCATGGCACTTACTGTAAAAGCAACATCTGAAGCAGTAAGCTTTTTGCCGTTATGCCACTTTACGCCATTTTTCAGCTTTACTTCTATATAAGCTCGCTCCGTGTCTACAGTGTACTCATAGGCAAGTTCAGGAACGACATTCAGCTGCTCATCAAATGTAAAAAGACTGTTGTATATGAGTTTTGAAAGGTAGTATACATCCTGGCTCTGAGAGATTACAGGATTGAATGTATCTATATTCTCTGACGGGAGGTATAGAGTGCTCTGTTCCTTATACTCAATGTCCGGGTCTATGTTCAGAACCTCTTCCTTGTATATTTCCACACTGGATGCTATAACTGCAATTACAAGAACTGCAGCCAGAATACCTATCCAATATTTCTTTAAAAAAGCAGATATCTTATCTTTGCTAATTATTTTCATTTTTTATCCTCTCGATAAGTTGGTCTATTTTGCAGTACAGATCATCTATACTTCCGGAATTGTCAATAGACTGATCCGCCATATCCATTTTTTTCTCATCGCTTAACTGGTTTGCCATGCGGTCTGTAATCTCCCGTCGTGACAGACCGTCTCTGTTTTCCAGCCGCTTTATTCTTCTTTCTCTGTCGCATATTACAAGCCAGTTTTCATCGGCTAAACCTTCCATTCCAAATTCAAACAGAAGGGGTGCATCGAGAATTACAATTCCTTCATATCCCGATTCTTTCATTTGATGAATTTTATCGGTAATTTTTCTGATAACAATCTTCGTGGTAATTTCCTCAAGGATTTTAAGCTTTTCTTCATCATTAAAGACAATATTACCGAGTTTTTTTCTGTCCAGAATTCCATTGTCATAAAAAACATAGTCACCGAACTTTTCCCTTATGGGGTCAAGGGCTTCTCCCCCCGGCGATGTAAGTTGCCTTGCAATTTCGTCTGCATCAATTATACAGCATCCTCTTTTTTTTAAATAAGCGGAAACGGTTGATTTGCCGGAGCCCGTTCCCCCTGTAAGTCCGATTACTCTCATATTATCCACTCTCTACTTAAGGTCGTACCATGTATGCCCTGTATTTACATCAACAGCAAGTTTAACTGACAGATCCATAGCATTTTCCATATTTCTTTTAAGCAGCTCTCTTATTTGGTCAAGCTCATC
Organism: uncultured Clostridia bacterium; assembly: GCA_927797855.1. Classification (GTDB taxonomy): domain Bacteria; phylum Bacillota; class Clostridia; order Peptostreptococcales; family Anaerovoracaceae; genus SUG1106. Next base: position 4,404 of record CAKMLH010000009.1, on the reverse strand, counting down.
ATCAGGAGACTCGATTATAAGTTCATCATGAACCTGAAGAATAAGCCTTGCATCAGGATGCTTTTCCTTAAGCTCTCTGTAAACCTTCAGCATTGCAACCTTGATAATATCCGCTGCACTTCCCTGAATAGGGCTGTTCATAGCAAGTCTCTCGCCCAGCTGACGAACCATATATGCAGATGCCGTTATCTCGTGTATTGCCCTTTTCCTACCCAGGATAGTCTCTGAATACCCGGTTTCTTTAGCTTTTGCAATCTGTCCGTCCATATACTCCTTGACTTTTTTATGCTTTTTAAAGTATTCGTTTATATATTCCTCTGCTTCTTTTCGTGTGATGTGCAGTTCTTCACTGAGTCCGAATCCGCTCATTCCGTAAATTACGCCAAAATTAACTGCTTTGGCACGGCTTCTGTCAGATACAGTAATCTGGTCAGCAGGAATTCCCAGAACTCTTGCGGCGGTCATCCTGTGAATGTCCTCCCCGTTATTAAAAGCTTCAATAAGGCTTTCGTCCTGGGAAAGATGAGCAAGCACTCTGAGTTCAATCTGTGAATAATCTGCCCCGATAAGGGTATATCCCTCCTGAGCTTCAAAAGCACTTCTGAGCTTCCTGCCCAGTTCCTGCCTTATAGGAATATTCTGCAGGTTAGGTTCAGTGCAGCTTATTCTGCCCGTTGCTGTAACAGTCTGCTGGAAATGTGCATGAATTCTTCCGTCAGCTGCTATCAGAGGTTTCAGTCCTTCCACATATGTGGAATTAAGTTTTGTAAGGTTTCTGTATTCCAGTACTGCAGGAACGATGGGATGTTTGTCTCTGATTTTTTCCAGTATCTCTGCTCCGGTGCTGTATCCTCGTTTGGTTTTTTTGCCCGATGGGAGCTGCAGCTTTTCAAAAAGAATGCTTCCAAGCTGTACCGGTGAATTTATATTGAATCCACATCCGGCATAATCGTAAATCTGAAGTTCCAGGAGCTTGATTTTATCAGTAAGCTGTTTTCCGAATTCATCTATGAAATTTCTGTCCGCTCTTACACCGCTTACCTCCATTGAGGCCAGTACCTCTATAAGGGGCAGTTCAACATCATACAGGACTTTACCGAGGCCCATTTTATCAATTTCAGGCTGCTGACATTCCCTTAACATGGACGTAATTCCTCCAAGAAGGGCTCCGTAACCTGCAAAAGCACTTGAACTGTCATCAAACATATCAATCTGGCTGTGTGATGAGAGAAAATCATCCTCACCCGGAAGGTCACGGTGAAGTTTTTCCAAAGCAAGAGTTTTCAAGTCATACTTGCTTCTTGATGCGTCAATAACATACTCTGCAATAGCTGTATCATAAACAATTTTAAAATTACCCAGGCCAAAACACATAAGGGAGAAGATATCGTCCTTTAAATCATGGCCCGTAAATAAAAGGTCCAGGCTGTCAATATGCTTTACAGATTCCGCTATATTTACACATGTGCAGTCAATATAGAAAGCAGCCTCACCCGTCATCAGGAAAATCCCCTGGATTTCAGGTTTTCTTACATGCCCGTAATCACCGAAAACCTTTATGAAAATCTCCTGACCTTTCAGAGCATTAAGCATTTTCAGTTCATCTTCCGACTTTAATATTGTTTTTTTCGGCTCAGGCAGCTTTTCATTTTCAATTGATCTTTGAGACGGCATTTTCATTTTTTTCAGGAAACTGTTGAATTCAAGTTTCCTGTAAAGTTCTATAAGGCGGTCATAATCAGGTTCTACTTCCCTTAAGGTCTCAAATTCAAAATCTATGGGGACAAACCTGTTTATTGTAGCAAGCTGCTTGCTCATAAGGGCAAGCTGTGCATTCTCCTCCACTTTTTTCCGGAGGCTGTCACGGGAAATCTGCTCCGTATTTTCCAGCATATTTTCTATAGAACCGAACTGTTCAAGAAGCTTTATTCCTGTTTTCTCACCCACTCCGGGGATCCCCGGAATATTATCCGATGAATCCCCCATCAGTCCCTTAAGGTCAATGAACTGAGTCGGAGTGAGATTATACCTTTCAATCATCTTATGGTGGTCAAAGAGTTCAAAGTCGGTAACACCTTTCTTTGTAATGAGAACCTTGGTTTTATCTGTAGCCAGCTGCAGAGCATCTTTGTCCCCCGTAACAATTAAAGGATCAAGACCTCTTTCCTCTGCCTGCCTTGCAACTGTTCCGATTATATCGTCAGCTTCAAAGCCTTCAAGTTCAAGAATAGGTATATTCATGGCCTGAAGAATTTCTTTCAGCAGCGGTATCTCCATGGCAAGCTCAGGAGGCATAGGCTTTCTTCCTGCTTTATACTCCTTATATTCCAGATGCCTGAAGGTAGGAGCCTTAAGGTCAAAGGCCACTGTAAGATACTCAGGCTTATAGTCCTCTCTTATCTTAGTCAGCATATTCAAAAAACCATATATGCCCTGAGTATAAATTCCCTCACGGGTAATCATAGGTCTTTGCATCGCGTAATATGCTCTGTTAATCAGGCTGTTACCGTCTATAATGACAACTCTTTCTCCCATTAAAGTTTCCCCTTATATCAGGCGATAATCTGTACCGCCATTACAATTGCAATAATAACACCTACTATGGATTCTCCTCCCAGAAGTCCGGAAGCAATAATAGTACCTCTGCCTTCCTTTTCAAAGGACGGAACTGCCCTGTCCAATACAAATCTTATGACGCCCCCAATGAATGCAGTCGCCGAAAGGTAGAACGGCAGATATACTCCAAGTCCCAATGTTATAACAGGAAAGTTTACGCAGTACAGGATTACCGCAGCAACAAGGCCGATGATAAATGCGGGAACATGTGAAATTCCGCCTACCATTGCCGCAACTGCAGATGCCTGTGCTGCCGGAAACATTTCTCCTCCGAAGGCTTCTCCTCCGTAGGCTTTAAGTATCACGGCGAGAATAATAACTGAAACAGCTCCTCCTATGAGGGCACCTACCACTTCAGCAATCCATTGTGACTTTGGATCGCTGTGAAGAATCTGTCCGGCTTTGAAGTCGTTCATGACATCGCCCACGAGGCCGCAGGCAACAGCAACGACTGCCGCCACATAGAATGCCTCTGCTCCGCCTATGTTTGAAAGTGCCTTCGCAGCCAGCAGCACTATTATGCCGAAAATTTCCATAGGATTGATTCCCGATTGTCCTACGCACTGCGCAGACATTGAAGTTGCAAGCCACGCACCTAAAATTGTAATGACAGATGCGAGAATTCCCATATCTGTTACAAAGGTGAATACAGCTGCAATTACAATCATAACAAATGGCGCCCATCTCATGTCGATAAATGTATCACCAAGCTTATTCTTAATGAACATGGAGCCGAAAATGTCTTTTGCCTTGGGAATAATTCCTTTTACAAGAATTCCAAGACCTGTACCTACCATCAGTCCGATACCAAGGGATGATTTGATGTTTGCTGCCTCAGCAGAATCCCAGAGACCAAGCTCAGTACCGCCTACAAGTATTCCGAAGTCGCCTATGAGCGCTCCGAGGAACCAGACTCCTATTACGACAGGACCTATTATGTAGCCTATTGATATTAGCATAGGAGATAACCATACACCGGCAAGAGAGCCGTAGGTTCCGGCCATTCTGCTGCTTATAAGTGTGGCCGGTATTTTCTGCAGCCAGTCTCTCAGGGCTGTAAATATCCCTGCAATTGCCATGGATACGAAAAGAAGGCCGGCTTTTTTTCTGTCACTGTCGCCTACTTCAAGTGTCGCAGCTGCAGCTTGTCCCATTGCATAGGGAAGGTCCTTTGTTTCGATAAAATACTTTCTGAACAGAGCTGTGAAAATCAGTCCCAGAACAACTCCTCCCAGCGTAACTGCAAGGAGCACAGGAATTGAAATTTCAGCCTCCGGATTTAAAATCCAGATGCCCGGAATGGTGAAAGCCAGTCCTCCGGCCACCATTGCTCCTGCAGACATTGCAGTCTGAGTAACATTGATCTCCTGGAGATTGGTATTTCCCATGAGCTTCAGAACGAACATCGAAACAAGGACAACGAACATGATCGGCCAAGGCAGTGAGCTGAGTTTCAATGCTATAAACATTGAACTCATTGTAAGAATAACACTGCCGATTGCGCCGATAATCAGTCCGCGCACCGTTAGTTGTTTTTCGTTCATTTTTTTTACCTCTGTTTAATTTTTATTTATTATCTGCCAAAGCAGTATAATACCCAATTGCCACGCAAACTGCCCCTCCTATTAGATTCCCCAGGGTCACAGGGAGCAGATTGGATATAAACATTCCTGACCAGGTCAGATTTGAAAGTGCATCACTTCCCACACCCGAAAGAGCTGTGAACAGCTGATTGCTGCTGGCAAAGATTCCTGCAGGAATAAACTACATGTTGGCAATGCTGTGCTC